>NZ_JBIALS010000008.1:0-284044 GCF_042873655.1 Streptomyces sp. NPDC004609 | reverse complement strand
AACTCCGGCGGGTAGTTCTTCATGACCACGAGATGTCCGTTCTCAGATCCTCAGGATCCAGTTTCTCGTGTGTTCAGGATTCGGGGTCAAGGCCCGACCGCGCCCGTGCGGTACTGGGCCGCGGCGTAGGAGCCGAGCGTCCGGCGGGACTCGTTCAGTTCGTCCGCGCGCTGCGCCGCGTCGTCGAGGAGCCCATCCACCTGCCGCTGTTTCTCGGCCGTGGCCTCCTTGGCCCTGTTGAACTCCTGAGTCGCGGTACCGGCCTGCCGGTACAGATCGTCGACCTTCTTCTGCACCTCCTCGACGGAGGGCTTCGGCTCCGGCGCGCCCGGCGCGGCGGAGGCGTTCCCCGCCGACAGCAGGCCGACGGAGGCGAGTGCCGCGCTGGTGATACCGGCGGCCGTCAGGGGTTTCGCGGTAAGACTTCGGGGCTTGCGATGCGACGCCAAGGTCTGGCATCTCCTTCTTCCGTTGACCGCCTACCGGGTTAGCTGTCGGGTTCGGGCGGAACGGAAGGTCGCCCTACGGGCCGGTCGTTTCAGGCCAGTCCGATTCACCCCGGTTGTGCATGGTGGGTCCCCGGTTTCGAACTTCCGTCAGGAAAGCCCGAATTCGACGTGGCCGCCCGCTTGGCGTGGATCGCCGTGGGGGTACGGGCCGCCTGATCGAGCACGCTAGCCAACGGTGTGGCCCCTGTGAAGGTCGATGTTCGATATGCCCGATACATTTCCGTGACCTTGGCGCGGAGGAGGGCGGGACGCGGCGGCCTCGGCCCATGACCGAAAGAGGTCGCTCGGCCACCCGCGGTGCGCGGGCGACGGCTGCCGGAACCGCGTCCCCGCGACAGCCGGCCGCACCCCGGGAACCCGCGCCGTGACGCGATCGCGGCAGGTCACGGCAGGTCACCGTCGGTGCGACAGCCGTATCCTCGTGACGGCCCGGCCACCGGCGCGGACGCGCCCCGGAATCGCTCACCGGAGCCCGGGTCCCGCCCCGGGCACGGCGCCGGAGCCCGCCGCCGGGCCGCCGTGCCTCACCGGAGCCGAGGCGCCCCGTCCGTATCCGCACGGTCGCCGGGTGCGTACAGTACGCAACGACCGGGCCGAATCGGTGTGATCACCGCGTCCGTACGCCTCCCGGCCGCCCCGTCGGCCGGATGCGGCGGCGGGCTGTCAGTGCCGAGGCATAAACTCGGAGAGCGATGAGCAGCCTCTTTGACGAAGACTTCCTGGCGAACCTCCAGCGCACCCCGGAGGAGCCCCCGCCGCCGCCCGAGGACCACGAAGGTCCCGAGGGCCGGGCCCGGGAGGAGATTCCGGACGATCTCTTCCAGGGCGCATTTGACGTGCCCCCCGCCCGGGACGCGTACCACCGTGACGGCGCGCCCCGGACGGTCGTGGACCCCGAAGCCCTGCTCGACGGGCTGAACGAGCAGCAGCGCGCCGCCGTCGTGCACACCGGCTCCCCCCTGCTCATCGTCGCCGGGGCCGGATCGGGCAAGACCCGGGTGCTGACCCACCGGATCGCCCATCTCCTCGCGACCCGCCGCGTCCACCCCGGGCAGATACTGGCGATCACCTTCACCAACAAGGCCGCCGGTGAGATGAAGGAGCGCGTCGAGCAGCTCGTCGGCCCGCGGGCCAACGCGATGTGGGTCTCGACCTTCCACAGCGCCTGCGTCCGCATCCTGCGCCGCGAGTCCAAGAAACTGGGCTTCACCTCGTCGTTCTCGATCTACGACGCGGCCGACTCCAAGCGGCTGATGGCCCTGGTCTGCCGCGATCTCGACCTCGATCCCAAGAAGTTCCCGCCGAAGTCCTTCAGCGCCCAGATCTCGAATCTGAAGAACGAGCTGATCGACGAGGAGACCTTCAGCGACCAGGCCGGCGGGTCCGGGGGCGGCTTCGAGAAGACGCTCGCCGAGGCGTACCGGATGTACCAGGCGCGGCTGCGTGAGGCCAATGCCCTGGACTTCGACGACATCATCATGACGACCGTCCATCTCCTCCAGGCGTTCCCGGACGTCGCCGAGCACTACCGGCGGCGCTTCCGCCATGTCCTCGTCGACGAGTACCAGGACACCAACCACGCCCAGTACACGCTCGTACGCGAACTGGTGGGCACCGGATACGAGGATCTGCCGCCCGCCGAGCTGTGTGTCGTCGGCGACGCCGACCAGTCGATCTACGCCTTCCGCGGCGCGACCATCCGGAACATCCTCCAGTTCGAGGAGGACTACCCCGAGGCGACGACCATCCTGCTGGAGCAGAACTACCGCTCCACACAGACGATCCTGTCCGCCGCCAACGCCGTCATCGAGCGCAATGAGAGCCGCCGCCCCAAGAACCTGTGGACCAACGCGGGCGCGGGCGCGCAGATCACCGGCTATGTCGCCGACACCGAGCACGACGAGGCCCAGTTCGTCGCCGACGAGATCGACCGGCTCACCGACGCGGGCGACGCGAAGGCGGGCGACGTCGCCGTCTTCTACCGTACGAACGCCCAGTCCCGTGTCTTCGAGGAGATCTTCATCCGCGTCGGCCTGCCGTACAAGGTCGTCGGCGGTGTCCGCTTCTACGAGCGCAAGGAGGTCCGGGACGTTCTCGCCTATCTGCGCGTCCTGGCCAACCCCGAGGACAACGTCCCGCTGCGCCGCATCCTCAATGTGCCCAAGCGCGGTATCGGCGACCGCGCGGAGGCGATGATCGACGCGCTCGCGCTGCGCGAGAAGATCACCTTCCCGCAGGCGCTGCGGCGCGTGGACGAGGCGTACGGCATGGCGGCCCGCTCCGCGAACGCGGTCAAGCGGTTCAACGTGCTGATGGAGGACCTGCGGACGATCGTCGAGTCCGGCGCGGGACCCGCCGTGGTCCTGGAGGCCGTCCTGGAGCGCACCGGCTATCTCGCCGAGCTCCAGGCGTCGACCGACCCGCAGGACGAGACCCGGATCGAGAACCTCCAGGAACTGGCGGCGGTGGCCCTGGAGTTCGAGCAGGCGCGCGGCGAGGAGGAGGGCGCCGGCACCCTCGCCGAGTTCCTGGAGCAGGTCGCGCTCGTCGCCGACTCCGACCAGATCCCGGACGAGGACGAGGAGGGCTCCGGTGTCATCACCCTGATGACCCTGCACACCGCCAAGGGCCTCGAATTCCCCGTGGTGTTCCTGACCGGCATGGAGGACGGCGTCTTCCCGCACATGCGTGCCCTCGGCCAGACGAAGGAGCTGGAGGAGGAGCGCCGGCTCGCGTACGTCGGCATCACACGCGCGCGTGAGCGGCTGTATCTGACCCGGTCGTCGATGCGGAGCGCCTGGGGCCAGCCCTCGTACAACCCGCCGTCCCGCTTCCTTGAGGAGATCCCGGGACGGCATCTGGAGTGGAAGCGCACGGGCCCGATGGCCGCGCCCGCGGGCCCCACGGCGGGTATCGGCTCGCGTCTGCCGTCGATGCCGTCGTCGCGGCGCTCGGGCACGTCCGGCGCCACCGGGTTCGCCACCCGGCGCGGGGCGTCCGACAAGCCGGTGATCTCCCTCGCGGTCGGCGACCGTGTGACGCACGACCAGTTCGGGCTGGGGACCGTCGTCGAGGTGTCGGGAATGGCGGAGACCGCGGAGGCGGTCATCGACTTCGGCGGCGCCAAGCCGAAGCGGCTCCTGCTGAGGTACGCGCCGGTCGAGAAGCTCTGACCGCTGCGGGCAGCTGATCCGGGTCCCGGCGGGAGCGGCTGGTCCGGGACCCGCTGATCCGGTCCGGCCGAAGTCCCGTGCGGGGGTGCGCCCGCGTGATCCGGTCCGGGTGGGAGCCGTCGGCTCGGGGTGAGGGGGCCGTCGCGGGTCCCCCGGCGATGGCGGTGGCGCCGGGCGGGTGTGTCCCGGCGACGGCCGCGCGCGGGTGTTGCCCTCGCCGGGGTTCGGGCAGCCCGTGGCGGCGACCCGCGACCGGGTGGGTGGTGCGGCGCTCGATCAGATCGGGTTGAGGCCGTGGCTCTGCAGCCACGTCAGGGGGTTGATCGTGGAGCCCCCGCCGGGCCGGACCTCGAAGTGGAGGTGGGGGCCGGTGGAGTTGCCGGAGTTGCCGGAGTACGCGATGACGTCACCGGCCTTCACCTTGCCGGAGCGGACCTTGGCGCTCGACAGATGGCAGTACCAGGTCTCGGTGCCGTCGGGCGCGGTCACGATGACCATGTTGCCGTACGCGCTGTTGAACTGGGTACGGACGGTGCCGTCGGTCGCCGCCATGACCTCGGAGCCGTAGGCCACCGGGAAGTCGATGCCCGTGTGCAGGGCCATCCAGTTGACGCCGGACTGGCCGTAGTAAGTACTGAGGCCCTTCTGCTTCACCGGGAGCGCGAACTTGGGCCGCAGGGCCTCGCGCCGCTTGGCCTCTTCCTCGCGCTTCTGGCGCTCCGCCTCCTGGCGCGCCTTCAGGTCGATGCGCTCCTGGGTGCGGGAGGCGCGGTCGCCGAAGTCACGGGCCTCGGCGCTCAGTGCGGCGAGCTGGGTGTCCATCTTGCTGTTCGCGGCGACCTCCTTGACGGAGGAGGCGTCGGCGGCGGCCAGCTTGGTGGTGTCTTCCTTGGGCCTCTCGCCGCCCATGCCGCCGACGGAGGCGGCGGCGATGCCCGCGACGCCCATGACACAGGCGGAGGGGACGGCGACGGTGAGAAGTGCGGAGCGCTTCGCGGGAGTACGGCGACGGCCGCGGGCTCCGCCGCCCGCGCGGCGCACCGGGCGGGGGGTGACGGGGGTAGCCGCCCTGATGGGCTCCGGTTCCGGTTCGGGGTCCGCTTCCGGTGCGGCGTCGGGGCCGTCGTGGAAGCCGGATTCCGGGTCGAGTCCCGTACCGGGGTCGCTCGGCCCCGCACCCGTTGTTCCGGTGGCTTCGGTGTCCGTGAGGGAGGCGCTGTCCGGGGCGGAGCCGGTGTCGCCGCCGTCGAGGTCGCTCTCGTAGGAGGGGTGTCCGGGGGCGCGGGTCCCGTAGTCGGCCGTTCCGTACTCGGGTGTCGCCGTGTACTCGGGGAGGTCCGCGTAGTCGGGGACCTCGGCGTACTCGGGCGCTTCCGTGCCGAGCTGCTGCGCGCGTTCCTGCATCGGCTCGGGGCGGAACTCCTGGGTGCCGCCGAATTCCTGCGCGACCGGGGTGAACTCGGCGTTGAAGTCGCCGGTTCCGCGGTATTCGGTGAACTCCTGCTCGGGCACGTACTGCTGCGGTACGAGGGGGAGCGGCTCGACACCCGCCGTGTCCCAGCCGGTGGCGGCATCGGCCTCGAACCGGTCTGTCTCGAACTGCCCCGTGCTGAACTGCCCGGTGCCGAACTCCCCGGTCGCGAAGGCGGGCGCCGCCCACTGGCCGGTGGTGTCGTACGCGAGGGCGGCGGCGGAGGTCTCGAACTGCCCGCTGTCGAGCCGACCGGCCTCGAACTCCCCGGTACTGAACTCTCCGGTCCCGAACTCCCCGGTCGCGGCGGGCGGGCACCAGGCGGTGGCGTCCCACTGGCCCGTCGCGTCGTACGGAACGAACTGCGGTGTCTGCTGCGTCTGCTGTGACGGCGGGGTCTGCTGGACCGCCGGGGACTCCGTGTACACGCCGTAACCGGCGGTGGTGGCACAGGGCGAGCCGGTGTCCCACTGAGTGGAGTCGTACTGACCGCTGTGACCGGTCTCGTAGCCACCCGGACCGTCGGGAAGGGCACCGAAAAGCGGGTCGGTGTCAAAGCTGCCTGGGGGGTACTGGTCGTGGCCGACGTACCCGGCGTGGGCGTGCTGGTCGTTCACCAACTTCTCTCTCGCCTCGGCAGCAGGACCTCTGGATCTGGGGCCATGGAGCAGACGGGTCCCAGAGGGGAACCAGTGGCGGCGACTGTACCCGGCGGTATGCGACGGCGACAATCTTCCCCTGGTTTTGGGCGGTCAGGAAACGGGCATTCGAGCGTCTTTCGGGGGCCGGAGGAAGAGCTTTGGCCCTACGTTCGAAATACGTTCGACATCCTGTTACCTGAGGTGAGGTTCAGGGGCGCGCCTTGGCGGGGCGAAGGGCCATCGGGGGCTCGGCGGCCGGGTGTCCGGGCGTGCGTCAGGCGACCGAGACGGCTCCCGGAGTGCCCGTCTCGGACTCGCTGCCCTCCAGGCACTGCCGGATCCGGGCCGCGACCGCCGGATGGACCGGCAGGGCAAGATGTCCGATGCCGCTGACCTGCACATTTTCCGTGATCAGGTCGGGGTGCTCGACACGTGCGGTCTCCACCGGGGTCATCAACTGGTCCAGATCGCTCCAGAAACTCACGAACCGGGTCCGGCAGCCGGGGGCGGGCCCGCGCAGCTCCTCGATCACATCCGAGTCGGGGCGCATCTGGCGCACGATCGGGTGCGCGCTCGCGAGTGGGGCGACGGTGGTGCCGGAGTGGGGGGTGCCGAGGGTGACGACCGTACGCACCCGAAGGTCACCGCCGAGGCACTGCGCGTAGTAGCGGGCGATCAGGCCGCCCAGGCTGTGTCCGACGATGTCCACCTCGCTGCGCCCGGTGCGGGCGCAGATCTCCTCGATATGCCGCCCGAGCAACTCGGCGGCGGCCCGGATGTCGCAGGTGAGGGGGGAGTAGTTCAGGCACTCCAGATGGCGCCAGCCGTGACGGGAGAGGGAGCGGCGGAGCAGTACGAACACGGAACGGTTGTCGACGAAGCCGTGCAGGAGGACCACGGGCGGATGGCCGGGGTGGCCGTCGGCGGCCAGGGGGACGGGCAGGGGAGTGGGCTCGGCGATCCCGGTCTCCGGGCCGCGTGCCCGGGGAGGCGCGGCCTTCAGCTTCCGGGCGTCGGGGGCGCCGCTTCCTGGGGGAGGAGGGGGCACGGCTTCGGCCGCGCTCCGGTCCTGGACGGGGTCCCGGTCCTGGGACGGCCCCCGGTCCGCGGCCTGCTTCCGGTCCGAGGCCGCGCGCTGGTCCCCGCCCTGGCCCCGGTCACGTTTCCGGGGGCTGCCGGGGGTCCGGGCGGCGTCCGGGGGACGCGGTGTGCCGGCGGCCCCGGGCGGGCCGGGGTCCTGCGCGAGGTCCGCGCCCGGGCGCTCCTGGGTGAGGCCGGAGGGGTAGAGCAGCACATGCCCGGCGAGGATCGCCAGCTCAAGGGCGGTGGCGCGCAGCACCACGGTCGGAACGCGCAGATCGCATACGTTCCCCAGTCTGCGCACGGTCTCCAGGCTTGCGGTGAGCATGCCCATGGGGTTCAGACTCGGGGGAAGGAAGGGCAGAACCTTCATGGGCCGACCTCCGTACGGCACGCCGGAGACGGCTTCGTCCCCGCATGCCCTCATGGGCCCCTTCGTCCCCGGCCCGGTGCCGACGGCTCGGCGGTGGGTCGGCGACCTGGGAACCACACCGCCGTGCCGCCTGGCTGGCGGCCCGGTGGAACGGCCCTGAAGCGGCTCCCTCGTGCTCGCCCCGCCGCGACTGGTGTGTCGCGTGGTGCGGGAACGACGCACAGTGAACTTGTCCCATGTGTGATTTCCCCCTCCCCGCCCACCGCGAAACGGCCAGGTGCGGGATGCTGTAGATAACGATCGTTCACTGGTGGCGCAGTCAGTCGTGTGGAGGCAGAGATGGGTGTGACCGGTCCTATCCGCGTAGTAGTGGCCAAGCCGGGGCTCGACGGTCACGACCGCGGGGCCAAAGTGATCGCCCGCGCCTTGCGGGACGCCGGCATGGAGGTCATCTACACCGGTCTGCACCAGACCCCCGAGCAGATCGTCGACACCGCGATCCAGGAGGACGCGGACGCGATCGGGCTCTCCATCCTCTCGGGCGCCCACAACACCCTCTTCGCGAAGGTCCTGGACCTCCTCAAGGACCGTGACGCGGAGGACATCAAGGTCTTCGGCGGCGGCATCATCCCCGAGGCGGATATCGCGCCCCTGAAGGCGAAGGGGGTCGCGGAGATCTTCACCCCCGGAGCCACGACGACCTCCATCGTCGAATGGGTCAACGCGAACGTCCGCCAGCCGGCCGGCGCCTGACCGCCCCGCCCTCTTTCCCTCCCCTTCCTGTTCCTGTTGCTGCTTCTCTCCTGTCCCGCCCCGGGCTCTCCCGGCCCCGGTTCTGTCCTTACTCCTGGCCCAGGACGGTGTCCGCCGCCCCGGGGCCGGGAGAAGTCCGCGGGGAAGTCTCCTTCCGCCCTTCGGGCGGGTCTCTCTTCAGCCGCTCCTAGGGGGAGGGAGCCGGAGGCGCCCGGATGAAGGCGGAGAGGCCGCCTGAAGGTTGTGGCGGGCCCGGCTGAAGGGGCCGAAAGGCCCGGACGGAAGGGCGGAGAAGCTGGCTGAAGAAGAGGCCGGCTGAAGGGCGGACGCGCCCGGTCGGGCGGAGGAAGCCGCTCCCCGGGACGCGTACGGTCTCGGCCCGGCCCCCGACGCCCGTGCGATCCTCCGGCGCCGCCCGGTTGGCGCGCGAGGCCACCGATTCCCGGGGTGGGTCCCGGGGTGGTGGTGCCACCCCGGGAGCCCGGCGTCAGGCGGGGGCGGCCTCTCCCGGGCCGTCGTGCACGGCGGCCGGTCTCAGTTCGTCGTGCATGGCGGCGCGGAGGCGGAGCGTGGAGACCAGGCGCTGGAACGCCTCCGACCAGTAGGCTCCCGCGCCCGGGGAGGCGCCCTCCGTCTCGTCGGGGGTGGCCGTCAGGAGATCGAGGCGGGCGGCCTCCTCGGGGGAGAGACAGCGCTCGGCCAGGCCCATGACGCCACTGAAGCTCCAGGGATAGCTGCCGGCCTCCCGGGCTATGTCCAGGGCGTCGACCACCGAACGGCCCAGCGGCTCCGCCCAGGGCACCGCGCACACCCCCAGCAGCTGGAACGCCTCCGACAGGCCGTGGGCCGCTATGAAGTCCGCGACCCATGCCGCCCGCTCCTCCCCGGGAAGCGTCGCGAGCAGTTTCGCCCGCTCCGCCAGGGAAGAGGTGCCGGGGCCCACCTCGGGCGGTGTGCCGGGGGCGCCGAGCAGGGCCCGGGACCACTCCGCGTCCCGCTGGCGCACCGCGGCCCGGCACCAGGCCGCGTGGAGTTCGGCGGCCCAGCCGTCGGTCACGGGCAGGGCGACGATCTCCGCCGCCGTACGCCCCCCGAAGTGCTCGGGCCAGACGGAGAGCGGCGCGGACTCCACCAGCTGGCCCAGCCACCAGGAACGCTTGCCCCGGCCCGTGGGCGGCGCCGCGACGACACCGTCTCGCTGCATGTCCGCATCGCACTCCCGCGGCGCCTCCACGGCGGCCATCGTGCCCTGCGCGCCCCGGTCCAGCCGTACGCAGGCCGCGGCCCGGGCCGCCATCCGTCCGGCGAGCGCGGAGTCGGGCAGTGCGGACAGCAGCTCCGCGGCCGTGGCACGGACATTGCGGCTGCGGTCGGCCAGCGCCTGCTCCAGGAACGGCTCGTCCGCGCCCGACAGCCCCGTCCGCAACGAGTCGAGGAACATCAGCCGGTCCTCCGCCCGCTCACCGGACCAGGTCCCGGCGAGCAGCGCCAGCGCCCGGCCCGCGTCATAGGCACGGACCGCTCCCAGCAGCGCGACCCGCTCGGCGAAGAGGCCCTCGTCCCACAGCCGCTGGACGGCCGCCGCGTCGGCGGCGTCGGGCAGGAGCACCCCGCCGCCCGAGGAGCCGCGCAGGGCGAACTTCCACTCCGGGTTGAAACGGGCCAGCCACAGCCCGCGCGCCCCGGCGAAGGCGAGCGCGGACGGTCGCAGATCCGTCCTCGCCCGGGCCGCGTCCAGCAGGGCGGGAAGCAGCGACGGCGGGGCCTGATAGCCGTGCCCGTTGGCGGCGGCCAGCCACTGCGGCAGCAGCTCGGTCAGGTCCGGAGCCGTACCCCGCCGGCCGCCCGACGAGGGTGCGGAACGGTCGGCCAGCAGCTGGGCCAGCCGCCGCCGCGCGGCCACCGGCAGCCGGGGCCGCGGATCCCCGGGCGCGGGCTCCGGGCGGGCGGAGGCCGGAGCGGGCAGCAGCCCCGCCCGGCGCCGCACGGTGTGCACCGCCGCCGCGTCCAGCAGCGCGGCCGGAGCGTCCCGGCCCGAGGCCAGGACCCCGGGCGGCGGGGTACGGCGATCCGTGCCGAGAAGGGCCGAGGTCACGAGATCTTCCCAGTGCGCCGTGTGCTCCACGGGTGGTGAGGTGTCGGTGATGCCGGTCATGGCGTCCTCCTTCGCGGACCCGGATTCAGATCAGGGGGACGGTCTCGGCGTCGCTGCCGGGCTCCCAGGCCGCCAGCGGTGTCACGCCCTGATGCCCGCACTCCCCGAACACGGTGACCGGCCCCCCGCCGGACACCGCCGCGAGCTTCCACAGACCCGGCCGGGAGAGCGCGGCGGGTGCCACGGGCAGCGCGCTCCCGCCGTCCGCGTCCGCGAGCTGCCAGCCGCCGACGTCCGGGACGGGTATCACGTCCGTCAGTGTCACCGGCCAGCTCTCCAGCCAGGGGTCGTCGCGCAGCGCCAGCCCGTACGCCTCCAGCGCCGCGGCGACCGGCCCCCCGCGCGGCGCGCTCCCGCCCGGGACCGGCGGCCCGAAGGGCTCACCCATGTCCGCCCGCAGCTGCCCCGCGCCCGCGTACGGGGTCAGCCCGGCGTCGATCGACATCCCCACGGGCAGCGCCAGCTGCGGTGCGCGGCCCGCCGCCCCGAACGACAGCAGCAGCGCGATGCGCCCCGACTCCCTTCCGGACACCCATATACGGCGTGTGACGATCTTCCCGTCGGACGAGTCGTACTGGGCGAGGACCAGCCAGTGGTCCCGTACCGGCGGGCCCTCGGCGGGCGAGGTGAGGCCCACCCGGGTGCGGACCGTCGCCGCCAGCGGCTCCGGCAGCCGCTCCAGCCCCAGCCACGCGGAGTCCAGCAGATGGATCAGCGCGCACTCCTCCAGCAGCCGCACCGGCCACCCAGGCCCCGACCCGGGAATCGCCCCCAACTCCCGCACCCGCGCCGCCAGTCCCGGCGCCTGCGCGTCGACCATGCGGGCCGCGGTCTCCTCCCACAGTCCGTACCCCGACTGCTCGGCGGACGCGAGACCACCGCGCACCAGATCCTCCAGGCGCTGCTCCAGCTCTCGTGCGCCCGCCGTGATCCGCCCGGCCCTGCGCTCCGCCCTGCGCCTGGCCGCCTCGGGGTCCGCCGCCCTCGCCGGCTGCCCCTCGCCTGCTCCGGTCTGCTCCTTCTCGGTCCGCCTGCGACGCCCCTCCAACCACTCGTCCACCCAGTCCGGCGCGGTGCCCGCCCGCACCGCTTCCTCGTCCGCCGCCCACAGCAGCAGCAGCCCCAGCGCGTGCTTGCACGGGAACTTCCGGCTCGGGCAACTGCACTTGTACGCCGGGCCCGCCGTGTCGACGACCGTCTGATACGGCTTGCTCCCGCTGCCCTTGCACAGACCCCACACGGCACCCGCGCCGCTGCTGCCCGCGTCGGACCACGGCCCGGCCGAGCCCAGTTTGTTTCCCGCTCTGCGTGATGCGTCGTCAGGAGCCAGTGCCAGCACCTGTTCAGACGTCCAGCGCACCCCCATCTGATTCATGTCACCGACCGTACGGGCCACCACTGACAATCGGCCCGGATCGGCACCTGACCTGCGTAGACGGTCGATTGTCAGTGGCGTGGTGCAGTGTGGAAGCCACGTCGGATCGAACGAGTCGAACGATCTGGAGGGGGATCCATGACCATGTCCGAAACCTCAGCCGCAACCGGCGCGGAGGCACTGCGACCGCACGCCGAGGACGCCTTCGCCGACGAGTTGAAGGCGCTCGCCGCGGCCGACGACCGGCCGCGTCCGGTCGGCTGGCGGCTGTCGCCGTGGGCCGTCGCCCACTATCTGCTCGGCGGCGCCCTCCCCGACGGCACGGTCATCACCCCGAAGTACGTGGGACCGCGCCGCATCGTCGAAGTCGCCGTCACCACCCTCGCCACCGACCGCGCGCTGCTGCTGCTCGGCGTGCCCGGCACCGCCAAGACCTGGGTGTCCGAGCATCTGGCCGCGGCCGTCAGCGGCGACTCCACCCTCCTCGTGCAGGGCACGGCGGGCACCCCGGAAGAGGCGATCCGCTACGGGTGGAACTACGCGCAGCTGCTCGCCCACGGCCCCAGCCGGGACGCGCTCGTGCCCGGTCCCGTCATGCGCGCCATGTCCGACGGCATGACGGCGAGGGTCGAGGAGCTGACCCGTATCCCCGCCGACGTGCAGGACACGCTCATCACGATCCTGTCCGAGAAGAACCTGCCGATCCCCGAGCTGGGCCAGGAGGTGCAGGCGGTTCGCGGCTTCAATCTCATCGCCACCGCCAATGACCGCGACCGGGGGGTCAACGACCTTTCCAGCGCCCTGCGCCGCCGGTTCAACACCGTGGTGCTGCCGCTGCCCGCCACGCCCGACGCGGAGGTCGACATCGTTTCCCGGCGCGTCGACCAGATCGGGCGCTCGCTCGATCTGCCCGCCGTGCCCGAGGGACTTGAGGAGATCCGCCGGGTGGTCACCGTCTTCCGGGAGCTGCGCGACGGGGTCTCGGCCGACGGGCGCACCAAGCTCAAATCCCCGTCCGGCACGCTCTCCACGGCGGAGGCGATCTCCGTCGTCACGGGTGGTCTCGCCCTCGCCGCGCACTTCGGGGACGGCGTGCTCCGGCCGGGCGACGTCGCCGCCGGCATCCTCGGCGCCGTCGTCCGGGACCCGGCGGCCGACCGGGTCGTCTGGCAGGAGTATCTGGAGACGGTGGTCCGCGAGCGCGACGGCTGGAAGGACTTCTACCGCGCCTGCCGTGAGGTGAGCGCATGACCGGACCTCTGCTGCTCGGCGTCCGCCACCACGGCCCCGGTTCGGCGCGCGCGGTCCGGGCCGTACTGGAAGAGGCGAGCCCGCGCGTGGTTCTGATCGAGGGCCCGCCCGAGGGCGACGCGCTGCTCCCGCTCGCGGCGGACGAGCAGATGCGCCCGCCGGTCGCGCTGCTGGCCCACGCGGTGGACGACCCGGGCCAGGCCGCGTTCTGGCCGCTGGCCGAGTTCTCCCCGGAGTGGGTCGCGATCCGCTGGGCGCTCGGACGGGGGGTTCCGGTGCGGTTCATCGATCTTCCCGCGGCGTTCTCGCTGGCGCTGGCGGCACAGGACAAGGCATCCCCGGCCGAGCCGGCTCCGGCGGCCGGCCGGGGAGAGGGCCCCGGGGACCCCGGGCCGCGGCCCGCACCCGGGCCCCCGTGGGAGCCCGGTGCGGCGGAGGGGGACGCTCCGCCCGCGGGTTCCGCCGAGCGGCCGGACGGCGTCGACGACGGTCCCGGCGACGGTGCCGAGGGAGCGGGCGGTACCGATATGCGGATCGATCCCATCGCCGTGCTCGCCGAGGCCGCGGGATACGACGATCCCGAGCGATGGTGGGAGGACGTGGTCGAGCACCGGGGCCAGGGCGCCCGTCCCGGTCGGAACGGCGGGCGGGGAGACCGGCGCGCCGGAGCCGACTGGGCCGGCCCGCCGGCCGGGGCGGACCGCGATGCCCGGGGCGGTCCGGACGGCCGCGACGACCGGGTGGTCCGGGGTGAGACGGCCGACCAGGGCGACGGGGACGACCGGCACGACCGCGACGACCAGGGCGATCGGGGCGAACGGGAGGGCCGCGACCACGACGTCCACGACCACGGCGCCTACGAGCCGTTCGTCGCGCTCGGGGAGGCCATGGCCGAGCTGCGCGGGGTGTACGGCCACGGGGGACACGAGCGGGATCTCGCCCGCGAGGCGTACATGCGGCTCCAGCTGCGGGCCGCGCGCAAGGAGTTCGGGGACGACGTCGCCGTCGTCTGCGGGGCATGGCATGTGCCCGCGCTCGCGGAGAAGACGACCATCGCCGCCGACAAGGCCCTCATCAAGGGCCTGCCCAAGGTCAAGGCCGAGATGACCTGGGTGCCCTGGACACACCGCAGACTGGCCCGCCGCAGCGGGTACGGCGCGGGGATCGACTCCCCCGGATGGTACGGACATCTCTTCCGGGCCCAGGACCGCCCGATCGAGCGCTGGATGACCAAGGTCGCGGGGCTGCTGCGCGACGAGGACCGGATGGTGTCGTCGGCCCATGTCATCGAGGCCGTACGGCTCGCGGAGACCCTCGCCGCCATGCGCGGCAGGCCCCTCGCCGGGCTGACCGAGACGACCGACGCCATCCGGGCGGTGATGTGCGACGGCTCCGATGTGCCGCTGGACCTGATCCGGGACCGGCTCGTCGTCGGGGACGTTCTCGGGGAGGTGCCGGACGCCGCGCCCGCCGTGCCGTTGCAGCGCGACCTGGGCCGGTCCCAGCGAAGCCTGCGGCTCAGGCCGGAGGCCCTGGAGCGCGAGCTGGAGCTGGATCTGCGAAAGGAGAACGACGCGGCCAGGAGCCGGCTGCTGCACCGGCTGCGGCTGCTCTCCATCGGCTGGGGCGAGCCGGTCACGGGGCGGGGGAGCACCGGCACGTTCCGGGAGACCTGGCGGCTGCGCTGGGAGCCCGAGCTGTTCGTCCGGGTCGCCGAGGCGGGGGTCTGGGGCACCACCGTGCTCTCCGCCGCCACGGCCAAGGCCGAGCACCAGGCGCTCTCGACCACCGTTCTCTCCGAGATCACCGCCCTCGCCGAGGCGTGTCTGCCGGCCGAGCTGACCGACGCGCTCCCCGTCGTGATGCGCGCGCTCGCCGACCGCGCCGCGCTCGACACCGACGTCGGCCATCTCGCCCAGGCCCTGCCCGCCCTGGCCCGCTCCCTGCGGTACGGCGATGTGCGGTCCACCGACACCGCGGCGCTGGCCGAGGTCGCGACCGGTCTCGCCGAGCGGATCTGCGTCGGGCTGCCGCCCGCCTGCACGGGGCTGGACGCGGACGGCGCGGAGGCGATGCGCCGTCATCTGGACGCCGTCCACACCGCGATCGGGCTGCTGCCGGCGGCGGAGCAGCTCGCCGGGCGCTGGGGGGCCGTACTGCACCGGCTCGCCGCCCGCGACACCGTGCCCGGGGTCATCCGGGGCCGGGCCGCCCGCCTCCTGCTCGACGACGGGCGGCTCGAAGTCGACGAGGCCGCACGGCTGATGAGCCTCGCGCTCTCGCCGGGCACCCCGCCCACCGAGGCGGCCGCCTGGATCGAGGGCTTCGTCGGCGGCGCGTCCGGCGGGGGACTGCTCCTCGTACACGACGAGCGCCTGCTCGGGCTGGTCGACGCATGGCTCACGGGGGTGCCGGCGGACGCGTTCACCGACGTCCTGCCGCTGCTGCGCCGCACCTTCTCCGTGTACGAACCGGGGGTGCGCCGCACCCTCGGCGAACTGGTCCGCCGCGGACCGTCTGCGGCACCGGGAGGCAGCGGCCCGGCCGGTGCCGGGATCGCGGCACCCGGCTTCGGGCCCGGGCTGGACGAGCAGCGCGCGGACGCCGTGCTGCCGGTGCTCCGGCTGCTCCTCGGAATCGACGACGGCGACCGTACGGACAACCTTGCGGGGGTGGGGCGATGACTGTGACAACACCACGGGATGTGCCGGGGGGCGCGGGCGCCTGGGCGGACGCGCACACCCGCTCCGACACGGACGAACGGTCCGGGGTGGCAACGGCAACCGGCACCGTCTCGGGCACCACCGGCCCGGGAACGGCAACCGGCAGGGGCGCCGAACCGCGTGCGCAGACGGATTGGCGGGCGGTCGTCCCCGTGCGGACCGGCGCGGAGGAACGGACCGGCGCCTCGCCGGGCGCCGACCGGCCAGGCTCTCAGGACCCACCGGGTCTCCCGGGGCGGCCCGCCTCCCGGGACCGGTCGGGTGAGGGTGGGAGCGCGGGCGCCTCATCGGGCCGTCAGCACCCACCGGCAGCCGACGACCCATCAGGTCTCCAGCAGTCGTCAGGTGTCCGGCACCTGTCAGGCCCTCAGGCTCCGTCAGGTTCCCAGGACCCGTCAGGTTCCCGGGGCCCTTCCCAGGAGGGGGTGGGCGAGGGCGACCCCTCGGGCGCCGGGGGGTGGGTCGGCGGGGACGAGCGGCTGCGCCGATGGCGGCTCGTCCTCGGCGGGGAGGCCGCCGACGGTACGGGCTGCTCCCTCGACGGGACCGACGCCCGTGTCGACGGCGCGCTCACCGCCCTCTACGGCGGCGCGGACGCCCAGGGCGGGCGGACCGCCGGGCGGAACCGCTCGGCCGGACTCGGGGCGTCCGCCCCCTCGGTCGCGCGCTGGCTCGGCGACATCCGGACGTACTTCCCCAGCTCCGTCGTTCAGGTCATGCAGCGTGACGCCATCGAGCGCCTCGGGCTGTCGACCCTGCTCCTGGAGCCGGAGATGCTGGAGGCCGTCGAGGCGGACGTCCATCTCGTCGGCACCCTGCTCTCCCTCAACAAGGCGATGCCCGAGACGACCAAGGAGACGGCCCGGGCCGTCGTACGGAAGGTCGTCGAGGACGTGGAGAAGCGGCTGGCCACACGGACGCGGTCGACGCTGACGGGAGCGCTCGACCGTTCGGCGAGGATCAGCAGGCCGAGACACCGGGACATCGACTGGGACCGCACGATCCGGGCCAACCTGAAGAACTACCTCCCGGAGTTCCACACGGTCGTCCCCGAGCGCCTCATCGGTTACGGACGGGCGTCCCAGTCGGTCAAGAAGGAGGTGGTGCTCTGCATCGACCAGTCGGGATCCATGGCGGCGTCCGTCGTCTACGCCTCGGTCTTCGGCGCGGTTCTCGCCTCCATGCGCTCCATCGCCACCCGGCTCGTCGTCTTCGACACCGCCGTCGTCGACCTCACCGACCAGCTCGACGACCCGGTCGACGTCCTGTTCGGCACCCAGCTCGGCGGCGGCACGGACATCAACCGGGCCCTGGCGTACTGCCAGTCGCAGATCACCCGCCCGGCCGACACCGTGGTCGTGCTGATCAGCGATCTGTACGAGGGCGGGATCCGGGACGAGATGCTGAAGCGGGTGGCGGCGATGAAGGCGTCCGGAGTGCAGTTCGTCGCGCTGCTGGCGCTCTCGGACGAGGGGACCCCGGCGTACGACAGGGAGCACGCGGCGGCCCTCGCCGCGCTGGGAGCGCCCGCCTTCGCGTGTACGCCGGACCTGTTCCCGGATGTCATGGCGGCGGCGATCGAGAAGCGCCCGCTCCCGATACCGGACCCGGCGCGGGCCTGACCGGCCGCGCCCGGGCACCGGGCGGGGCGCCCGTACCCCGGAGTGCGTCCGTACTCCGGGGCGCGTGGCCCCGGGCGGGGTACCGCCGCCTCGAACCCATAGGCCGCTCGGGCCTGCCCGTACCCCGGGCCCGGCGTACTCCGACCCGCCGTACCCCGGAGCGCCCGTCACGCGCGCTCCGGGGCGCGGGCACCCCCGGCCGCGTACCCGGGGCGGACGGTCCCGCCCATCCGCCCGCTGCCCGCAGCCGGGCCCCCCATGCCCGTCCGTGCCCACCACCCGCAGCCGGGGCCGCGGGCATGCCCAACCGCTCCCGTGCCCGCCGCCCGCTGCCGGGGCCGCGGGCACCCCAACCACCCGCAGCCGGGCCCGCCGCCCGCATGCCCACCCGCCCCCCGGGGCCCGCCGCCCGCAGCCAGGGCCCCGGTCATGCCCGCCCGCGCCCGGCCGCGTACCCGGGGCGGACGGCCCCGCCCGCCGCCCGCAGCCGGGGCCACCCGTTCCCGTGCCCGCCGCCCGCAGCCGGGGCCACCCGTTCCCGTGCCCGCTGCTTGCAGCCGGGGCCCCCGTGCCCGCGCCCGCAGCCGGGCCGCCCACCCCGAAGCCGTGCCCGCCGCCCGCGGCCGGGCCCCGCATGCCCGCCCGCTCCCGCGCCCGCCGCCCGCATGCCCACCGCCTGTAGCCGGGCCTACTACCCGCTCCCGCGCCCGCATGCCCACCCGCCCCCCCCGTGGCCCGCCGCTCGGCGGTCGTGCACCCGGGCAGCCACGCACCCGCACCGTCGTGCGGTGCGCGACCCGCGGGACCCGCGCGATCCGCAGGGCCCGCGGGACCCGTACCGCCCCCGACCTCGGCGTCTGCGGAGAAGGGGCTCCCGGGGCGGTCGGAGGGTCGCGAGGGCGGGTGTCCACCGTGGCGCGGCCGGGTGTGCGATCTGTGACTGTTCTCACGACCGTTCTGTGAGCTCCGATTTAGGGAGCCACCTTCCACGGGGATAACCTGCGAGACGGACATGCCGCGTGCCCGGTCACCGTGTGCGCCTTCCTTGTGACATCGCAGTCACGTTGCCCTTCGCGGCACGCCCACGCAGACAACGAACCGCGATCATCAGAAAAGGGACGGACGCGCGTGGACCTGTTCGAGTACCAGGCGAGGGACCTCTTCGCCAAGCACGGTGTACCGGTGCTGGCCGGTGAAGTCATCGATACGCCTGAGGCGGCGCGCGAGGTGACGGAGCGGCTGGGCGGCAAGTCGGTCGTCAAGGCGCAGGTGAAGGTCGGCGGCCGAGGCAAGGCCGGCGGCGTCAAGCTCGCCTCCACCCCGGATGACGCGGTCGAGAAGGCCGGCCAGATCCTGGGCATGGACATCAAGGGCCACACGGTCCACAAGGTCATGCTCGCGGAGACCGCGCCCGAGATCGCCGAGGAGTACTACGTCTCGTACCTCCTCGACCGGACCAACCGCACGTTCCTGGCCATGGCGTCCGTCGAGGGCGGCATGGACATCGAGGAGGTCGCGGCCACCAAGCCCGAGGCCCTCGCGAAGATCCCGGTCGACGCCAACGAGGGCGTCTCCCCGGAGAAGGCCGCCGAGATCGTCGCCGCCGCGAAGTTCCCGGCCGAGGTCGCGGACCAGGTCGCCGACATCCTGGTGACGCTGTGGAAGACCTTCATCGCCGAGGACGCGCTCCTCGTCGAGGTCAACCCGCTCGCCAAGGTCGCCGACGGCCGTGTCATCGCGCTCGACGGCAAGGTCTCCCTCGACGCCAACGCCGACTTCCGCCAGCCGGAGCACGAGGCCCTTGAGGACAAGGCCGCGGCCAACCCGCTGGAGGCCGCCGCCAAGGCCAAGAACCTCAACTACGTCAAGCTCGACGGCGAGGTCGGCATCATCGGCAACGGCGCCGGCCTGGTCATGTCCACGCTTGACGTGGTCGCGTACGCCGGTGAGGCCCACGGCGGGGTGAAGCCCGCCAACTTCCTCGACATCGGCGGCGGCGCCTCCGCCGAGGTCATGGCGAACGGCCTGGAGATCATCCTCGGCGACTCGGACGTCAAGTCCGTCTTCGTCAACGTCTTCGGCGGCATCACCGCCTGCGACGAGGTCGCCAACGGCATCGTCCAGGCCCTGGCGCTGCTCAAGTCCAAGGGCGAGGACGTCACCAAGCCCATGGTCGTGCGCCTCGACGGCAACAACGCGGAGCTGGGTCGCAAGATCCTTTCCGACGCCAACCACCCGCTCGTGCAGCGCGTGGACACCATGGACGGTGCGGCAGACAAGGCCGCCGAGCTCGCCGCGGCCGCGAAGTAAGGGATTCGGGACAGACACCATGGCTATCTTCCTGACCAAGGACAGCAAGGTCATCGTCCAGGGCATGACCGGTGCCACGGGCATGAAGCACACCAGGCTCATGCTGGGTGACGGCACCAACATCGTCGGCGGTGTGAACCCGCGCAAGGCCGGGACGACGGTCGACTTCGACGGCACCGAGGTACCGGTCTTCGGCTCGGTCGCCGAGGCGATGAAGGAGACCGGAGCCGACGTCTCCGTGCTCTTCGTGCCCCCGGCCTTCGCCAAGGCCGCCGTCGTCGAGGCCATCGACGCCGAGATCCCGCTCGCGGTCGTCATCACCGAGGGCATCGCGGTGCACGACTCCGCCGCCTTCTGGGCGTACGCCGTCAGCAAGGGCAACAAGACCCGGATCATCGGCCCGAACTGCCCGGGTCTGATCACCCCCGGCCAGTCCAACGCCGGCATCATCCCGGGCGACATCACCAAGCCCGGCCGTATCGGTCTGGTGTCCAAGTCCGGCACGCTGACCTACCAGATGATGTACGAGCTGCGTGACATCGGCTTCTCCTCGGCCGTCGGCATCGGTGGCGACCCGGTCATCGGCACCACCCACATCGACGCGCTCGCGGCCTTCGAGGCCGACCCGGAGACCGAGCTGATCGTGATGATCGGCGAGATCGGCGGCGACGCCGAGGAGCGCGCGGCCGACTTCATCAAGGCGCATGTCACCAAGCCGGTCGTCGGCTACGTCGCGGGCTTCACCGCCCCCGAGGGCAAGACGATGGGCCACGCCGGTGCGATCGTGTCCGGTTCGTCCGGCACCGCGCAGGCGAAGAAGGAGGCCCTGGAGGCCGCGGGCGTCAGGGTCGGCAAGACCCCGACCGAGACCGCGAAGCTGGCCCGGGAGATCCTGGGCGGCTGACCCGGCCGTATCGGCGTACGGGCCCGCGCTCCGGACAGGAGCGCGGGCCCGTACGTCTGCCCTGACCTGCTGTTCTTCCCACATGGACCCGCAGACCCTGCGGACCCCGCGGACTCGCCGCCGCCTGGCCCGCGCCCCGCACGGCCCCCGGGCCGCCCCGGACCCCTACCGGGGGTCGGGGACCAGGCGCCCGGGGCCGTGCGCCGGCTCCGAGAGCAGTTTCCGCCGTAGCTCCCGCTCCTGCGGGGACAGCTGCTGCGGGCCCGCGTGCCCCGGGACCCCGCCGACCTGCTGCCCGGGTGCCACCTCCGGTACGTACCGCGTCGGCGCGGTCGCCAGGGTGAAGCCCGTGGCGCCGATGATCAGCACGCCGGCGCCCAGCGCGAACCGCGTCCAGAACCAGCCGCGGCGCTCGCTGCTGCGCCGCACCGCCGGGGCCGCGGCGGGCTGCGGCAGGGGAACGGCCGCCGTGAGAGCGACGAGCTGCTCGTGCAGTGCCTCGGGCGAGTTCAGCTGCGGCAGCCGCTCGGCGATGGCCTCACGCGCGTGCAGCACCCGGTTCGCCGCGGCCGGAGTACTCGCTTCCGTCTCGGCGGCCGTTTCGGGCAGATCGAGGCCCAGACCGTCGTAGAGAAGGACCGTACGGCGATACGGAGGCGGCAGTTCCAGCAGTGCGTCGAGCAGGTCCCGCCGGGCCTGGTCCAGGGGCGCGCGGTCGCGGTGGCGGTGCGCGGGCCGCAGCCGCTGCCACGGGGACATGGCGTACTCGTACGTGGCCGCCCGCACCCACCCCACCGGATCGCGGTCCCGGGCGACGTCCGGCCAGTGCTGCCAGGCGTGGTGGAACGCCCGCTCCACGGACTCGTGCGCCAGCCGCCGCCGTCCGGTCAGCAGATACGCCTGGCGTACGAGCGGGGGCGCGGCGAACGTGTACAGCGTGTCGAACGCCTCCTCGGGGGTGAGCGGCGGCTGATCCGGTACGGGCGGGGCGGTCTGGGGGCCGGACCGGGCGCCGGCCCCCGTATCCGCCTTCGCACCGCCCTTCGGTTCCTTCGGCTCCTTCAGGTCGGCCTTCGTGTCGGCCCGTGCGCCGGTGGCGGCGTCCGCGCGGGTGTCCGGCCCGGCCCCCGGCCCCGCCGGGGAACGGCTCGCGGCCCGGGCGGTCGCGTTCGCGGACCCGGACGGGGGTCCGGCCTCGGAGGGGGTCTCCGGCTTCGCGCCGGTCTGGCTCTCGGGCTTCGTCTCGGACATGGCACGTGCCTCGGCGTCGGTCTTCGCGCCTGCCTCGGCGCCGGATGCGGAACTGGTCTGAGCGGTGCCGGCCCCGGAACCTGCTCCGGTGCCCGCTCCGGCACGGGTACGGGAGGTGAACCCGTCACCGTTCCGGATGCCCGTGCGATCGGCCGCCTCCGGGGCGGCCAGTAGCTTCACGTACACCTCGCGCCTGTGCCCCCGCGGATCGCTGCGGCCGGTCTCCCAGGCGCGGACCTTCGCCTTGGTCACGCCGACCGCCCTGGCGACCTGCGCCTCACTCATGGCCATCGCCTCACGCAGCCTGCGCCGTTCCTCGGGAGGCGGCAGAGGGGCCTCGGAAGCGGAATGGGTCGTGCTGTGGGTCATGAATGGCCCCTGGGGGTCCCCGAATAGCTGCACTCGGCATAGAAGTACATAAACGTATATTGAGCGACACAACGGCTGTTCGCCTGTTACGCGGTTAAAGCGCGTGTCGTTGGGAGCATGGCCGCGTGACTCAGACGACCGATCACGGCAGCTCGTACGCACCCGCCCCGGTTCTGGTGCAGGGTGGCAGCCGAGTGGCGCTGGCCGCGTGTCTCGTCCGCGGGGCGACCGCGGCGGGGCTCGGGCTCGGCGCGCTGACCGTCCTGGTGATGGCGATGTGGATCAGCTCCCCGTACCCGGACAGCGGTCCCGACGGGGCGCTGCACGTCGCCGCCGCGCTGTGGCTGCTGGCGCACGGCACCGAACTCGTCCGCACGGACACCCTGTACGGCGGGCCCGCGCCGGTCGGGGTCGTCCCGCTGCTCCTCGTCCTCGTGCCCGCGTGGCTGACGCACCGGGCCGCGCGGGACGGGCTGCTGCCGGACACGGCGGGGACGCGGCCACGGCCGTCGCCCTGGGGTGCGCTGTGCGCGGTGAGCGCCGGATATCTGCTGGTGGCGGGGGTCACGATCGGCTACGCGGCGGGCGGGCCGTTCGCCGTGGACCCGCTGAGCGCGGTGCTGCATGTGCCACTGGTGACCGTGCTCGCGGCGGCGGCCGGGGTGTGGACGGCGAGCGGCCGTCCCACCGGTCCGCTGCCGCAGTGGCTGCCCGAGGCGGTACGGGTACGGCTGGCCCGCACCCGGGTGGCCGTGGCGCTGCGGGCCGGGGCGGCCGGGGCGCTCGTCCTCCTCGGAGGCGGAGCGCTCCTCGTCGCGTCCTCCCTGGTGTGGCACGCGGACGCCACCCAGGACTCCTTTCTGCACCTCTCCGATGTGTGGTCGGGGCGGCTCGCGGTCCTGCTGCTGGGGATCGCGCTGGTGCCGAACGCGGCGGTGTGGGGTGCGGCGTACGGCCTCGGGCCGGGCTTCGCGCTCGGTACGGCCGCGACCGCGACGCCCGCCGGGGTCCTCGGGGACCCCGCGATGCCGCCCTTCCCGCTGGTCGCGGCGATTCCCCCGCAGGGGCCGGGCACCCCGCTGAACTGGGCGTCCTTGGCTCTGCCGGTGGTCGCGGCGGGCGTGATCGCCTGGTTCACGGCGGCGAGGGCGGCACCCGTACGGGGGGAGAGCGCCCGAGGCGTGCGGGAGACCGCGCTCACGGCGCTGCTGGGCGCGGCCTGCTGCGGAGGGCTGACGGCCCTGATGGCGGCGGTCTCGGGCGGTCCGCTGGGGACGCACCGGCTCGCGGAGTTCGGCCCGGTGTGGTGGCTGACGGGGGCGGCGGCGTTCGTCTGGGCGGCGGTGATCGGGGTGCCGGGGGCGCTGGGGGTACGGGCGTGGCGGGCGAGGGTGTGGCCGGTGCGGCTGTGGCCGGTGCCGGTGTGGCGGGTGCGGGGGGTGGATGCGGAGCCGGGCCCGGTGCCGTCGCCGGCTCCTGCGGCGACCTCGGCCACGGGTTCCGGGGCGGCCCCTGCACGGGTCGCCGGTCCGGCGTCGGTGACGGTGGCCGACGGGGGGGCGCGCACGGACGCGTTCGATGCGCTGGACGCATTGGACGCGCTGGATGCGGCGTCCGAGCCATACGACTATGTGCCGCTGGGGGCGTGGGTGGAGCGGAAGGACGCGGGGCCCTTGGCCGGGCGGGGGTCCGGTGGGAAGCCCGAGCCCCGGGCCGGGTCCGAGCCCGGGTCTGATTCTCCGCCCGGGCCCCGGTCCGGGGCCGAGGCGGATGCCGTGCCCGGGGGCGGGAAGCCCTGGGCCGCGCCTCCCAGTCCCTGGCCCGAGAGCCCTGGGGGCGGGTCCGCGGATTCGGCGTCCGGCGGTACGTGACGGGGTGGTCCTGGCGGGGCCCTGTGCGTGCGGCTGTCCGTGGGTGCGGGGTCTTGTCGGGGGTGCTGGCCCCGAGCCCCCGCGCCTCAATCGCCGGCGGGGCTGTTTTGTGTGGCCCTGTGCCTCGATTGCCAGCGGGGCCCTGTGCGTGCGGCTGTCCGTGGGTGCGGGTTCTTGTCGGGGGTGCTGGCCCCGAGCCCCCGCGCCTCAATCGCCGGCGAGGCTGGTGTGGTGGCCCTGTGCCCCGGTCGCCGGCGGGGCTGAATTGGTGGCTCCGTGCCCCGGTCGCCGATGGCGCCGGGGTGGTGGCCCGCGCCGCAGACGTCGGTGGGGACGGCTTGGTGGCCCCGCGCGCCGATGGGGCCGGGGCCGGCGGATTCCAGGGGTTATTGCTTGACGCCGAAGAGGCCGCGGAGAGGTTCGGGGAGTTTGTCGTTGCAGGAGAGTTGGCCCGCCTTGGTGAGGGCGTCCCGTTCGCAGGTGTAGAAGTCGCGGTAGACCAGTTGCGCGGTGAAGGCCGAGGCGACGATCAGCAGGGCGATCGTCGCCATGACCAGGCCGGTCACCGCCGAGGTGCGCTGGGAGCGACTGGCGGAAGGGGTCGCGGAGGCGGGCTGGGCCGGGGCGGTCGGGTCCGGGCGGCGGGGCTTGGCGCGGAGGGAGCTGATCGCCCAGTAGACCGCCAGCGCGCCGAGGAGGAGGGCGATCTCCGGGAAGTCGAACAGCGCGAAGAAGAACGCCCACATGCCCGCGAGCAGCGCGTACCGCGCCCGGCGCTGGGCGGGGTCGGTCGGGTCCCAGCGGAGGCCGGAAGGCGGGCCTCCGGGGCCCTGCTGGCCGTTGTCCGGGGTGTTCTGACCGCCGGGACGGCCGCCGAAGCCCCCGCCCGAGGAACGACCGGGCTGCCGGCTGCTCCACTGGCTGCCCCAGCCCGAGCGGCCTTCCGGTGACCCGGACGGGTCGCCGGACGAACCGGGACCATCCGGCCCGGGCGCACCCGAGGAACCCGAGGAGTCGGGCGAATCCGAGGAGTCGGACGGCGGACCCTCCGGGCGGCGCGGCTGCCACGGCTGGTCCGGCCTGCCCTCCGGCGGCGGCGCGAAGGGGTTGTTGTCGTCGGTGGACTGGCGCTCCCGCGGCAACAGGAGGTCCGTACGGTGGCGTCGGTCCCGCATCTGGTGAACGTCTTCCCCTCAGACCCGTTCGCACATGGGGTCTCGTGTCGTCGTGCCCGTCAGGGGACGGGTGCTGTCCCCTGACGCTACCTCCCGGCCACGCCCCCGTCCCGTGGGGGCCGTCCTGTGTGCCGGTATCGTTGCTGACGGTCGGCTTCTTCGTAGAGTTCCCCGTATCGAGGGGCGCGATTCGTTCGTACGACCACACAAAGCCCGTACACGTTAGTCATCCGCACGCCCGCCCCCGGCCCCGTGGCTCCGTACGCACACGCGAAGAGCCGCGGAACCCGTCGCTGGACAGAAAGAGAAAGAGACCCGCCGTGGCCTCCCCGCCCCCTTCCGCCCGACCCGGCCGCGAGGACCGCCCGGGCCCCCCGGCTCGCGAGGATTCCCCGGCCCGCGAGGACCGCCCCGCCCGGCTGGTGGTCCTGGTCTCCGGCTCCGGCACCAATCTCCAGGCGCTGCTCGACGCGATCGGCGACGATCCCGCGGGCTTCGGCGCCGAGGTCGTCGCCGTCGGGGCGGACCGCGGGGCGATCGCCGGTCTGGAGCGCGCCGAGCGCGCCGGGCTGCCGACGTTCGTGTGCCGGGTGAAGGACTACGCGTCCCGTGAGGCCTGGGACCGCGCGCTCACCGAGGCGACCGCCGCGTACGAGCCCGATCTGGTCGTCTCGGCCGGGTTCATGAAGATCGTGGGCAAGGAGTTCCTCGCCCGGTTCGGCGGACGCTGCGTGAACACGCATCCCGCCCTGCTGCCCAGTTTCCCCGGCGCCCACGGCGTGCGTGACGCGCTCGCCTACGGCGCGAAGGTCACCGGGTGCACCGTCCACTTCGTCGACGACGGCGTCGACACCGGACCGATCATCGCCCAGGGCGTGGTCGAGGTCCGGGAGCAGGACGACGAAGCCGCTCTGCACGAGCGCATCAAGGAAGTCGAGCGTGTGCTGCTCGTCGAGGTCGTGGGGCGTCTGGCCCGTCACGGCTACCGCATCGAGGGACGAAAGGTTGTTTTCCCGTGACTGCTCAGCCTGCTGAGGCGACTGCCAGGCGGCCCATCCGGCGAGCGCTGGTCAGCGTGTACGACAAGACGGGCCTCGAAGATCTCGCCCGCGGCCTGCACGAGGCCGGCGTCCAGCTGGTCTCCACCGGCTCGACCGCCGCGAAGATCGCCGCGACCGGCGTACCGGTCACCAGGGTCGAGGAGCTGACCGGCTTCCCCGAGTGCCTGGACGGCCGGGTCAAGACCCTGCACCCGCGCGTCCACGCGGGCATCCTCGCCGACCTGCGCCTCGACTCCCACCGCGAGCAGCTCGCGGAGCTGGGCGTCGAGCCGTTCGACCTCGTGGTCGTCAATCTCTACCCCTTCCGTGAGACCGTCGCCTCCGGCGCCTCCCCGGACGAGTGCGTCGAGCAGATCGACATCGGCGGCCCCTCGATGGTCCGCGCCGCCGCCAAGAACCACCCGTCGGTCGCGGTCGTCACCAGCCCCGGGCGGTACGCCGACGTGCTGGGCGCCGTACGGGACGGCGGGTTCGACCTGTCCGCGCGCCGGCGGCTCGCGGCCGAGGCGTTCGCCCACACCGCCGCGTACGACGTGGACGTGGCCTCCTGGTTCGCCTCCCAGGCCCCCGCCGACGACACCGTCTTCCCGGACTTCCTGGGCGCCACCTACCGGCGCTCGAACGTGCTGCGCTACGGCGAGAACCCGCACCAGGGCGCCGCGCTGTACACCAACGGCGACGGCGGGCTCCCCGGCGCCGAGCAGCTGCACGGCAAGGAGATGTCGTACAACAACTACACCGACACCGAGGCCGCCTGGCGTGCCGCGCACGACCACGCCGAGCCGTGCGTCGCGATCATCAAGCACGCCAACCCCTGCGGGATCGCGATCGGCGCGGATGTCGCCGAGGCGCACCGCAAGGCCCACGCCTGTGACCCGCTCTCCGCGTTCGGCGGGGTGATCGCGGTCAACCGTCCCGTGTCGGTCGCGATGGCCGAGCAGGTGGCGGAGATCTTCACCGAGGTGATCGTCGCTCCGGCGTACGAGGACGGCGCGGTCGAGGTGCTGGCCCGGAAGAAGAACATCCGCGTCCTGCGCTGTGCGGAGGCTCCCGCGTCCCCGGTCGAGGTCACGTACATCCAGGGCGGCGCGCTGCTCCAGGCCACGGACCGGCTCCAGGCCGAGGGCGACGACCCCGCGAACTGGACCCTCGCGACCGGTGAGGCCCTGTCCGCCGACGAGCTGGCCGAGCTGGCCTTCGCCTGGCGGGCCTGCCGCGCCGTCAAGTCGAACGCGATCCTGCTGGCGAAGGACGGCGCGTCCGTCGGCGTCGGCATGGGCCAGGTCAACCGCGTCGACTCCGCGAAGCTCGCGGTGGCGCGGGCGGGCGAGGAGCGGGCGCGGGGCGCGTACGCCGCCTCCGACGCGTTCTTCCCGTTCCCGGACGCCGCCGAGACCCTCATGGAGGCCGGTGTGAAGGCGATCGCGCAGCCCGGCGGTTCGGTCCGCGACGAGCAGGTGGTCGAGGCCGCGAAGAAGGCCGGCGTGACCATGTACTTCACGGGCACGCGCCACTTCTTCCACTGAGCCGCCGAGCGCCGTGCCGCCGAGCGTTCTCCACCGCGTGCGTCGCGCCGGCGGTGCCACGGTGTGCGCACCTCGCCGCGGGCACGGGCCCGCACCCGCGCGGAAGCCCGGCTCACGTACGCGGGAGCCGGGCGTAGACGGCGGGAGCCGGGCGCTCATGTACGCGGAAGGCCGCGCACCCTCCCGGGGGTGCGCGGCCTTCCGCGTGGCTGACCGGAGCAGGTCAGTTGGTCTTGACGACGACGGTGGAGCAGACCTTGTCGGCGAACGTCTGCTTCTTCTCGTCCCACAGCGGCCACAGATAGCCGATGTAGCAGGCGAAGCTGTCGAGCGCGTGCGCCAGGTTGCGGACGAAGGCCATGCCGAAACCGATCGGCTGGCCGTCGCGCTCGCGCAGCAGCCGGATGCCCGCGGCCTTCTTGCCGGGGGTCTGGCCGGTGGTGCCCTCCTGGTAGCGCAGCCAGAGGAAGGCGCCGAACGAGTACGCGAGGAGGACGAGAAGGAGGATGAGCGCCGCTTCCGGGCTCATGAAATTGCCGATGAGCAACAGGAGCAGGCTCGGGACCCCGACGATCAGCACGTCGATGAGCAAGGCGCCGGCCCGGAGCCCCCAGTGCGCCAGCGGGGGCATGCCGCCCCCGTAACCCGCCTGCGGCGGGATCCCGCCACCGTACGGCTGGACGGGCGGGGCCTGCGGGTATCCGTAGGCGGGCTGCTGGTCGTGCTGTCCCTGCTGGGGGTAGCCATAGCCCGGCTGGCCGCCCTGCTGCTGGCCCGGGTAGCCGTATCCGGGCTGCTGACCACCCGGCTGCTGGCCGCCGGCGGGCTGCTGGCCATAGGGATTGTTCGGATCGCCGAAGCTCATGGCGAGGTTCCTCCGTTGAACGTGCGGGGACTGCGCGGTCCTGGCGGAGGAACGTCAAACCGGTATCAGCGAGCTGTCCCCCCAAAACACTGCCGCGGCATGGTGCGGTTCATCGTGGTAGTGACATTGACTTTTTGTCCAGCCGGTATCCGCAGGTGTTGTGCAAGTGCAACCTCCGGACGCGGCCAGGGCGGCGGGCCGAGGCATCCGCCCGGGCACGGGGCGCACCGGACGGGAGCGACCGGTCGGCCCCGCCGCAGGCAGGGGCGCCGCCTTCGGCGCCCGCGGGGGACAGGGCCGGGCGGGCACGGGACCGGTCCCGCGCGGGCGGGGGCCGGGCGGGGGATTGGAACCGGGACGGGGTCATCCGCGAGGATGGGGGCATGACTGCCCAGATTCTCGATGGCAAGGCCACCGCCGCAGCGATCAAGTCCGATCTGACCGCCCGCGTGGCGGCCCTCAAGGAGAAGGGAGTTGTGCCCGGTCTCGGGACCGTGCTCGTCGGCGACGACCCCGGCAGCCGGTGGTATGTGAACGGCAAGCACCGCGACTGCGCGCAGGTCGGCATCGCCTCGATCCAGCGCGAACTGCCCGACACCGCCACCCAGGAAGAGATCGAGGCGGTCGTCCGGGAACTCAACGACAACCCCGAGTGCACCGGCTACATCGTCCAACTTCCGCTGCCCAAGGGCATCGACGCCAACCGGATCCTGGAGCTGATGGATCCGGCCAAGGACGCGGACGGCCTCCACCCGATGAGCCTCGGCCGGCTGGTGCTCGGCATCGAGGGCCCGCTGCCCTGCACCCCGTACGGCATCATCCAGCTGCTGCGCCACCACGACGTCGAGATCAACGGCGCGAACGTGGTCGTCGTCGGGCGCGGTATCACCATCGGGCGTCCCATGCCGCTGGTGCTGACCCGCAGGTCCGAGAACGCGACGGTGACGCAGTGCCACACGGGTACGCGTGATCTGTCCGCGCATCTGCGGCAGGCGGACATCATCGTGGCGGCGGCCGGTGTGCCGCATCTGATCAAGCCGGAGGACGTGAAGCCGGGCGCGGCGGTGCTCGACGTCGGCGTCAGCCGGGACGAGCACGGCAAGATTGTGGGGGATGTGCACCCCGGAGTCACCGAGGTCGCGGGCTGGGTGGCCCCCAACCCGGGCGGCGTCGGCCCGATGACCCGCGCGCAGCTCCTCGTGAACGTGGTGGAGGCGGCGGAGCGCGCGGTCGCCGCGCGCTGAGGACCGCCACGGCACGGCTCGGCGCACGGCTACCCGCACGGCTGAACAAGGAAGGCTTGCCCCATGGGCGTACGCACGAATGACGACCCGGACGCGGTCGGGCGCCCGTCGCCGGGCCCGTCGTCCGCCGACGGAGACGGCCGGGGTGCGGGGAGTGAGGGACGTGCGGGCGGTGCGGGGAGCGCGCGGCGTTCCGGGCGTACGGGAGTGAACGGCGCCGCGGCGACGGGCGGCGGCCCCGCCTCGAACGGCCGGGGGGCCCGGGCGACGGCGAACGGATCGGCGTCCCGCGCGGGCGGCGGCTCCGGGCGCGCCGCCGAGGGCTCCGGGCGCGGTCCGGCGGGCGGGACCGCGACGGGTTCCGGTACGGCGGGCCACGGCTCGACGGGATCGACGGACCCGGCGGGATCGCTCGGCTCGGTCAACGGCAGCCGTCCGGGTCCCGGTGACGGGAGTGCCGGGGGCTCCGGGGGTTCCGCCGGAACGGGCGGCCCGGCGGGCGGCCCGGACTCCGGGGACGCCGCGCCTGCCGACGACGGCACGGGCACCGCCGGGGAGAGCGCCGACGCGGGCCCCGGTACCGGTGGCGGTCCCGTGAGGAGCACCTCGCGCCGGCCGCCGTCCATGACGACCGACACCGCCCGGCCCGAGGGCGGCGGCCGGGCGGCCCCCGGGGACGCGCCCGCTCCCGCGCGGCAGTGGCCCCTGCTCACCGTGGTCGCGCTCGTCGGGCTCGGGCTGGTGATCGTCGGCGCGGATCCCTTCGCCGACGCGTTCCGGGTCGGCACCCTCGTCATCGGCGCGGCGCTGATCGTCGCCGCCGTGCTGCGCAGGATCCTGCCGTCCGTCGGCATGCTCGCCGTGCGTTCGCGCTTCACCGACATGGTCACGTACGGCTTGCTGGGGGCCGCCATCACTCTGCTGGCCCTGATGGCGCAGCCCGAACCGTGGCTGGAGGTCCCGTTCCTGGAGCGCGTGGTCGAGTTCGCCATACGCGGCAAGGAATAGCCGGCGGGAAGCGGCCGGCGGTCCGGCACCGGCGGCCGGGCGGGACGTACCGCGGGAGCAGCCGGACGGACCGGTCGGAACAGGCGAACCGACCCGGAAACAGCCCCGTGAACAGCTCGAACAGCTCGAACGGCCGACCGGAACAGGTGACCGGCGTGCGTCGGCCGGGATATGCGGACGGCCGGACGGACGGACCCAGGGCGGCGCCCGTCCCCTCCCCCGAGGGAGGACGGGCGCCGCCTCGCTGTCCAGGTTCGGGGACGGGCCGAGGCGTGTTCAAGGGACGGCAGTGCCCTGTGGCACGGAGGTGACCATTCCGGCACGGTGTGATCGTTGGACCGCGGATGGGAGACTGGAGCGTCAATCGGGAGGGTGTACGGCTGGGGCGCCGGGACCGTCTCAGAAAGCTCCCGTTCGGACCGTGGGCCGGAATGATGTGCGGGGGACGAGGGGGGAAGTGGATGCCACGCTGGAAGGCACTGCCGGACGGGCTGGACCCGGAGATCCGGGATCTCGCCGAGCAGCTGCGCCGCATCGTGGACCGGAGCGGGCTGGACATGGACGCGATCGCCGATCGCACCGGGTACGCCCGGACGTCGTGGGAGCGCTGTCTCAACGGGCGGAACCTCGCGCCCAAGGACGCGATCGTCGCCCTCGCCGAGGTGACCGACACCGACACGGCCCGCCTCACGAGCCTGTGGGAACTGGCGGACCACATCTGGAGCCATGACGAGGTGCCCCTCGACCAGGCGACCGAGGAACTGCGCATACCCCGGTCCGGTGCCGGGGAGGCGGCCGGCCTGGGGCCCGTGGGGGACGGGCCCGGCGGTGACGGAGGCGGGGACCGGGCGGAAGACGGGAAGAGCCGGGGCGGAGACGGCGCCCGGGGCGGCGGAGGGCGCCCGGACACGTCGAAGCCGAGGTGGAACGCCGTACTGGGGGAGTCGGGCCCGCTGACCTCGCCCCAGGGCCCGTACCCGTACCCCGCTCCCGGCCCGGGAGCGCACCGGGCGGGCGGCCCCGCCCCGGGAGCACCGGCGGAGCACGGGAGCCGGGGCGCGCACGGACCCAGGACCTCGCCCGGCACCGAGACCTCGCCCGGTCCGTCCCAGGACGGACCGGGGCTCCCGGCCGGGCAGGGATCCCGGGCCCCGCGGGGCTCCCGGGCCCCGCGCGGACCACAGTCGGCCCAGGGGCACCCGTCCGCGGCGGGCGAGTCCGGCGGGCCGGGGGCCGCGTCCGGCGACGGGCGCCGCGCGGCCCGTCCCCGCCCGGCGTCCCCGTCGGCCGGGGGCGGTGGACCCGAGGGCGGCAGGCGCAGGATCATCATGTTCCTGTCGGGCGTGATCGGCGCCCTGGTGGTCATAGGGGCGGCGGTCTTCCTGACCGAGCTGGGCGGTTCGAGCGGGGACAAGACCCAGAACGTCGCCAAGACACCGTCCACCGCCCCGACGGCCAAACCCACGGACATCGTCCCCCCGGGTGTGAAGTGCACCGGCGAGAAGTGCGCGGGCCAGGACCCGGAGGCGATGGGCTGCGGCGGGGAGCTCGCCAGGACCGTGTCGCGGGCGACGGTCGGGACGGCCCGCGTGGAGGTCCGTTACAGCCAGGTCTGCGAGGCCGCATGGGCCCGGATCACCAAGGCGGCCCCGGGGGACGCCGTCCGGATCAGCGTCGGCGGCAAGGGCCTGCAGAAGGGGCTGGTCAACGCGGACAGCGACGCGTACACACCGATGACCGCGTCGCGGAAGGGGACGGACGCGAAGGCGTGTGCCACGCTGACCTCCGGGGCGACCGCCTGCACCGACGTGACGAACTGAGCGCCCGGCGGCCGTGCACACCCGCCCGACCCCTCCCGTACGCCGCATGCGACGGGCATCCCACGCGACCGTACGCCCTGCCCAGCCCCCTGCCCGCGCGGGTCTCCGGGGTGACCCGCGCCCCGATCCCGCCCCGCGGACCGCTACCCGCCGCCGGTCCGAACCCCGCGGCGGCCTTCCGGGCCCTCCCGGGATCCGGGGCAGGGTGAAAAGAACGGCCCTCGCCCGTCGGCGCTGTCGATCCGCGGCTGCCCCGTTCGACCTTGGAGTGAGAGGGTCGAGAAGCGATCCGACATCAAGGAGATCGAACATGGCGAAGTACATGCTGATCATGCGGGGCACGGACGAAACCCTCGCGAAGATGCAGGACACCCCCTTCGAGCAGATGCTCGACATCATGGGCCGCTTCAACGACGAGATGATGCGGGCCGGCGTGCTCGTCGCCGCCGAGGGCCTGGAGGACTCGGCCCAGGGCGTGGTGGTCGACTACAGCGGCGAGACACCGGTGGTCACCGACGGTCCGTACGGCGAGACCAAGGAACTGTTCGGCGGCTACTACGTGATCGAGGTCGCCTCGAAGGAGGAGGCCGTGGAGTGGGCCAAGCGGATCCCGGCGATGGCCGGCGCGAAGTGCGAGGTCCGCCGTGTGCCCGGCATCGACGAGTTCCCCCAGGACAACGAGTGGGTCATCAAGGAGCGGGCGTGGCGCGAGCGGACCGGCCAGCTCTGACTCCCCCGACCACCGGCGGCCCGCCGAGCACCGAGTCGGCGCGGCGGGCCGTCGAGGCCGTGTGGCGGATCGAGTCCGCGCGGATCGTCAGCGCGCTGGCCCGCTACACCGGGGACTTCGGACTCGCCGAGGACGTCGCGCAGGAAGCGCTGGCGGAAGCACTGGTCACCTGGGCGCGCGACGGCCAGCCGGTGAACCCGGTGAACTGGCTGCTCGCGACCGCGCGGCGGCGCGCCATCGACAGCTTCCGCCGCCGCTCGGCACTCGACGAGCGGTACGCCCTGCTCGCCGACCGCTCCGCCGGAGGTGAGACGGCCCCGGGGGGCCGGTCGGAGGACCTGCCGTGGGATCCCGACCGGGTCGACGACGACGTCCTCGCGCTGATGTTCGTGGCCTGCCATCCGGTGCTCTCGCCCGAGGCCCGGGTGGCCCTGACGCTGCGGGTGGTCGGTGGGCTGTCGAGCGAGGAGATCGCCCGGGCGTTCCTCGTACCCGTGCCGACGGTCCAGGCGCGGATCACGCGGGCGAAGAAGACGATCGCCGCCGCGGGAGTGCCGTTCGAGCTGCCACCGTCCGAGGAACGGCGCGAGCGGCTCGGTGGCGTCCTGAGCGTGCTCTACGTGATCTTCACGGAGGGCTCGACGGCGACGACGGGCGACCGTCTGCTGCGCCCCGATCTCGCGTACGAGGCGATCCGGCTGGCCCGGATGCTGGCGGCCCTGCTGCCCGAGGAGCCGGAGGTGTACGGGCAGGTCGCCCTGTTCGAGCTGACGGCCGCGCGCTTTCCCGCCCGCACCGGGCCCGACGGCGAGGCCGTACTCCTGGAGGATCAGAACCGGCGCCTGTGGGACCGGTCGGCGATCCGGCGCGGCCTGGCCGCGTTCAGCCGGGCGACGGCTGTCGGGCGCGGCCTCGGACCGTACGGGCTGCAGGCGGCGATCGCCGCCTGCCACACGTCGGCGCCCTCGGTGGCCGAGACCGACTGGGAACGGATCGTGATCCTCTACGAGGCGCTCGGCCGGGTGGCTCCCTCGCCCGTGGTGGAGCTCAACCGGGCCGTCGCCGTCGCGATGGCGAACGGCCCGCTGGCGGCGCTCTCCCTCGTGGACGAGCTGGCCGCCTCCGGCCGCCTGTCGGGGTCGCATCTGCTCCCGAGCGTGCGGGGCGAACTGCTCGTCCGGCTCGGCCGGACCGTCGAGGCACGGGCCGAGCTGGAGTTCGCCGCCCGGCTGTGCGGCAACGTCCGCGAGCGGTCGGTGCTGCTGCGCAAGGCGGCAGCGCTCGGGTGACACCGGTCCGCCTCCCCACTGCCCGGGGAGCCGGACCGGACCGGGGCCCGGGACCGTGGGGAGCCCGCCCGGACCGGGGCCCGGGACAGCGGGGAGCCGGACCGGGCCGGCGCCGGACGGGAGCCCTCCAGGGCCCGGACGGGACGACGCCCGAGGTCCCCGGGACGGGGGCGACCTCCACGGCCCCGTAGTGGCCGCCCGGCCCCGGACGCGGCCCGACCACCGGACGACCGGCCGACGCCTGCCCGGCGGGTGGGCTCCGGGGCGTGGCCGTCCCGGCCCGGAAACCGTCCGGAAGCCGTCCTGACGCTGTTTGCGACCCGTCCTGACGCCGTCCGCGACCCGTCCTGACGCCGTCCGCGACCCGTCCTGACGCCGTCCGCGGGCCGTTCTGAGGCCGCCCGGACGCCGTGCGGACGCCCCGAGTGCCTCCTGCGAACGGACGGCCGCGCCGGTACCACCGGGTAACCGCCCGGTGACCAGCCGTGAGACGCGCAACCAGGGGCCGGGGGATGGCGGCGGGGTGGGTCGGATAGCCTGACCGCTGGATGTCTCTTCACATCAAGATTCGTGATGGTGACTCGGGATCCGCGATTCGTGATCGCAATTCGTGAGGAACCGCGAAGGGGCGTCCCCACCAGGGGCAGGGACCCCCACCGCCAGCTGTCTTACGGAGATCGCCATGACCCGCACTCCCGTCAACGTCACCGTGACCGGCGCGGCCGGCCAGATCGGCTACGCGCTGCTGTTCCGCATCGCGTCCGGCCACCTCCTCGGCCCGGACGTGCCGGTCAAGCTGCGTCTTCTCGAAATCACCCCGGCGCTGGGCGCGGCCCAGGGCACCGCGATGGAGCTGGACGACTGCGCGTTCCCGCTGCTGCGCGGCATCGACATCACGGACGACCCGAACGTCGCCTTCGACGGCACGAACGTGGCCCTGCTCGTCGGCGCCCGCCCCCGTACCAAGGGCATGGAGCGCGGTGACCTCCTGGAGGCCAACGGTGGCATCTTCAAGCCCCAGGGCAAGGCCATCAACGACCACGCGGCCGACGACGTCAAGGTCCTCGTCGTGGGCAACCCGGCCAACACCAACGCCCTGATCGCCCAGGCCGCCGCCCCGGACGTACCGGCCGACCGCTTCACCGCGATGACCCGCCTGGACCACAACCGCGCGATCTCGCAGCTCGCCGCGAAGACCGGCGCCGCCGTCTCCGACATCAAGCGCCTGACGATCTGGGGCAACCACTCGGCGACCCAGTACCCGGACATCTTCCACGCGGAGATCGCCGGAAAGAACGCCGCCGAGGTCGTGAACGACGAGAAGTGGCTCGCCGACACCTTCATTCCCACCGTCGCCAAGCGCGGCGCCGCGATCATCGAGGCCCGTGGCGCCTCTTCGGCGGCCTCCGCCGCGAACGCCGCGCTCGACCACGTCCACACCTGGGTCAACGGCACCGCCGACGGCGACTGGACCTCCATGGGCATCCCGTCGGACGGCTCCTACGGTGTGCCGGAGGGCCTGATCTCCTCCTTCCCGGTCACCGCGAAGGACGGCGTGTACGAGATCGTCCAGGGCCTCGACATCAACGAGTTCTCCCGCGCCCGCATCGACGCGTCCGTGCAGGAGCTGACGGAGGAGCGCGAGGCGGTCCGCGCGCTCGGCCTCATCTGATCCCGCCCTCCCGTCCGTCACGGCAGCCCCTGCCGCCCGTCCGGTACGGCAGCGGTACGGCAGCCCGGCCGTTCCGTAGCGCGGTACGGCCTTCCGTACGACCGGCCGGCTGCCCACACGGCAGGACCCGCCCCCGGGTGCTCTCACTGCACCCGGGGGCGGTCCGCGTCACGGCCCGAGCAGCCTGAGCCCCGGGTGACGCTGGTCCCGGGCCCGGCGGTCCAGCGTGGCGTCGTACGGCGCGAGGGCCTCGGCCTCCGACGGGTCCTCGCCCACGGGCGCGACACCCGCCCACTCCTGGATCCGGGCCGTCGCCAGCGCCTTGTCCCTGGCCTTCAGGCTCGCGATCTCGGTGTAGTGGTTGGTGCCCGGCGCGGTCAGGACATAGCTGTCCTCCGTGTCCTCCCCGAGCCGGAAGGGCTCGGCGCTCCAGGGGTCGAACTCGCCGTTGACGAACAGCATCCGCCGGGCGTGGTTCCGCACCCAGCGGTCGATGTCCTTCATCACTCCCGGCTTGAACGCCATGGGGATGTGCCGCGGTACGAACGTCCGGGGCGACGGGGGCGCGAAGCGGGTGAGCCCCTTGAGGTGCGGCAGGTCGAGTGCGGGGGAGCCCAGTTCGGTACCGGCCTGGTAGTAGTACGGGCTGGTGTCCTTCAGGCCCCGGTCGGAGAGCGACGAGAACTGGGTGATCCAGCTGATCGCGTCGTACAGATCCTGGTCGGACGCGGTGGTCGGATCCGGCACCGAGGCGCAGTTGTCGCGCGCGCCGCTCTGCCAGTAGTTCCAGGCCAGATCCCGGACGGCCGCCTCGTACGCCTCCGAGAGCGAGCCGAGCGTCTTGAACGAGGCGCGGTTGGCCACCGCCCAGTCGTCGAGCCGTCTCTCCATTGGCACACGGCGGACCAGCGCCTCCTGCTGGAGGCTCTTGAGCTTGTCCCGGCACTCCGGGGTGCCGATCGAGTTGAAGAAGCGGTCGTAGGCGGAGTCCTCGGTGTCGTCGACGTCGTTGGGCGAGGCGTAGGCGACCACTCCGTCCATGTCCTTCGGGTGGAAGCGCTCGTAGAAGACGGCCGTCATCCCGCCCTTGGAACTGCCGGTGGAGATCCACTTCTTGGTGTAGATCTTCTTCAGCTCGGTGAACAGCCGGTGCTGGTCGTCGGCTGCCTGACGGATGGTCATGGTGGTCCAGTCCCCGCGTTCGGGCCGGGACTGGGAGAAGAACCGGTGCTCCAGCGACACCTCGTTGCCGTCGATGATCTGCGCCGGCTCGGTGCGCATCAGGGACGGGTAGAGGCTGTAGCCGCTGGTGTGGAAGACCGACGGCCTGGCGGTGTCGCGGTGCAGCAGCGTCAGCCGCTGCTGGAACGTTCCTTTCGACGGGTCGCGGTGGTCGATGGGCTGTCTGTAGCTCAGCGTGAAGAAACGGTAGTCCGGATGCGGGGTCTCCTTGATCAGCCGCATCCCCGGTATCGCGAGGATGAGGTCCTTGATGTCCGTTTGCTGTGCTGTGCTCATGCCCGGCGGCGTCAGTGACTCCGGGCTGATGGCTCCTGTCGCCGTTGCCGTTGCCGTGCCCAGCAGCACGGCCAGCGATAAAAGTCCGGTGAGCGCTCTGCGCATTGCTTGCTCCGTATCGGTGGGGGGTGCGATCGGTCCTCCGGGGTGCGTCCGGAGGCCAGGGCGGCTCGCTCGGACCCTGCTGGGCTCACGCAGCCCGATCCGAACGGAACGCCCTGTGCCCGACCGCCCGGCCGGACGCGTCTGTGGGGCTTCCGGCCGACTGCACTGGTTGTTTCGAGCAACTGCAGGGCATATTGTGCGCCCCTTCCTTCGGCCGGTTGTGATCGGGTCCCCGATTGATGTGAATCACGCCAACGTCCGTCTGGGGCAGGGGAATTCACCCAGGTCAACGTGGTTGCGCGACACCGCTGCCGTTTTTGCGGACCCTCATATTCCGGCCGGTGGTACCCCCATTGCGCCATGCGCAACCCGGGGGCCCGTCTTCCCGTGGAGGTCCTCGGCCTCTTTCGGGTGGTGTATGCAAGCGCATGGAGTCGATTCATGGTGCGCGCGCACCACGAACGGCCGGAAAGAGCGCCCGCATGACACCCCATGACCCCTGCGACCGATCCGGCCTCAGCCCTGAGAGCGGCGCCGCGGGGCCCGGCCCGGGGGTGGCGGCAGGTGCCGACCGTCACCGGTGCGGACCGGTGCGGACCGGTGCGTACGGTCTCGGTGGCTGTGGGACAGTCCTCAGTCCATGGAGATCGTGCGCAGGGGCTCACCGGTCCCGGGGCGGAGGTCGACCAGGTGGACCCGCGCCTCCTCGGCCTCGCCGGTGACCAGGCGTATCCGGTCGGGCCCCTCCCACGACGCCTCGGCCAGCGCATTGCCGCCGACGTCACCGTTGAAATAGCCCACCTGCCAGCGGCGTTTGGTGAGCCCGGAACCCTCGTCGACATAGACCCACCACAACGGGTCGATCAGCGCGGCGCCCTCCTCCACCACGAGACGCCGGTCGGAGCGGCCGGGCGCCGCTTCGTCGGTCGTCACCTCGTTCCCGGAAGAGGCGAAGAGGGCGAGCGGTACGGCGACGAGGGCGACGGCGCCGGCCGCGACCGCCGAGAGGACCCGGACGACGACGTTCCGAAGGCCGATGAACACGGCGGCCGTCAAGGCCGCCAGGACCGACAAGCCGAACAGCAGGGGATGGTGGAGGACCCGAGCCACCACGAGCAGTCCGCCCGACCGGCTGGACCACCAGCCGACCGCCTCGGCCACCACCAGGACTCCCGAGGCCGCCACCAGCCCCCACGCGAGCCTCCGACGACGCCGGACCGTCATCTCCGCCATGCTCAGCCCCCAGCCGTATCCGGAGGGGCGGCGCCCCCCCTGCCCGAGAACCTTAGATCGCGGCAAGCACTCCGCACGTCCTGTGCACCGGAGTTCCGGTGGGCCGCGGCGTTCGCGTCCGCCGGTGAAAGGGGCGGCCGGAGGACCGGATCGCGGCGGTCGCCGCCCATGCTTCAGGCGGCGGCGAGGGTGTCGTGACGCGGGTTCTCCCTCGTGGAGGAGGACCGGACGGAGCCCGAGACCGCGCTGCGTGATCGGCTTGCCCTCGAAGTCGCATGCGACAGGGGAGTGGACACCCGGGGCGAATGAGCCCCGCCGCCCTTGAAGGGGTTTCCGGCGGGGCACAGGGTGTTGGTTACCCGCGCGTGGCGGTGCGGGCGTAGGCGATCAGGCCCGCCCAGACCTGGGGGGAGAGGGTGAGCGTGGGGCCGGTCGCCATCTTGCTGTCCCGTACGGGAACAACACCGTGCGTCCGCGCGTAATCCGGCGCCCACTCGACGCAGTTGCCCCCTCCATTGCCGCTGTACGTGGACGTGATCCATTCCGTGCCAGGGAAGTTCGGCTCAGTACTCATGACGGTAGTTCCTCCCTTACCGACCGGATGAACGTCGGGCCCCGCCGCTCCGGGGCGTGGAGTCGGCGGGGCGTCTCTCGGGACCAGAGGGGAAGATCAGACGGCGAATTCGTCTGCCTTGACGGCCGAGATGAAACCGTGCCAGCCGTCGACGGAGAAGACGAGCGCCGGGCCCTCGGGGTCCTTGCTGTCCCGGACCGGGACAGCACCGGATATGGCGAACGCGGGCGCGTGTTCAACGCAGCCGCCCCCGTTGCCGTTGCTGTACGAGGACTTGACCCACGTCGCGCGGGTGAGGTCCAGGTTCGTTCTCATGCGGGCAATGCCTCCATCGTGGATCGGATGAGGGCCGTGGTTTCTCGGGGCGACAGCGCAGAGGCCCTCATCAGCTCGTAGGCGCGCTCTCGTGCGCCCACCTTTTCAGGGTCTTCGAACAGAGTCCCCGTGGCAATGCTCTCTTCGTAGGCCACGGCGCTTCTGTTCTCCAACGTCAGGAGCGTCAACGTGCCTCCTAGAAGGCTGTGTTCCCCGTGTTCGAACGGGAGAACCTGGATCATGGTGGTGGGGCTGTCCACGAGGGGGAGCAGGGCCGCGAGCTGGGCCCGCATCACCGCCGGTCCGCCGACCGGCCGCCTGAGCACCGCCTCGTCCAGAATGGCCGAGTAGTGCGGCGGGCGCGCGCCCCGCAGCAGGTCCTGCCTGCTGAGCCTGGCGGTGACGAGATCCTGGATCGTGTCCGGAGAAGCCTCGGGCATGTGTGCCCGGAACAGCGCGCGGGCGTAGTCCTCGGTCTGCAGGAGACCCGGCACGACGTGGCCCAGATACTCGGCGATCACCCGGGCGCGGGCTTCGAGTTCCATGCGGCGCCGATATTGATCCGGATGGATCTCCTTCCGCGCCAAGCTGTACAGCTTTTCGAACAGGTCCGTCCCGAACGCCGCGTCCAGCTTCGCCGGAAGGTCCGGCGGGATCATCGATTCCGCCGTCTCGAAGCGGGCGAGGGAACTCTTGCTGTACTTCAGGACGTCGGCCAGCCGCTCCAGGCTCATGCCCGCCGCCGTGCGTAACCGGCGCATCTCCGAGCCGAACAGGTCCCTCGCCGAGCGGTCCGGTGTCAATTCGCGCGAACGTGCGACCACGATGCCTCCCTGATTGTTTCCCGTGACGCGGGCCGGGACATGAAGTACTCCCGGTCCCGCGCTGCCGCACGCAACGATATGGCCCGGCACGGCAATTGAGGATGCGAACGGGAAATCGGATGGCGATGCGAAGGGCGACGGCAAGGGAATCATGACCGATCAGGAAATGCCCACCGGGCGGTCGGATGCCGACGAGACGGGTGAGCCGGCCGCGCTGTTACGGCGCGGGGGATTCCGGCGGCTCGCTCCGGAATGGGTGCCGCGCGGCGGATACGCGGAAGGGACGCCGGAGATTCCGGCGGCGGTCGCGGGCGGGCAGCGGAGGCACCTGACGTGAACGAGGAATCCGCGCGGGAGCATCCGTACGAACCGGAGCCCGGGGACGTGGTCCGGGACGCGGCCACCCGCAAGGTGGGGCGGGTCATGGACCGGGTGGGGGCGCGGGTGCAGCTCAGACCGCTCAACGGCGGGCGGGAGTGGGACGCGCTGCCCGGGGACCTGCGGCCGGCCGCCCAGTCGGACGCGATGAGCGAAGCCGTGGCCGACGCGAACGCACTGAGCCGGCGGGGGAGGTGCGATGAGCGGTCGCCCGAATGGTGAACGGCACATCTGCGCCGCGACCGCGAACCTGCCGCTGCGCACCATGGTGCTCGTCCTGGACATCGTCCCCGACGAGGACGTTCATCCGATGGAAATCGTCACCGGACTCCGGTGCGGTCTCGAAGCGCACACGAGCGGGCCGCATGGTGATCTCGTACGCGAACTGAACGACGCGAGCAGGGGCGAGGTGTGGGTCCTGTGGGAGTGCGGAAGAGAGCCTGATGTCGTGGCCGTGCTGCCGGACTGCCCGGCGGTCAATACGCTGCCCGGCGCGGAAGTGGACGCCTGCACATTGTTCGATTCGCATCCGGGAGGGCATTGTTTCGAGTTCTCGGATCCGGAGTACGACGCGATTCGCGCCAGCCCCGCGTACGACCGGCTCCAGGCCGAATGGGACGAGCGCCTTTCCGTATCGCGACGGGACGACGGCGAATAGGCCCGCCGCCCGCACTATGTCACCGCCCCCGATGAGGAGCGGACGGAGTGACACCCCCGGCACTCCGCGCTCCGTCCCCGCTTCGGGGTGCGGGAAACCCGTCCGGCTGCCGTCCCCGGAGAACAAGGGCAGCCGGACGGGTCCTTCACACGGCGACGCGTGCCCCAATCCGGGCCCGTGCCCCAATCCGGGCCCGTGCCCCAATCCGGGCCCGTGCCCCAATCCGGGCCCGTGCCCCAATCCGGGCCCGTGCCCCAATCCGGGCCCGCGCCTAACCCGGCCCGCGCAGCAGGCCACCCCCGCCGGAACCCGGCCCCCGTCGGGCGGGACAGCCCCCTGAGAGGTGAACCCGGCCACGACGTCGGTTGCGTCGTCGGGTAAGGGCGAGATTCACGGACCCGGCTTGACCTTCACGTTGCGTAAAACTGGACGGTGGGGTGCATGAGCGACTACTACAACGCGTTTGAGACGAGTCCCGTGCCCGCTCCCGGCCCGGATGCGGTTCCGCCGGAGCCGTTCCGCGGCATCTATGGGATGCCCGCGTTCGCGACGATCCCCACGAGCGATCTGGCGGCATCGGTGGACTTCTGGATTCGCGGGCTCGGGTTCTTCGAACTGTTCAGCATCCCCGGCAGGCTTGTGCATCTGCGCCGGTGGGCGTTCCAGGACGTACTCCTCGTCCCGGCGGCGAGCGCTCCGGAGCAGACGCCGGCGATGAGCCTCAGTTTCGCGTGCGTGCTGAGCCAGGTCGATTCACTTGTCGAGGCCTGTCGTGCCGTGCGCCCGAACTCGGTCGACGGTCCACGGGACACTCCCTGGAACACCCGCGATGTGGAGGTGATCACCCCCGAGAACGCACGGATCGTTTTCACTGCGGCGAAGCCCTTTGATCCGGACAGTCAGCAGGCGCGGAACCTGGAAGCCGTCGGGATCACCCCACCGGGCGTCGGTCGCGGCGACCATGAGGAGCATGCCTGATGCCACTGGACTCGGCTGAGGAGGCGGGTCGGAGTCTGCCGGTCCCCGTAGGCCGCTTCGGAGAGTCCGTCCGCCACGAAGCCGTCCTCGCCTCCCGCCCCTGACCGGAGCCCCCGCCAGCCGCTCAGGCGCCGTACCCCTCCGGCGGCGGTACCGCGTGTTCCGCCGCGCGGCTGGTCTCCTCCCAGGACGCCCAGGTCTCCCTGCGCCTGCGGGTGGTGTCGACGGCCAGGTCTCCAGCTGGGCGCGGGCCTGTTCTTCGGTGAACTCCTCGATCATGCCCATGGCGAGGTAGCCGGCGTTGTTGACCACGATGTCGAGCCGGCCGAAGTGGCGTACGGCCTCGTCGACCGTGGCGCGGACGGCGGCGCGATCGGTGACGTCGAGCGGAAGGACGAGCAGCCGCTCGCCGTACTCCTCGGCCGGCGGGTCCAGCGCGGAGGTCGTACGGGCCACGGCCGCCACGCTGTCCCCGGCGGCGAGCGCGGCCTCGGCGAAGGCCCGCCCCAGTCCCCGGCTCGCTCCGGTGATGAACCACACGCGGCCGGGGGACGGGGTCCGGGCGGGCGCGGGCGCGGGGGACTCGGTCATCGAGAGGGCTCCCGGTTGTCTTGGGCGAGACGCTTCGTCTCGACTCATGGGAATCACTGGAGGTCGCGCGGGATCGGCACGCAAGACGGTTCGTATCGTCTCGGATTTGCGATGCCTCGATGGGTTCATGAGAAAAAACAGGGGATCCGGGCCCTTCCGGCTCATGGACTCGTGAAGGTCCTCTCACCAGAGGTTTCGCGGGTGCGACCCCGTTTTCGGGGTCCCGATCGGCCTCCCGCCTCGGAGGGGGCGGAATCGGCCACTCGATCAGGACATGAGAAAACGCATCGGTAAGGTCCAGACCTATTGACTGACTGGTCTAGTCCTCTTAATGTCTGCGACACCTCTGCGGATCCGGCCCCGGGACATACGCACACCCGGTGTCAACGCGCCCACCCCCCATGCAAGTTGTGCGAGGCAGAACACCCTGCGCCCCGGTGGGCGCGGGACCCCCCACCTGGAGGATCCGAACGTGCTGTCCCCCAAGAAAACGAGAGTGATGCTGTTCGCCGCCGGCGCCGCCGCCGTCGGTGGACTGCTGGCAGGGACGCTCACGTCAGGCGTGTCGCAGGCCGCGTCGCAGGAGGCCTGTCGCCCCGATGGGCTGTACACGACACCGGGCGTCGATGTGCCGTACTGCTCGGTCTACGACACCGACGGCCGCGAGAAGATGGGCGCGGACCACCAGCGCCGCATCATCGGTTACTTCGCCAACTGGCGCACCGGCAAGGACGGCAGGCCCGCCTACCTCGCCAACAACATCCCGTGGGACAAGATCACCCACATCAACTACGCGTTCGCCGGCATCGACTCGGCCAACAAGATCAGCGTGGGCGCCGACGGTCCGGACAACGCCAACACCGGGATGACCTGGCCGGGCGTCGCCGGAGCCGAGATGGACCCGGCCCTCCCCTACAAGGGCCACTTCAACCTGCTGTCGAAGTTCAAGAAGCTGCACCCGAACGTCAAGACGCTGATCTCCGTCGGCGGCTGGGCGGACAGCGGCGGCTTCTACAAGACGGCCACCAACGCCGACGGTTCGGTGAACCAGGCCGGTATCGACACCTTCGCCGACTCGGCCGTCGAGTTCATCAAGAAGTACGGCTTCAACGGCGTCGACGTCGACTACGAGTACCCGACGTCGATGAAGGACGCGGGCAACCCGGTCGACTGGCCCGTCGCCAACGCCCGCCGCGCCGGGCTCGTCAAGGGCTACGCCGCCCTGATGAAGACCCTGCGCGAGAAGCTCGACCGCGCGAGCGCCACCGACGGCAAGCACTACCTGCTGACCGTGGCCGCGCCCTCGTCGGGTTATCTGCTGCGCGGCATGGAGACGTTCCAGGTCCAGAAGTACCTGGACTACGTCAACATCATGTCGTACGACCTGCACGGCACCTGGAACGAGCACGTCGGTCCCAACGCCGCCCTCTACGACGACGGCAAGGACTCGGAGCTGGCCGCCGCAGGCGTCTACACGACCTCCCAGTACGGCGGCATCGGCTACCTGAACACCGACTGGGCGTACCACTACTTCCGCGGCTCGATGCCGGCCGGCCGTATCAACGCCGGTCTGCCGTACTACACGCGCGGCTGGAAGAACGTGCAGGGCGGCACCGACGGACTGTGGGGCAAGGCGGCGGCGACCACCTGCCCGCCCGGATCGGGTCTCACCAAGTGCGGTGACGGAGCCGTCGGCATCGACAACGTCTGGCACGACAAGGACACCAACGGCCAGGAGGCCCCGGCGGGCTTCAACCCTATGTGGCACGCCAAGAACCTGGAAAAGGGTGTCGTCGGCGACTATGTCACCAAGTTCGGGCTGCCTGCCGACACCCAGCTGACCGGCACGTACGTACGCAAGTACGACTCCACGCTCGTCGCGCCGTGGCTCTGGAACGCGCAGAAGAAGGTCTTCATCTCCACCGAGGACGAGCAGTCCATCGGGGCCAAGGCCGACTACGTCGTCAACAACGGCCTCGGCGGCACCATGATCTGGGAGCTGGCGGGTGACTACCAGTACAACACCGCCAAGGGCCAGTACGAGCCCGGGGACACCCTGACCACGCTGATGTACAACAAGTACAAGGCGGCTGCCCCGTACGGCGCGAAGAAGTCGAGCATCACGCTGCCGACCGAGGCGATCAACGTCGACTTCGACTTCGGCCAGTTCCCCCTGGGTGACTCGAACTACCCGATCAGCCCCAAGCTGAAGATCACCAACAACACCAAGGCGACGCTGCCCGGCGGCACGGAGTTCCAGTTCGACTACGCGACCTCCGCGCCCGCCAACGCCAAGGACCAGTCGGGCTTCGGCGCGACGATCGTCCGCAGCGACCACACCGGCAACAACGTGGGTGGTCTGAAGGGCGACTTCAACCGCGTCTCCCTGAAGCTGCCGGGCTGGCAGACGCTGGCTCCGGGAGCCTCGGTCGAGCTGGACTTCGTCTACTACCTGCCGACCTCGACCCCGTCGAACTGGACGGTCACCTTCGGCGGCAAGACGTACGCCGTGGCCAGTGATCTGACGCGCGGCGCGACCGTCGTCGAGCCGGGCGGCACCACCGGCGGTACGACCACGGGCACTACCACGGGCACCACCAGCGGCACGACGGGCACCACCGGCACCACCGGTGGCACCTGCACCGCGGCCCCCTGGAACGCGGGCACCGAGTACGGCAGCGGCACCACCGTGTCCCACAAGGGCCACAGCTGGAAGTCCAAGTGGTGGACGAAGGGCGAGGAGCCCGGAACCACCGGTGAATGGGGTGTGTGGCAGGACCTGGGTGCCTGCTGACGTCTGATACCTGACACCGGGTACTTCCCCTGACAACCCGGCGGCGCAGTCCCTGACCCTGCGCCGCCGGGTTCTTCCATGCCCGGGGGCCGTCCCGGCCGGGGCCGCACCACCGCCCACCGCGGGCGCCGACCGGAGCCGGGGCGGGCCGGTCGATTTCCGGGACGGGATGACGGACGGGACGACGGGCGGGACGACGGGCGGGACGACGGGCGCGCCGGCCGATTTCCGGGGCGGGGCGACCTGCGCGGCACTACGCGGTCGACCAGCGGGGCGGTCCGGGCGGGTGGCCGCGTGGTGCGCAGCCCCGGGCGCCCCACGGGCGTCGGCCCGGGCGCGTGCCGGGCCGGTCCGCCGTACGGGGACTCCCGCGCCGACTCCTCGCACAGGCACCGTCGATGCCGGGTCCTTTCGCGCCTCTCGGCTGGTGCCCCGCGGCTCTGGCCATCTCGTCGAAGTCCGGCCTGCCCGGCCTGCCTGGCCTGCGCTGCGTGCCTGGCCTGCCCGGCCTGCCCTGCGTGCCCGGCCTGGTCTCCGGGCGGACGACGGCAGTGTGACGACACTCCCCGGTCAGCCCTGGGGGTACGCGCCGAGGTGGGGGGCGTGCTCGGGGAGCCGGTCGCCGTTGCCGTGGCTGTCGGGAGTCATACGGACGAACCTGTCGCCTGGCCGGATCTGCCCCGGTCAGCGGCTCGGGTTCGTTCCGGAGGGCGGCGGGGCGGGGGGTTCGCCGGCCGGCCGGTGGGCGGCGCGCGTGTCGGGTGCCTTCGCCTGCCTGCTGTCCTTCGCCTGCCTGTTGTCGTTCGCGTGCCCGCTGTCCTTCGGGTGTTCCCTGTCCTTCGGGGCGGACGCCCCGGCGGGCGGTTCGCCGAAGCGTGCCAGGGCCAGCGCACCCGCGACCGCCACCACGAAGCCCGTGATCGCCAGCCACTCCAGTCCCTCACGGGTACGGTCGCCCAGCCAGACCACCCCCACCAGCGCCGGGCCGATCGTCTCGCCGATCACCAGGCCCGCCGTCGCCACCGTCACCGAGCCCCGCTGGAGCGCCGAGGTGAGCAGGAGGAAGGCCGCGCCTCCGCCGAGCAGCAGCGCGTACAGCGCCGGGTTGCCGAACACCGCCGGTACCGCGAGCGAGTCGATCAGCCGGACCGAGACCTCCACGACGCCGAAGCCCGCGCCCGCGCCGAGGCCGAGGACCAGGGCGCGGGGCCTGTCCGGAAGGTGGCCCCCGAGCGCGCCGACCACGAGGACGGCCAGGGCGATGCCCAGCATGGACCAGCGCAGTGCGGGCGGGCCGGTGCCGGAGCCCTCCGTACCGGACGCCAGCCCGAGCATCGCCAGCCCGGCGCAGACCACCCCGACCGCACCCCACTCCCTGCCGCTGAGCCGGACGCGCAGGACCCGGGAGGCGACCACGGCGGTGACCGCGAGACTGGCGGCGAGGGCCGCGCCCACGGCGTAGATGGGGATGGAGCGCAGGGCGAGGATCTGGAGGACGAAGCCGAGCCCGTCGAGCGCGAGCCCCACGAGGTAGCGCCACTGCCGCAGGGCGCGCAGCAGCAGCGCCGCGTCGACGCCCGAGCCGGTGCCGGGTTCGGCGGCGCGGGCGGCGGCTGCTTGGAGAACGGAGGCGGTGCCGTAGCAGACCGCCGAAGCCAACGCGCACATCATCCCAAAGAGCACAAACTGACTGTAGATCAGAATGCTTGCCCGACCGTCCGAAGAAGCCCGCCCGGAACCCGACCGTCCGAAGAAGCCCGCCCGGAACCCGACCGGTCGAAGGGGCCCGAACGGCTGCCCGACCGGTCGAAGGGACCGACCCTTCCGAAGGGCCCGACCGGTCGAACAGGTGGGTTCCGGGGCGGCGCGCTTCGGTCCGGCCGCGGACCGGGGGTTCCCCGCTGCTCGCCGTCAACCACGGAGGGTGCGAGGCGGGCCGTCACGGGCGGGGGCCGGGTTACGGCTACGGGGCGGGGCCAGGTGGGCAATGGCGGGCGCGGGTCGGGGGCCCGGGGGTGACGGCTACAGCGCGGCGGACTGCGGGGCGAGGGCCCGGGGGCGAGGGATACGGGGGGTGACGGTCGCGGGGCGGGGCCCGGCGCGGGGTGGCCGGCCCGCGACCGTGAAGACCTCGGCGGAGGTCAGTCCGTCAGGACCGCCCGCAGCTGGTCCAGGCCCCAGTCGAGGTCCTCCTTGCTGATCACCAGCGGCGGGGCGATCCGGATCGTCGAACCGTGGGTGTCCTTGACCAGCACACCGCGGTCCATCAACTGCTCCGAGATCTCCCGGCCGGTGCCGCGCGAGGGCGCGATGTCCACGCCCGCCCACAGCCCGCGTCCGCGCACCGCCTCCACCGCGCCGGTGCCGGTCAGCAGGCCCAGCTCGTGGTGGAGGTGCTCGCCCAGTTCGGCCGCGCGCTGCTGGTACTCCCCGGTCCGCAGCATCGCGATCACCTCCAGGGCCACCGCGCAGGCCAGCGGATTGCCGCCGAAGGTCGATCCGTGCTCGCCGGGCCGGTGCACACCCAGCACCGCGTTGGAGGAGACGACCGCCGACACCGGTACGACACCGCCGCCCAGGGCCTTGCCGAGGACGTACATGTCCGGCACGACGTCCTCGTGCTCACAGGCGAACGTCTTTCCCGTGCGCCCCAGCCCCGACTGGATCTCGTCCGCGATGAACAGCACATTCCGGTCGCGGGTGAGCCGGCGGACCCCCGGGAGATACCCCGGCGGCGGCACCAGCACCCCGGCCTCGCCCTGGATCGGCTCCAGCAGCACCGCCACGGTGTTCTCCGTGAGCGCCGCCTCCATCGCGGTGAGGTCCCCGTACGGAACGATCTCGAACCCCGGGGTGTACGGCCCGAAGTCCGCCCGCGCCTCCGGATCCGTGGAGAAGCTGATGACCGTCGTGGTCCGGCCGTGGAAGTTGTTCGCGGCGACGACGATCTTCGCCATGTTGTCCGGGACGCCCTTGACGCGGTAGCCCCACTTGCGGGCGGTCTTCACCGCGGTCTCCACCGCCTCCGCCCCGGTGTTCATCGGCAGCACCATCTCCATGCCGCACAACTGCGCGAGCTGGGCGCAGAAGTCGGCGAACCGGTCGTGGTAGAAGGCCCGCGAGGTGAGCGTGACTCTCTCCAGCTGCGCCTTGGCCGCGTCGATCAGCCTGCGGTTGCCATGGCCGAAATTGAGTGCCGAGTACCCGGCGAGCATGTCGAGATAGCGGCGGCCCTCGACATCGGTCATCCAGGCGCCGTCGGCCGAGGCGACGACTATGGGGAGCGGGTGGTAGTTGTGCGCGCTGTGGGCCTCCGCGGCGGCGATGGCACTCTCCGAAGCAGACACGGGATCTCCGTTCAGGTGTGACAGGCGTCCGGTGGGGCAAGTCGTCCGGCTGGGACGGCCCCCTGCCCCTGTTCCTATCGTCACTCGCGGCGGGTATGAGGAAACCTTCCTGTCTCCGCGAGCACTAAAGTTGACCGTACGCGCGGCGACTGGCGTACGGGGAAGTAACCCCGAGGGAGCCGTGCGTGCAGGAGCACACGAGGTGCCGCCCGCCTGGGTACCCCGGCGACCCCACCCCCGGGTGGGCGCGCCCGGGTCCGCCGCCGGACGGTGACCTGGGCAGCCCTTCCGGGGAACCGTCTCAGTGAGCTCGGAGGACACCATGACCCTTCCCCTGCCCCACCCCGCACTCTCCACGGCGGATCCGGAACTGGCCGCGCTCGTCGGCGCCGAGGAACAGCTCCAGGCCGCGACCCTGCGTCTGATCCCCAGCGAGAACTATGTCTCCAGCGCGGTGCTGGAAGCCTCCGGTACCGTGCTCCAGAACAAGTACAGCGAGGGGTACGCGGGCCGCCGCTACTACGAGGGCCAGCAGATCATCGACCAGGTCGAACGCCTCGCCGTCGCCCGCGCCCGCGCCGTTTTCGGCGTCGACCACGCCAACGTCCAGCCCTACTCCGGCTCCCCGGCCAACCTCGCCGTCTATCTCGCCTTCGCCGAGCCCGGCGACACCGTGATGGGCATGGCCCTGCCGATGGGCGGCCACCTCACCCACGGCTGGGGCGTCTCGGCCACCGGCAAGTGGTTCCGGGGCGTCCAGTACGGCGTACGCCAGGACACCGGGCTCATCGACTTCGACGAGGTCCGTGAACTCGCCCTGAAGGAGCGACCGAAGATCATCTTCTGTGGGGGCACGGCGCTGCCCCGCACCATCGACTTCGCCGCGTTCGGGGAGATCGCCCGGGAGGCCGGCGCGGTCCTGGTCGCCGACATCGCCCATATCGCCGGGCTGATCGCGGGCGGCGCCCACCCCTCTCCGGTACCGCACGCCGATGTGATCTCCACGACCACCCACAAGACCCTGCGCGGCCCGCGCGGCGCGATCCTGATGTCCCGCGAGGAGCACGCCAAGGCCATCGACAAGGCGGTTTTCCCCGGCCTCCAGGGCGGTCCGCACAACCAGACCACGGCGGCCATCGCGGTCGCCCTCCACGAGGCGTCCCAGCCCTCCTTCCGGACCTATGCCCACGCGGTCGTCGCCAACGCCGCCGCCCTTGCCGAGGCGCTGCTCGCCCGTGGCTTCGACCTGGTGTCGGGCGGCACGGACAACCATCTGATCCTGATGGACCTCACCCCCAAGGACGTGCCCGGCAAGGTGGCGGCGAAGGCCCTCGACCGGGCCGGGATCGTCGTCAACTACAACACCGTGCCCTACGACCCGAGGAAGCCCTTCGACCCGTCCGGCATCCGCATCGGCACCCCCTCCCTCACCTCGCGTGGTCTCGGTACGGAACACATGGCCGCCGTCGCCGACTGGATCGACCGGAGCGTGAACGCGGCGGGCTCCGGCGACGAGGACGCGCTCGCCGCCATCCGCGCCGAGGTCGCCGAGCTGATGTCCGCGTATCCCGCGCCGGGGCTCTCCGCATAGCCGGTGTCCCGGTGTCCCGGTGTCCCGGTGTCCCGGTGTCCCGGTGTCCCGGTGTCCCGGTGTGGATCATCGCGCCGAGCGGCTCGATCAGCGCCCACCGCACATCCGTCAGCGGCACAACCCGGACCGGCGATCGGATGATCCGGGCGGGAACGGTCCCAGCCGGTGGCCGGGTCCGTACCCGCGCGGATGACGTCCCGGGCGACCTCGACCGCCTCCGCCCCGGACACCAGGGGCTACGGCGCCCGTGTTCCCGCGCGGGCCATGGGTCACGCTGGTGGTCTCCCCGATCATCGCCGTGCTCGCGGTGGTCATGCTCCCGGTCCCCGCCGCCGGTCCGTGGCCCCGCGCCCCGGCCTCCCGGCCCCGGAGCCCTGGCCCCGCTCTGGCCTCGGGCCGAGTCGGGCCCGGGCGTCTCAGCCCGGGTCCCGGCCCGGGGGCCCGGTCCTGGTCCGAGCCGTGGTCCCGGCCCGGTTCAGGTCCGAGCCGACGTCTCACCCCGGGTTCCGGTCCCGGCCCCGTCCCGGTCCGACCCGTGGTCCCGGTCCGACCCGTGGTCCCGGTCCGACCCGTGGTCCCGGGCCTGGCCGTGGACCGGGGCTGAGACGCCCGGCCCCGGGCGCGGTCCGTGGCCGGAGTCGGGCGGTCAGCCGTCCAGGAGCTGTCCGCGGGGCTCCTTGCCCCGGCGGCCGCCGGGCCTCCTGAAAGACGGGCGCGGGAGCCGGGAGAGCAGGGGGCGCAGGAGGACGGTCAGCACCGCCCCCGTGACCAGGCCCGGTATCGCCCACCACCAGTTGGCCGTCGCGTCCGAGGACGCGGCGGCCGTCCTGGTGGCCGGGACGGGGTCGTCGGCCCCGGCCCGCTTCCCCTCCTCCGCCCCGGGCGGCTCGAAGGTGGGCGCCACCGGGGTCACCCCGCCCTCGCCGGTCGCGGTCTTCTCGGCCGAGATCCCCAGGGAGCGGAGCAGCGCGGTCAGGGCGCGCGGGTCCTCGGCCCGGTGCCAGGCGCCCGGCTCGGACCAGGCGTCCGCGCCCGTCTCCGTCACCGTCGAGTGGATCCACACCACGCGGGGGTCGGAGCCGAGATAGACGCGATCCCAGCGCCAGGGCTGCGCGTCATGGACCATCCAGGTCACATTGATCTGGCCGAGCCGGCCGTTCAGATCCGGTCCGGTCGGCGGCTTCGCCCCGCCCTGGGGCTGGTCGAAGCCGCCGCCCAGCTGGTCCTGAAGGGTCGTGTACTTCCTGTCGTCGGCATACAGCGAGGCCGTCTCACCGGTCGACGGAGACACCAGCAGCACACTCGTCGGTCCACCCGCCACCGCGCTCGGCGCGAACGCGAGGCCGAGCACCAGCGCCGCCGCCAGCGCGGCAAGTCGTCGCAGCAGTCGCATACTTCCCCCTGTCGATAGATCGGTCACCCGATGCGCCGGTACGGTCCCTCCGTACCGCGTCACCTCTGATACACCGCCCACCGCGATCCCGTTCCCACTCCGCGCCCACCGATTTCAGGGCGGGGCCACGGAGACCCGGCGCGGCGCGGACGACCGGCCGGAGCGGTGCCTCACGGGGTCGATTCGGCGACTTCCCGGGCGTCGGGCAGCGCGTCGACGCCCTCCAGACGGAGCGTGGTGCGTTCGTCGGAGGTGAGCCACAGCAGGGTGGGGCCCGCGGTCCGTCCGGACTCCGTCCAGGTGCCGGTCCGGTCGTCGAGCAGCGCGAAACGGAGGAGGTGGGGGCTGCGGAACCACAGGCCCGTGCCTCCGGCCATGGAGACCCAATCGGGGCGGTGAGCGCTCAGCTTGGCGACGCCGAAGTCCAGCCGCGCCGGGAACTGGTCCAGCCGGACCGTCCGGTCGGGGCCGCCCCAGCACAGGGTCAGCATCGCGCGGTCACCCGGCCTCTCCGCGACCGAGACCGCGTCCGGAGGGCCGAGCTTCTCCGGGACCAGCGCGCGGAAGCCCGCCCGGCGCTCGGCCTCCGCCAGGGTGACCGGCGCCGGGCAGCCGGGGACGGGAGCGCCCGGAGCCGGGGTCGCGGACGGGTCGTACCGCACCTCGACACCGCCGAAGTCGAACCAGTCCACCACCGCCGCCCGCACCGGGGGAGTGAGCGCCAGCACCACCAGCACCCCGGACAGGAGCATCGTCAGGGCGCGCCATCTCCGGCGCGCCCAGCCGCGCAGCCGCTCGGCGCGACCGGGAGGCGGCACCGGAACCGCATCGGCGAGGAGCTGGGCGAGCACGCGCTCCGCCATCGTCTCGCCGTCGACATCCGGGACCTTCATCCCGCGCCCGATCGCCCGCAGCTCCTCGGCCAGGGTGTCGGGGGCCGGTGTCTCGCGGTCCCGCCCGCTGCCCCCGTCCCTGCCCCTGCCCCCGTCCCTGCCCCTGCCCCCGTCCCTGCCCCTGCTCCCGTCCCCGTTCCTGCTCCTGCCCCCGTCTCCACCGGCGGCGGCGCCGAAGTCCTCACTCATGCTCCTCACCTCCCGTCGCCCCTATCGACCGCCCCAGTTTCGCCAGCGCCCTGCTCAGCCGGGACTTCACCGTCCCCCTCGGCCAGCCCAGCGCCTCCGCCGTCTCCGCCTCGTCCATCTCCAGCAGATAGCGGTAGGCCACGACCTGGCGCTGCTCCTCGCTCAGCTCGTCCAGTGCCGCTATCAGCTGCTCCCGCCGCTCCTCCCGGACGGCGGCCACCGCCGGATCCGCCGATTCCGGTATCAGCGGCTCCGGGCCGAGCAGCAGTGCCTCCCGGCCCGCCAGCGCTCTCAGCCTCCCGGCCGAGCGCACGGTGTTCCTCGTCTCATTGACCACGATCCGCAGCAGCCAGGGCCGGAATTCGGCGCCCTCCCGGAACCGGCCCAGGGCCTGATACGCCTTGAGGAACGCGCTCTGCACCACGTCCTCCGCGTCCGCCCCCGCGCCGAACGCGACCGCCGCCTTCAGCGCGACCTGCGTATGGGCGCGCACCAGCTCCGCGTACGCCTCCGGCTCTCCGGCGCGCACCCGAGCGATCACAGCCTGCTCGTCGACGACGCTGCGGCCCCCCTCCAGGGTCCCCTCCCGCGTGCTCACACCTTTGATACACCGGCGGCCGGACATCGGTTCCACACCTGAGAGAATGAGAACCATGGCCGCACTCCGACCCCGCGCTCTGTCCGGTATCCAGCCCACCGCAGGCTCGTTCCACCTCGGGAACTACCTCGGAGCGATCCGTCAGTACGTGGCGCTGCAAGAGACCCACGACGCCTTCTACATGGTCGTCGACCTGCACGCGATCACCGTTCCGCAGGACCCCGCCGAGCTGCGCGCCAACACCCGGCTCGCCGCCGCCCAGCTCCTCGCGGCCGGGCTGGACCCCGATCGCTGCACCCTGTTCATCCAGAGCCATGTGCCCGAGCACGCGCAGCTCGGCTGGATCATGAACTGCCTCACCGGCTTCGGCGAGGCGTCCCGGATGACGCAGTTCAAGGACAAGTCGGCCAGGCAGGGCGCCGACCGGGCCACGGTCGGGCTGTTCACCTACCCGATCCTCCAGGTCGCGGACATCCTGCTGTACCAGGCGGACGCCGTCCCGGTGGGCGAGGACCAGCGCCAGCACATCGAGCTGACCCGCGATCTCGCGGAGCGCTTCAACACCCGCTTCGGCGAGACCTTCACCCTCCCGGCGCCGTACATCGTCAAGGAGGTCGCGAAGATCTACGACCTCCAGGACCCGACGAGCAAGATGAGCAAGTCGGCGTCCACCCCCAAGGGCCTGATCAATCTGCTCGACGAGCCCCGGGCGACCGCGAAGAAGGTCAAGAGCGCGGTCACCGACACCGACACGGTGATCCGCTTCGACCCCGTCGAGAAGCCCGGTGTCAGCAATCTGCTCACCATCTACTCCACCCTCACCGGCCGGACGGTCGCCGAGCTGGAGAAGGAGTACGAGGGCAGGATGTACGGCGCGCTGAAGACGGACCTCGCCGAGGTGATGGTGGAGTTCGTCACGCCGTTCCGCAGCCGTACGCAGGCGTACCTCGACGACCCCGAGACGCTGGACTCGATCCTCGCCAAGGGCGCGGAGAAGGCGCGTTCCGTGGCCGCGGAGACGCTCGCCACGGCGTTCGACAGAGTCGGATTCCTGCCCGCCAAGCACTGAATCCAGCCACCCGGCCCCCCGCGACACCCACCGGTCCGGACCCTGAAGCGTGCGGGGATTCAGGGTCCGGCACCGGCCTGAGCTGCGGCGGAGCACCTAGCAGGGCCGGATGGTCGCGGGCCAGTGTGTCCAACGCCTCTGGCCACATCCGTCGTCCAGCCGCCACACTGGCGGCTGGACGACGGACAGGACGACCAGAGAGCACGAGCACGCACGACCCGAGAGCCCGCCCGAGGGCTCGACCGGCGGACAGCCGGCGAACACTCGGCGGACCTCGGCGGGCAGCCGCGCGGCCCACGCGCGGCGGACCGTACGACAGATCGCACGACAGACCGAACAGCAGCCCGGCAGGACAGCCGCGAGACGACTGAGGAGAACGACGTGGGGACCGTAACGCTCGGCGTTTCGATCGCGGTCCCGGAGCCCTACGGCAGCCTGCTCCAGGAGCGGCGCGCGAGCTTCGGGGATCCTGCCGCGCACGGCATTCCCACCCATGTCACCCTCCTTCCGCCCACCCAGGTCGACCCCGGGGCGATGCCCGGGATCGAGGAGCATCTGACCGGGGTGGCCATGGCGGTCAGGCCGTTCCCCATGAGGCTCTGCGGGACCGGAACGTTCCGCCCGGTCTCCCCCGTCGTCTTCGTCCAGGTCGTCGAGGGCGCGGCGGCCTGCTCCCGGCTCCAGCAGCAGGTGCGGGAGCCGTCCGGGCCGCTGGTGCGCGAGCTCCAGTTCTCGTACCACCCGCACGTGACCGTCGCGCACGGCATCGCCGAGGAGGCGATGGACCGGGCGTACGAGGAACTGGCCGCTTTCGAGGCGGCCTGGACCTGCGCCTCGTTCGCGCTGTACGAGCAGGGCCCGGACGGGGTGTGGCGCAAGCTGCACGAGTACGCCTTCGGGGGCGGCATCGGAGGCGTACCGTCGCAGGGCTCCCCGGTCGACGAGCCCGCGGCGGCGCCCTTCACGTAGGACGTGTCCGGCCGGTCGGGCGCGGAGCCCCGGTCGCGCGGCCCTCGGATCCGCGCCCGGTTGTTAGCCTGCGCCGATGGGACTGGACATCACCGTGGTCATGGCCGACTGGGAGCGGCTGGCCCGGATACCGGCGGCCGGGCGCCTGGAGGCGCTGACCGATGCCGTGTACCCGTCCTTCTGCTGTGTCCCGTGCGAGGAGGCCGGCCTCGCGGTGCGGGGCGGCTGGGTATGGCCGCGCCAGTCGTCGTGGTGTGCCGAGTACCGGTTCTTCGGGACCAGCGGTTCGTACGGTTGGCACGTCCATCTGGCCAATGCCTGGGGCGACATGAGGGCAGCGGCCGCGCCCGGCCTGCGGGACGCCCTCGACCGCTTCCTGGGCGGCCTGGTGGGGGACGGTCCGGGCGGCGGCGCGGGGACGGACCCGGATGACGACCCGCCGCCTGCGGGCGGCTTCCCGGACGACCCCGCACCGTGGCGCCCCCGGGTGCTTCTGCTCCGCGCGCCGGACGAGGTGCCGGAGCTCGTCCGCGCCTGGGAACTGGCGGCGCCGCGGCTGGCGGAACTCCGCGAGCCCTTCGACGCCGAGGCCCTCGGCTGGGCGGGCCGCCCCGACACCTTCGACGACGCCGTCGCGCTCATGCGCGAGTGGGGCGAGGTGGTCACGCGGGCCGGGGCACGGGGCTGGGGCCTGATCGGGCTCCCGTACTGATCACGCCCGCCCGCGGCGCCCACCGGGGACGCGTCACACCGGCAGCCTGCGGAACAGCGGGCGCGGGACATGACGCAGCGCCGACATCACCACACGCATCGCACCCGGTACCCACACCGTCTCCGACCTGCGCCGGAGCCCCTGTTCCACGGCGAGGGCGACCGCCTCGGGCGTGGTGGCGAGCGGCGCGTCGGGGAGGCCGGCCGTCATCTTCGTCCGGACGAATCCGGGGCGTACGACCATCACGTGCACGCCCGTTCCGTGCAGCGCGTCCCCGAGTCCCTGGGCGAAGGCGTCGAGACCGGCCTTGCTGGAGCCGTAGATGAAGTTGGTGCGCCGGGCGCGCTCCCCGGCGACCGAGGAGAGCACGACCAGCGAGCCGTGCCCCTGGTTCTGGAGCGAGGCGGCGCATACGAGTCCCGCCGAGACGGCTCCCGTGTAGTTGGTCTGCGCGACCCGGACGGCGGCCGGGGGGTCGCCCTCGTCGTTGGCCTGGTCCCCCAGCAGGCCGAAGGCGAGCAGCACCATGTCGATGTCGCCCTCCGCGAAGACCTTGCCCAGCGACTCCTCGTGGAGGGCGGGGTCCAGCGCGTCGAAGGCGACCGTACGCACGTCGGCGCCGAGCGCGCGCAGCCCCTCGGCCGCGGCTTCGAGGTCGGGGGAGGGGCGGCCCGCGAGCCAGACCGTACGGGTGCGGCGGGCGATCAGCCGGCGGGCGACGGCGAGCCCGATCTCGGATGTGCCACCGAGGACGAGCAGGGACTGCGGGGTGCCGAAGGCGTCCTTCATGACCGGTGACTCCTTGAGAGGTCCTGGGGGAGGGGGAGGTGGGGGTGGAGCGGGGCGTGGGTCTGCCGATGCCTGCCGGGCGGGGTGCGAACGGCCGGGCGGGGTGCGAACGGCCGGGCGGGGTGCGAACGGGCCGGGAGGGTGCGAACGGGCCGGGGTGGCTCAGAGCGCGAGCCGGCGGGAGAGGTCGGAGGTGAAGACCCCCTGGGGGTCGAGCCGGGTCCGCAGCGCGCGGAAGTCGGCGAGCCGGGGGTACATCTCCGCGAGCAGTTCGGGCCGCAGCCGGGAGTCCTTCGCGAGATAGACCCGGCCGCCCGCGCCGGCGACCTCCTCGTCCAGCTCGTCCAGGAACGCGCCCAGGCCGGGAAGGCCGGCGGGGATGTCCAGCGCCAGCGTCCAGCCGGGCATCGGGAAGGACAGCCATCCGGGGTCAGCCGCGCCGAACCGCTTGAGGACCGCGAGGAAGGAGGGGCAGCCGCGGCGCGCGATCCGGCGTACGACCCGGCGCAGCGTCTCCTCCCGGCCGTGGCCGACCACGAACTGGTACTGCACGAAGCCGTCGCGGCCGTAGATCCGGTTCCAGTGCGGGACGCCGTCCAGCGGGTGGAAGAACGTGGAGAGCCGCTGGAGTTCGCCCGTCCGGGAGCGGGGGGCCCTGCGGTACCAGAACTCGTTGAACAGCCCGACCGTGGTACGGGTGAGCAGACCCCCGGGTACGAAGGCGGGCGCGGCGGGCAACTGTCCCGGCCGGAACGTGAGGGGCGCCCGGCGGGCGCGCGCGGGCAGCGCGGCGAGGGGCGCGTGCTCCCCCCGGGTGATGACCGAGCGGCCGAGCGCGCGCCCGCGTGCCAGCAGATCGATCCAGGCGACGGAGTAGCGGTGGCGCTGGTCACCGGCGCTGAGTCTGGCCATCGCGTCGTCGAGGTCGGTGGCCCGTTCCGTGTCCACGGACATCATCGAGGTCTCGACCCGGTGCAGCCGGATGGTCGCCGAGAGGATCACCCCGGTCAGGCCCATGCCGCCCGCGGTCGCGTCGAACAGGTCCGTGCCCGGCAGGACGGTGTGGACGGTGCCGTCCGCGGTCAGCAGCTCCAGTGAGCTGACATGGCGTGAGAAGGAGCCGCTGACGTGGTGGTTCTTGCCGTGGATGTCGGCGCCGATCGCACCGCCGACGGTGACGTGCCGGGTGCCCGGTGTCACGGGCACGAACCAGCCGAGCGGAAGCAGCACTTCCATCAGCCGGTGCAGGCTGACCCCCGCGTCACAGACGACGGTTCCGCCGCTCGCGTCGATGGAGTGGACGCGGTCGAGGGCGGTCATGTCGAGGACCGTGCCGCCCGCGTTCTGCGCCGCGTCCCCGTACGCCCGGCCGAGCCCCCGCGCGATCCCGCCGCGCGCGCCCCACTCCCGTACCGCCGCGGCGGCTTCCTGGTGGGTTCGGGGCCGCATCAGATACGCGACCGTCGGAGCGGTACGCCCCCAGCCGGTGACGGACACGAACGAGTCGTCGAAGTCGGTGGTGGGTGTGGTGCGGGTGTCGGCAGCCATACTCGTGACCGTATCGCCGCTTATGCCCACATTTTTGCAGTGCCTCACGGACTCGCCGAAATGGGTGATTAAACGAGTGTCATCAAAGAAGGACGTGAAAGTCGGCCGATCGCCCAGAAGAGTCACGTCCGGCTCATGAGAAGGGGTGGCGAATGAGATACGTCGACCACGCGCCGTACGCGGCGGCCGACAGACGGCTGCTGGCGGCGATGCGCGACTGCGGAAACCAGCCCGGTATCGCGGCGGCGGCCCGCGCGCTCTCCTTCGCCGGAGAACACGGCGCGCTCTGGCTCGCTACGGGGCTCACGGGCGCCGCGGCCGACCGCGCCAGGCGCGGCCCCTGGCTCCGGGCCACGGCCCTGGTCGCGGGCGCGCATCTGGCGAGCATGGCGGTGAAGCGCGTGGTCCGCCGTCCCCGGCCGGGGATGGCGGAGCCGGCCGCAGGGGGGCGCGGGGCCGGACCCATGACCGCTCCGGCGTCCGGCCCGGCGGCGGGTTCGGCGGCCGGGCTCGCGGCAGGGTCCCGGGTCGGCTCGGTGTCCGGTCCGGCGGCGGGTTCGGAGGCCGGGCTCGCGGCAGGGTCCCGGGTCGGTTTGGTGTCCGGCTCGGTGGCCGGGGGCGGGGACGGTTCCGTGCCAGGGTCCCGGGACGGCTCGGTGGCAGGGGTCCGGGACGGCTCCGCGTCCGGGGCGGAGGCCGGATCCCTGACGGGTTCCCCACCCGGCTTCGTGATCGGTGCGGTGACCGGACCCGTGTCCGGTTCGGTGGCCGACTTTACGACCGGTTTTGCGACCCGGCCCGTGTCCGGTTCGGCGGACATCTCCGCGACGGTACGAGGCGGCGGGCAGCGGCCCGGCGGGCGGGACGGCGCCCGCGCCGACGGGAGCGGGGCCGGGAGCCGTACGCCCCTCGTCCGCACGGCCGGTGCGCACTCCTTTCCCAGCTCGCACGCGACCTCCGCCGCCGCGGCCGTGGTCGCCTTCGGAGCACTCATGCCCGCCGGGCGGCATCTCGTGCCGCCGGTCGCCGCCGCGATGTGTGTGTCGCGGCTGGTCGCGGGGGTGCACTACCCGACGGACGTCGTCGCGGGTGTCGCGCTCGGAGGGATCGCCGCACGGCTGGGGGCGCGGTGGGCAGCCGGGGACGGGGGGCGGGGGCGGTGACCGAGCACCGCACCGCACTGCTCGAACGGCCGGAGCCGGAGAGATCCGGACGGCAGCCGGGAAAGCCCGTGCCGCCCCGGGCCCTCAGTCTGCCCAGGGGGCTGCTGAGGACCGCCCGGCCCCGGCAGTGGGTCAAGAACGTCCTGGTCATGGCCGCGCCCGCCGCGGCCGGGGAGCTGGCGTCCCCGTACACCGCCCGTCAACTGGCCCTCGTTTTCGCGCTGTTCACCGCCGCCGCCGCGGCCGTCTATCTGGTCAACGACGCCCGTGACGCCGACGCCGACCGCGCCCATCCGGTCAAGCGCCACCGGCCCGTCGCCGCCGGGGACGTGCCCGTACCGGTCGCCTACATCACCGGCGCGATCCTCGCCGCCCTCGCCGTCACCGGCGCCGTGACCCTGTGCAACGCCATGACGGGCGCGCTGATCACCGCGTATCTCTCCATGCAGCTGGCCTACTGTGTCTGGCTGAAGCACGTCCTGGTCGTCGACATGGCCGTCGTGACGACCGGCTTTCTGATGCGCGCGATGGTCGGCGGGGTCGCACTCGGCATCCCGCTCTCGCGCTGGTTCCTGATCACCACCGGCTTCGGCGCGCTGTTCATGGTCGCCGCCAAGCGGTACTCGGAGGCCGTACAGATGGAGGGCGACAAGGGGGCGACGCGTGCGCTCCTCAACGAGTACACGACCGGGTATCTGCGTTTCGTGTGGCAGCTCGCGGCCGGGGTCGCGGTGCTCGCGTACTGCCTCTGGGCCCTGGAGAGCGGTGGAGTCGCCGACTCCGCGCTGCTGCCCTGGCGGCAGCTGTCGATGATCGCGTTCATCCTGGCGGTGCTGCGGTACGCGGTCTTCGCCGACCGCGGCACCGCCGGAGCCCCCGAGGACGTGGTGCTGCGCGACCGCGCGCTCGCCGTCATCGGGCTGGTGTGGGCGGGGATGTACGGGCTGGCGGTCGCCGACCTGTGAGCGCACCGGTGGCCGAACGGCAGAAGGGTACGCGTACGCCATGGACTGGTTGAGCAGGCTCCCCGTGATCGGGCCCCTGGTGGCCCGGCTGATGCGTACGCACGCCTGGCGTTCGTACGAGACCCTGGAGCGCGCCCACTGGACGCGGCTCGCCGCCGCGATCACCTTCATCAGCTTCCTCGCGATGTTCCCGCTGATCACCGTCGCGGCGGCCATCGCCGCCGCGCTGCTCAGCCAGGGCCGCCTCACCGAGCTGGAGAACAAGCTCAGCCAGCAGGTGCCGGGTATCTCGGACCAGCTCGACATCAACTCCCTGGTGGCCAACGCCGGCACGGTCGGGGTCGTCGCCGGAGCGCTGCTGCTGCTCACCGGTATCGGCTGGGTCGGCTCGATACGGGACTGTCTGCGGGCGGTGTGGGGGCTCGACGACAAGGGCGACGACAACCCCGTCATCCGCAAGGTGAAGGACGGTGCCGTCCTGCTCGGCCTCGGCGGAGTCGTGCTGGCCTCGCTCGCCGCGTCCGCACTCGGCTCCACCGCCGTCGGCTGGTCGGCCGACCGGCTCGGCCTCGGCGAGGGCGGGGCCGGGGGCGTACTGCTGCGGATCGCGGCGATCGCCATCGCCGTCGTCGCCGACTTCCTGATGCTGCTGTATCTGCTGACCCTGCTGCCCGGTGTGCATCCGCCGCGCCACCGCCTGCTGACGGCCGGGCTGATCGGCGCGGTCGGCTTTGAACTGCTCAAGCTGCTGCTCAGCGGCTATCTCAGCGGGGTCGCGAGCAAGAGCGTGTACGGGGCTTTCGGCGTGCCGATCGCCCTGTTGCTGTGGATCAACTTCACGGCGAAGCTGCTGCTGTTCTGCGCGGCCTGGACGGCGACGGGCAGCAAGGACGGGGCAGGTGAGGAGGGCGGGACACGTACCGAAGACGGGACACCGGGCGGGGACGGGACACCGGGCGGGGACGGGACACCGGGCGAGGACGGGAAGTCCCACGGGGAATCGGCGCGTGAGGGGGAGACGAAGAACAGCGGCTCCTCCGGCGGAACCTCCGCCCGACGGGCCGGGTGAACCGGCGGGAGCCGTACCGGGTGACCGGCGCCGCCCGCGCGTACACGGGCAGGCCCTCGCGCCCGGCCGACAACCCGTGCGGGGTCCGCGCCGGGCAGGACGCCCTGCGCCGGGCCCCCGCGCGTCCGACCGGCTCGCGTGAGAGCCGGGGCCCGCGCCTCTGAGTCCGCCCGCGTCCGACCGGCTCGCGTGATGAGCCGGGGCCCGCGCCCCTGAGTCCGCCCGCGTCCGGTCGGCTCGCGTGTGAGCCAGGGCCCGCGCACCGGCGCCGCCCGCGTCGGCCGGTGCCTGAGCGAGGGCCCGCGTCGGCCGCAGGCCCCCTCGCACCCCCGGCCCGGCGTGGGCCTCTCCCGCTTCCTCCCGCCTCAGCCGCGCCCCGACGGCCAGCGGCGGTTGACCAGGAACACGCCCCCGGCCAGGGCCACCAGCACACCGCCCGAGATCGCGAGCGCCGTGCCGACACCCCCCGAGGAGCCGTCCCCGGCGGCGGCGACCGTCTGCGCCTGGGGGCCGTTCTTGGCCGGTTCGGCCCCGGCGGGCACCGGCGGCTCGGCGCCCCTCGGCGCCACCAGCTCGCCCACCGGGGTGACCTTCCCGGAGGCCGCGAAACCCCAGTCGAGAAGGCGGGCGGCCTCCCTGTAGACGGCCTGGCCCTCGCCGGAGTCCGGATTCATGACCGTGACGAGGAGCACTTTGCCGTTCCGCTCGGCGACACCGGTGAAGGTCGCGCCCGCGTGCGTGGTGCTGCCGTTCTTCACCCCCGCGATCCCCTTGTAGAGCGGCACCCCGTCGTCGCCGGTGAGGAGCCGGTTGGTGTTCTGGATCTCGAACGTGTCGCGCACACCGTTTTTCATCGTGCCGGGGAACTCGGCGCTGACGGTGGAGCAGTACTCGCGGAAGTCCTTCTTCTGGAGACCGCTGCGGGCGATCAGGGTGAGGTCGTACGCGGACGAGACCTGGCCGGCCGCGTCGTAACCGTCGGGGGAGACGACCCGGGTGTCCAGTGCCTGGAGCTCCTCGGCGTGCGCCTGCATGTCCTCGACGGTCCGGGGGATGCCGCCGTTCATCGCGGACAGGACGTGGACGGCGTCGTTGCCGGAGCGCAGGAAGACTCCGAGCCACAGGTCGTGGACCGTGTAGGCGTGGTCCTCCTTGATGCCGACGAGGCTGCTGCCCGAGCCGACCTCCGCGAGATCCTCGTCGGTGACCGTGTGGGCGGCCTTCTTGGGCAGCTTGGGGAGCAGGGTGTCCGCGAAGAGCATCTTGAGCGTGGAGGCGGGGGGCAGCCGCCAGTGCGAGTTGTGCGCGGCCAGGACGTCACCGGTCTCCGCGTCGGCCACGATCCAGGACCGTCCGCTCAGTTCCCCGGGGAGTACGGGAGCGCTGGCGCCCAGCCGGACCTGGGTTCCCGGCTTCCCGAGCAGCGTGCCCCCGACGGTGGACATGGTGGCCGGCGGGATCGGCTGCTTCGGTGCCGTGGACCTGCGCTCCTTCGCGGCCTTGTCGTCGTGGGCGGTCGCGGAGGCGGGGGCGGCGACGAGGAGTGGCAGCAGGGAGGCGGCGGCGACGGTCAGCGCGGTCTTCTTCAGTACAGACACGGACGGAAAAGTACCCGGAGACAGGGAAAATATGGTTATCGGGTTGATGACTCGCCGTGAAGGCCGCCGGGACAGCCCACCCCCGGACGTCCCGGCGGAGGGCGGGCAGGATACTGGGGGTATGAAGCTCAGCCGCCCCGTGTCCTTGTTCCTGCTCGCCTTCGGGCTGTGGAGCTGGGTCATCTGGGTCACTTTCTATGGGTAACTAACCGGTAGAGCTTGGTAGAGCTTCAACAACAGAAGAGAGCAGGTGAGAGATCTTGACCCCGTTCGTGTCGGTCGTCGGATCCGAACAACTCGACACGGTGCGAGTCGCCGTGTACGCGCGCCAGAGCAAGGCCCGCTCGGACTCGTCCGAGGCGTCCCCAGAGGCACAGCTCGCGGCCGGTGAGGCGCTGGCGGCGAGCCGGGGGTGGGAGGTCGTTCACGCCTTCAAAGACGTCGGAAGGTCCGGTTGGGATCCCAACGCGGTCCGCCCGGCTTTCGAAGACCTCATGTCCGCCGTGCGCGCGGGTGAGGTCGACGTGGTGGTGGTCAACGAGCTGTCGCGGCTGACCCGCAAGGGCGCGCATGACGCGCTGGACATCGACAAGGAGTTCAAGAAGTACGGCGTTCGCTTCGTTTCCGTACTCGAACCGTTCCTCGACACGTCGAATCCGATCGGCGTCGCGATCTTCGCGCTGATCGCGGCACTCGCGAAGCAGGACAGCGACATCAAGGCGGAACGCCTGCGCGGAGCCAAGGACGAGATCAAGGCGGTCGGCGGCCGGCACTCCAGCTCAGCTCCGTACGCGATGCGCGCTGTCCGAGAGAAGATCGGCAACCTTGTGGTGTCGGTCCTTGAGCCGGACGAGGACAACCCGGAGCACGTCGCGATCGTCGAGCGCATGGTGGAAATGTCGCTGGCCGGGATCTCGGACAACAAGATCGCGACGACGCTGGCGTCAGAGGAAGTACCGGCGCCCGGTGAGGCCGAACGACGGGCCACCGACAAGCGGATGCAGTCCATCAAGAAGCGGCGTGTGTCGAAGGATGACAGCCCCATCCGGTGGCGTCCTCAGACGGTGCGCTGGATCCTCTCCCACCCGGCCATCGGAGGCTTCGCCAGTGAACGAGTGAAGCGGGGCAAGGCGTACGTGAACGTGATCGCCAGGAACGAGGCAGGGGTACCGATGACGCCCCACCGGGGAGTCATCGAGGGGGCCAGGTGGTTGGAACTCCAGGAGCGGCGAAGCAAGCGCACGAAGGCCAACAGGCAGCCCGGCGGGGAGGCCACGCCCACCCTCCTGAGCGGCTGGCGCTTCACGACCTGCGGGATCTGCTCGGGCTCCATGGGTCAGAGCAAGAACAACGGCGGGCAGGACTACTACATGTGCGCCAATCCCAAGGGCCACGGCGGCCTGAGCATCAAACGCGACCAGCTCGACGGCTACGTGGCGGGCTGTGTCTGGGCACGGCTCCACGCTGCGGACATCGACGACGAAGAGGACAGGGAATGGCTCGCGGAGGCGGCACTCCGATTCGCGCTACAGCGTGACCTGTCCGGAGTCCAGGAGGAGCGGCGCGAGACGGAAGCGCACCTTGAGCACGTCCGGAACTCCATCGCCGAACTCCAGGCCGACCGCAAGGCGGGGCTCTACCGAGGGCGCGACGAACTCGCCATGTGGCGGGCGACGATGACGCAGTACCGGAGCTTCGAGGACCAGTGCACGGCGAAGTTGGAAGAACTGAGCGAAGTGACCTCCGCAGCGATCCGGGTTCCGTCGGAATGGCACGAACCGGGAGAGAACCCGCTGGGCCCTGGTTCCCCGTGGGCTGGGTGGGACGTGTTCAAGCGCCGCGAGTTCCTCGACCTCTTCCTTGAGGGCGTCTCCGTCGGCCCTGGCCGGGACCCTGAGACCCGGAAGTACATCGCGGTCGAGGACCGGGTGACGCTGAACTGGCGTCGCCTTGAGTCGGATGAGGACCACGAGGACGACGAAGAGGCGCTGTCCGCCCTCTGACGCCTCCCCACAGCCCCGGCAGTCCTTCGCGGAACGCCGGGGCTTCGCTGTGCCCGCAGTTAGCCGACCAGCGGGCGGAGCCATGGTGGGGCCGCTCAACAGCGAGGGGCGAAAAGGTGTTGGGGGTGTCGAACTTCGACTGTTTTTGGGGAAGCCAAGAAAAACCTAGAGAGAAGAGAGCAGGGGGTCTCTGTCGTCACCCTCAACACCCCTTCGCTGCCCTCCGTCCACTCGACGGTGGCTGCCGAGGATTCCGACACATTGAAATGTTGCCTGCATCACACTTGGTGTCCGATTCGTCTGACCTGAATAGTTTTGCGGACAACCCTTGGTCCCTACTATCCGTGAACCAGGAAGCGGCCCAGTCTCGGGGGTCACCGGCCCCGGAACATGCGGGCAACTTCCGTCCACACGAACCACGTTCAGGGCCCGTCGCGGCGCCTGAAACCCGTCTGAGAGGCGCGATGGACACCACACGACACATCGAGGTCTGCGCGCTGCTGCGACGCGCTGAGGGCGCCGCACGGGACGCACTGAACGGCGACCAGGCCGCCGCACGTACAACGCTCGCCCTCGTGGCCGACGCGCGGCAGCGCGCCGAGGATACGGGTTCCGGCATCTGCGCACACCCGAACTGCTCGAACGAACTGCACTACGTCGGGCGGGGGCGTCGCCCGCTCTACTGCTCGGCGGACTGCCGCACGGACATATACCAGGCCACGCAGATGGCTGCGCGAGCGCTGATCAACGCCCCGGAAGGTATTCCTGCGCAGAGCTGACCTTCAATACATCAGGCAATGACCTGAACTCTGTTTCTCCCCTGACGTGATGCACGCAGGGGCTTTTTCATGCCCTAACGCGCAGCAAGGAAGCAATGATGAATGAATTTCTCGACCGCGCCGAGTTCCTGGACGGAAAGCGGGATAAGGGACGGATTCGCGCCGACGCATTCAAGCGAGATGAGCGCATGGAAGCGCTCGCCGAACTGCGCGACTCTCGCCCCGAGGTATTCGAGACGCTGGGAACTTCCGTACGGATGAGCCTTGGCTACTACGAGAACGACAAGAGGATTGCTGCCGAGCACGGCCGCGACGTGACGAAGGGGAGCAACTGATTATGACGACCGACATTCAGAAGGCAGCCGAGCGAGTCGCAAAGCTGCGGGCGCAGGCAGAGAAGGCATCCGCCCCGCTTGCGGACGCCGAAGCACAGTTGCGGGCAGCGCAGGAGGCGGAATTGGCGCGGCGTGCGGAACGAGCCGCAGAGTACAACCGTGAGGTTGTCGAGACGTGGCGCGAGCGCGCCGAGGATGTGACTAACTCCGGTGACACCGCGCGAGAAACCTTCCTCGCTGCTCTTTCCGCAGAGCCCTGGTTCGCGGCATACGTCGAATACCGGGCAGCCCGCCACAAGCGCGGGCACGTACTGACCGAGGCGCAGCGCGCACAGACCGCATTGGGCGTGGTGCAGACCGTTCCCGAACAGCGCTGGTATGACGCAAGGCTGTTGGAAGACATGGTGTCGCACGCTGACCGAAAGGCTGCCGAACTCGGCGCAGAGTTCGACCAGGAACTGACCGACAAGCGCGACACCTACATTTCGGGAACGGACTGACCATGGCGACTGACGCACTCGACCCCGGACCGAATGGGGATTACCTGTACTTCCCGCGCGATGCCGAGGGCCGCCCCATGTGGTCCGACTCGCCGAGGGGGAACCCTGAAGGCGGGACCGTCATGCCACGCTGGATTCAGTACATGCGCGATCCGGGCGACCCTCGCCGGCTTACGGCCCTGGATCTCACACCCCGCCTCCCGGACGGGTCCGTCATCGACCCTCCGGTTATCCCGCCGGATACCCCCCATGCCGCGTAAGCCCCGTACCCCCTGCCCGATACCCGGGTGTCCCGAGCTGACGGCAGGGGGCCGCTGCAAGGCACACCAGCGGCAGGCGAATAAGGACCGTGCCTCACGTGGTGGCACTGTGTACACCACGCAGTGGCAGCACACTCGACGCGCTTACCTGTATGCCAATCCGTGGTGCGTGCTCTGTGGCCAGTCCGCGAATGTGGCTGACCATTTCCCGCTCAGCCGACGCGAGTTGATATCACGCGGTGAGGCGAACCCGGACGCGTGGAAGCATCTTCGGCCGCTCTGCTCGAAATGCCATAACCGCGAGACAGCACGCAATCAACCTGGCGGATTCGCTGCCGAAGCACGTTCACGGCGTGAGGCGTCCGAGCGTCCGCCGTTCTGACCAGGGGGGGTGCTCCCGATCCATCAGGTTCCAGAGCGGGCGGGAGGCAAAAAACTCGCATGGCTCATTGGGGCGTTTCGGTGGGCCTTAGTGCCGCCCTCGAAGACGTTTATTGCTCCGGCGGTGGGTCAAGGCTGGGTGGTTCAGTGTCTACCACCCTTCTCAACTCCAGCTCGTTTCCAATTTGTTCCGCAAGGAAGCTCAATGCGCCCGCTTGCTTCTCCTGAGCCTTTGTTGACTTTTTTGCCTGCTCGGCCATGACGTGAGTGCTCCACTCCAAGGACTCTCTATCGAGCCCGGTGCTGCGTTGGACCTCTAGGTCGATGATGTAAGTCAAGGTCTCTACCTTGCCGAACGGGCCGAATGAGTCGACCGTCACGGTATAAAGCAGAGGAAGGTCGGAGTCGAAGAACTTGAAGCCAGCGTCAAGGTTGAAAAGGAGAGTCCGCTTAGGTGGAAGCGTCGGAATTTTTCTTGTGATTGCGCGATTTATGGCGGCATCTCGTTCCTCGCCCCGGGTGGTTCTCAAGGGCGGATCGATCGCGATCTGCACGTCGCGCGCCAGCGTTGGGCCGATGTTCTCAATAGAGAAGACCATGAGTGAGGACCCTGGCACCCTGGGTCGGATATCGGCGATCACGTACGGATCTGCTTGTTCGCGCTGCGATTTTTCCGTGAGCGCGTTGGCTTTGGCTGCCGTCGCTGTCTGTCTGTGGCTGTAAATGAATGTCGTCAGTGCAGTGGGGACGGAGATCACTAGGGCGACGAGCGCGATGGTCGATGAGGCGTCCATGTCTCTGAGCGTAGGGTCCACCCCTGACAGCGCATGGCTCATCGGCGCAACTCTTCCTACCCGGGCTTCGTTGGCGTCTGGACCTGCCCTCTTGCGCCTGCCAGCCGTAGGGGTGAGGCTCGTGCACGTCTGTGCAACCGACTCGCTAGGAGAGTGCCCAATGGCCCTACAGTTCCTGGGGATTTGGCCCAACACCCCTGATGACGGCTCGCCTACGATCTGGCTGGACGAGACGACCGGTGACCTCGTCATCCAGTCATGGAAGGCTGACGCGGAGACGATCCGGCAGGCGCAGGAAGTCGGCTCGGTGCCGGGTCACTCGACGGACGTGCCGGAGCACGAGACCGTGATCCGGCTCCCTGCGAACATGCTCCAGTTCATTCCCCGTCCGGACAGTGAGGGCAACGGTGGCAACAGCGGTACGTGAATGTCTCGCGAAGGCGCAGCGCTCGGCGATGCACCTTGAGATGCGGGACAGCTACATGCGGGATGACCCGGAGTTCATCCGTTGGCAGGAAGGGCACCGGTACGACCCGGCAGACCGCGAGTCGTGGTGGCGGTCGTGGCTGGACGTGGTGTCCGAGACGACCGGGCGTGGTGTCGACATGCGCCGTCTGCGTGTGGTCTCGGAGCCGCTGAGCGACTACGTCCGGTACGAGTACGACGGCACCTTCACGAACGTCGCAGCCGGCGAGGACGTCCGTTGGCTGCCGCGCTCGCGGGCGCGTGATCTGCTGCTCCCCGCACTGGACGGGTGGGTCATGGATGAGGAAACCGTGATCCTCCACCATTTCAGCGGCGATGGCCAGTGGACCGGTCCGCGCATGGAAGTCCTGCACGACCCGGCATTGGCGGCGCAGTACGTCAGCGCGTACGAGGCAGCGTGGGAGCGCGCGATTCCTCACGCGGAGTACCGGCCCGCCTGATCACGTACCCATGGCTGTCTCTGCATCTTCCAGTGCCCAGCAGGCCCGGCAGGCTCTCGCGAAACGTCTCGCGGATCTCTGCCGGGATGCCGGGTTGACCGGTCTCGACCTAGCCGAGCGCTGCGGGTGGAGCCGGTCCAAGTCGTCCCGGATCATGAACGCCAAGACACCCCCGTCCGCTGACGACATTCGGGCCTGGTGTCAGGCATGCGGTGCCGAGGACCAGACCGAGGACCTGATTGCCTCGCTGCGGACCGCAGAGGGCATGTGGGTCAACTGGCGCCGTATGGAGAGGGCCGGACTCAAACAGGCGCAGGAAGCGCGCTTGCCGCTGTATCAACGGACCCGCCGTTTCCGGTCCTACTCGTCGTGGCTCGTGCCCGGCATGATCCAGACGCAGCCGTACACCACGGCAGCGCTCCAAGCGATCCAGCGACGGCGCGGCCTGGTGGACGATGTGGCCGACGCCGTAGCCGCTCGCATGGAACGTCAGCGAGTGCTGTACGAAGGCGACCGGCGGTTTGCGTTCCTCGTTGAAGAGTCCGTGTTGCGGGCCGGAATCGGCGGCCCCGAGGTCATGTCCGGGCAGCTTGGTCACCTGATCTCGGTTGCCTCACTTCCCAATGTCAGCTTGGGAGTTGTGCCCATGCAGCCTGATAGGGAGCGCTGGCCGGCTGAGGGGTTCTGGATCTACGACACGGCCCAAGTCAACGTCGAATTGGTCTCCGGTTACCTCACGATCACGCAGCCCAGTGAGGTGGCCATGTACGCCGAGACGTTTGCGGAACTGGCGGCGCTGGCTGTCTACGGGGCCGCCGCTCGTGCGTTGATCACCTCGGCGCTGGATGCTCTCGGATAACTCGCGTGCAACCTCATGCAATCGCATGGGAGTTGGGGTTCCTCTCTCCCTAGCTTGGTCGTCGTCGGACCACGTGAGGGGATACCAGCGATGGCGAGTACGACCAGAGACACGGACGCTCGCAGGGACGAGTACGCGACGTACGCGCCCGAGGGGGTGACCTGCCCCGAGTGCAACCAGGCGATCGGGGTGCTTGAGGCCTGCCGCCGGGGATCGGTGGAACGGCAGTCGGGACCGCCCGCCGTGGTCTACCGGCACAGCAAGTGCGCCAAGCCGTACCGGAGTGTCTGATGACCCTGCGCGGCTCCAGAGGCGTCCTGTGCGACCGTTACCGGCCCCGGAGCTGGTGAGTCTCCTCGACAGCCCTGACAGCCCTGACAGCCCTGACAGCCCGTACGCGGACTCTCCCGAGGGCTGGTGGACGGAGTGCGGCGGGGCTCAAGATCCCCGATCCGGGGTCGTGTACTTCCCGTCGGGCGCCACGCCGCCGAAGTTCGCCGGCGGGGACGAGTAGGCCCGAAGACTCCCCGAGCACACTTCCGCGATTCAGGCCGGTGCGCTCGGGTGCACCACACCCGTCCGGTAGGGCCCCTGTGGGCACTTGAGCCCACCGGGCGGGTTCCCGAGATCCGTACGTAACCAAGAGAGGGAATGCCATGGGATGGGGAACGGGTAAGGGCGGCAGCGGAGGCAACGGGCAGCACTCCGGGGGGAAGGACCCGGGCACGTCCAAGCCGTCGTCCGACACTGCCAAGCCGAAGGACCCGCCGAAGCACAAGAAGGAAGACTGACGCAGGTGACGACACCGAAATTCGCCGAGTCCGAGCGAATCGCCCTGCGCGGTCTGCTCGGCGCGGTGAACGACGACATGGACGCGCCGGTGACGCCCGAGTGGGAGCGTGCGGCATGGAATGTTCCCCGATCCGCGTTCGTCCCCGACCGCATCTTTCTGGGTGAGGGCCTGGAGCCGTGCAACCGGGCGGACGCCCCGGAAACGTGGCTTCGCGCGGTCTACGCCAACGATTCCGTCGTGACGCAGATCAACGACGGCGAGGACCCCGACGACGGCGAGCGGTGGGCGTCATCGTCCGCGAGCGCCCCGAGCATCGTGTTCCGGATGCTGCACATGCTCGACGTGCACGAGGGACACAGGGTCCTGGAGATCGGCACCGGAACCGGGTGGAACGCGGGTCTCCTGGCCCATGTCGCCGGCCCGGAGAACGTGACGACCGTGGAAGTGGACCCCGCGTTGGCGAGGGAAGCCGGGGAATGTCTGCGAAAAGAGGGCGTCACCGCTGCCGTGGTGACGGGGGATGGGGCCGAGGGGTACACGGACAACGCGCCGTATGACCGGCTCGTGGCGACGTGCTCCGTACGGTCCGTCCCGCGTCCGTGGGTCGACCAGGTGAAGCCCGGGGGCGTCATCCTCACCCCGTGGGAAAGTCCGTGGGTCTGCTACGGGCTGCTCCGCATGACAGTGGACGACAGCGGAAGCGCGTCGGGACCGTTCGCGCCGCACTCCGCGTTCATGCTCATGCGGAACCAGCGGACCGACCTACGGATCTTCCGGGACGTCGTGCGCGATGACCACCAGCCCGACCAGTCGACCACAAGCCTTCCGCCGTGGCGGGTGACCGGTGACGATCTCGCAGCTCAGTTCGCCATGGGGCTACAGCTCCGCGACGCGTGGTGGACGTGGCACGACAACCCCGACGTGGACGGGGTGGCGTCCCGACTGTGGGTCGCGACGACCGACGCCATGTCGTGGGCTGCCGTCGACTGGGACGGGGAGTCGGACGACCGGTGGACGGTGTGGCAGCACGGCCCGCGTCGGCTCTGGAACGAAGTGGAAGCTGCCCATGCCTGGTGGGTGCTGCATGACCGCCCCGGCCCGGATCGGTTCGGTCTGACCGTGACCGCGAAGGGGGAGTCCGCGTGGCTGGACACTCCCGATCGGCCCGTTCCCGTAGCCGGCTGATCCGAAAGTCCGCCCCGTCTGTGCGCCTCCCCCGTGGCGCACGGGCGGGGCTTTACTTCTTGCCCGCGCGGACACCCCGGAAGCCGATCACGCCCACGGCCGTCCCTAGGATGAACGATGTGACAGCGAGTGCCAGATGGACCCACAGGTACGCCGTCGGGTTTCCCGCGTCGTCGAAGGCGAGTCCGCTGGCGTCCTTGAACAGGTTCTTCGCGAAGGTCACCCAGATCACCCAAGACCAGACGCCGAACGCGAGCAGGAACCAGGAGACGCGGCGGCTGAGCTTCATCGGGGGTCCTTCGGGGTGGGGTGCTCGTGCCCTGGCAGTATCGAACGGGCCTGCGGTGGGCTTGCGGGTGGGTCTCGGTACGCTAGTGGTCGAACCTCTGGAAGGACGGCAGCGGGCTCGCGTTCGACGACGCGGGTGACCCGACCGGATACTTCTGGGTGCATCTCGTGCTCGCCATCGCGTCCTTTCTTCTGGGGACGGCGGTCGGCGTCATCGGGTTCCGTGGTCTGCGGGCCTTGCGGCGCGGAGCAGCGGAGACGGCCGAGTCGTAACTTCTTCGATCACCTCGGGCACAAGGACCACATCCGGCGCGTTAGCTATCGCGTGGGCATCTGACGCCCGCGGAGCACGCGAAGGATAGGGGAGCAGCCTGTGATCGTGGTCGTCCTGCTCGTGGTGGTCGCGGTGATCTCGCTGCTCGCCGGGGCGCACTGGTATGTCTGGCGGCGGCTCGTCCGCGACACCACGACGAACCGCACGGCACGGCGCACCGGCGCCGTGGTGCTGACGGTCCTGCCGCTGCTGTCGATCGCCGCCATGGTGTCGGCCCGTTCCGGAGTGCCCTTCTGGCTGGAGCGGGTGCTGGCCTGGCCGGGCTATCTGTGGCTGGCGCTGCTGTTGTACCTGGTCCTGTTCCTGGTGGCGGGTGAGGTCGTCCGCGCGGTCTGGCTGCGGCGGGTGAAGCGGGGGGAGCGGGACGGCCTCCCGCCGGGAAGCGGAGCGGGTTCCGCCGGTGCCGAGGTGCCGTCCGGTGCCTCCGGCGATCCGTCCCCGGGGACACCCTCTCCAGCGGCTTCCCCCTCCTCCGACGCGTCCCGGGCGGCCCCCGCGCGGCGCGAGACCACCACCGCGCTCGCGATGAACACGGCGGACACGACGGATCGGCCCGCGACGTCGGAGGCGCCCCTCACGGCGAACGGACCCGCCCCGGCGCGCGGTTCCGCCACGGCGGGTGACGCGGCCACCGCACCCGCGCCCTCCCTCACCCCGGACGCGCCCGGGACGCAGGCGGAGACCCGGACCCTGTCCCAGGCCCCGTCCCCCGCCCCGGGGTCCGCCCCGGCCGATGCCAAGTCACCGGCTCCCGCGGTCTCGCGGCGGCTCTTCGTCTCACGCGTCGTCGGCGGGGGAGCCGCCGCCGCCGCGCTCGCGACCGTCGGTTACGGGACGTACGGCGTACTGCGCGGGCCCCGCGTCAAGCGGGTCACCGTACCGCTCGCCAAGCTGCCCCGCGCGGCCCACGGTTTCCGGATCGCCGTGGTCAGCGACATCCACCTCGGGCCGATCCTGGGACGGGCCCACACCCAGCGCATCGTGGACACCATCAACTCCACCCGGCCCGATCTGGTCGCCGTCGTCGGGGACATGGTCGACGGCGATGTGGCCGACCTCGGATCCGCGGCCGTGCCCCTCGCACAGCTGGAGGCCCGCCAAGGGGCGTTCTTCGTGACCGGGAACCACGAGTACTTCTCCGGGGCCGAGCAGTGGCTCGACCATGTGCGGGAGCTGGGGCTCAGACCGCTGGAGAACCAGCGCGTCGAGATCCCGGGCGGCTTCGACCTCGCCGGGGTCGACGACGTCGAGGGCGAGAGCGAGGGCAAGGGCCCCGACTTCGAGAAGGCACTCGGCGACCGGGACCGCGCCCGCGCGTCCGTGCTGCTCGCCCACCAGCCCGTCGTCATCCACGACGCGGTGAAGCACGGTGTCGACCTCCAGCTCTCCGGCCACACCCACGGCGGCCAGCTCTGGCCGGGCAACTACCTCGCCGAACTGGCCAACCCCACCGTCGCCGGGCTCGAACGCTACGGCGACACCCAGCTGTACGTGACCAGGGGCGCGGGCGCCTGGGGCCCGCCCGTACGGGTCGGCGCGGCGTCCGACATCACCGTCGTCCAACTGGCGTCCCGCCAGGCGTAGCCGACCCGTGCGCCTGTCTGCTCCCGCGGGCGGTGTCACGCGCTCACGGGGGCGGGAGCGTCACGGTCACCGTCAGCCCCTTGCCGGGGGCCGTGCGGACCGTGACCTCGCCGTCGTGGGCCGCGATCACGGCGTGGACGATCGCCATCCCGAGACCGCTGCCGCCGCCGGAGCCGGCCCGGAAGAAACGGTCGAAGATACGGTCCGCGTCCTCGGGAGCCATGCCGGGACCCTGGTCCGAGACCAGCAGCCGTACCGTGGCGTCCGGTTCGCGGACCACCTCCACCAGGACGGGCGCACCGGCGGGTGTGTGCACGCGGACATTGGACAGCAGATTGCCGACGACCTTGCCGAGGCCCGACTCGTCACCCCGTACGGTCGCCGCCCCCTCGGCCCGTACCGTGACGGGACGGTCCGGCTGCTGGGACACCAGATCGTGTGCCGCGTCCCGTACCAGCCGGCTCACATCCACGGAGCCCATCCGCACCTCGGGCTGCCGGTCGAGACGGGCCAGGGTCAGCAGTTCCTCGACGAGCCGGCCCATCCGGTCGGCCTCCGTGTTCATCCGGGCCAGCGCGCGTGCCCGGTCGGCGGGCCGGCGCAGCATGCCCCGGTCGTACAGCTGGAGATAGCCCCGGATCGCGGACAGCGGGGTCCGCAGCTCGTGCGAGGCGTCCGCGACGAAGCGGCGGAGCTGCGCCGCGCTGCGCTCCCGGGTCTCGAAGGCCGATTCGACCTGGTGGAGCATGGAGTTGAGGGCGACCCTCAGCTGTTCGATCTCGTTGACCGGATGCCGTCCGGCCGGTACCCGCCGGGTCAGATCGCCCTCCGCGATCGCGGACGCCGTCTCCACCATGCCTTCGAGGGGTTGCACCAGATGCCTGGTCCCCATCGTGGTGATCACGGCGAGGAGTGCCAGCAGAAAGGCCCCGAAGGCGATGTCGAGCTTCAGCGCCTGCCTGATCCCGGAGTGCACGGCACCGGTGCCGGTGGCCGTCAGGATGATGGTGCCGTCGTCGAGACGGCTCCCCGCGACGCGGTACGGTTCGCCGTCCACCGTCACATTCCGCACCGTGCGCGACGCGGCGAGGGCGGCGGGATCGCGGACGGCATGGGCGAGGTTCCGCTGGCGGGCGGTGGGTTCGAGCCGGGCGAAGGGGATCGGCCGGTTCTGCGCGTCGACGGCGATCAGGACCGTGTGCGAGCGGGGCAGACCGCTCGGCTCCGGTTTCCTGGGAGAACCGACATGGTCGACGAGCGTGGCGATGGCCTGGATCGAGTCGATCTCGCTCTGCGTGAACCCGGTCTTCTCCAGCGCGGTGCGGCTGGCGAGCAGTTCGGCGTCCACCCGCTCCAGCAGATAGTGCTGCATCGTCATCAGACTGACGACGATCGCGGCGGCGACACCGAGCAGCAACAGCAGCAGATTCACCAGGGTGAGCTTGGTGCGCAGGGACCGCATCCGCCGCCGCCGGTCGCGCACCCAGCCCCGGAGCGCGTGCGGCGAACCGGCCCCGGTTCCTTCGCGGCCGGTCCGTCCCTGCTCGTAGCCGGTCCCGGCCCTCCCGCGACCGGTCCGTACCTTCTCGCGGCCGGTCCGTGTCTTCCCGCGGCCCGGCTCCGCCGTCTCGCGCGCCGTCATACGAGCCCGTATCCGACGCCCCGGCGCGTGGTGATCAGCGGTGGCCCCAGCGGGTCCAGCTTGCGCCGCAGATAGCTGATGTAGGTCTCCACCACGGTGGACTCCGCCTGGTGCTCGTACTGCCACACATGCCGCAGCAACTGTTCCTTGGGCACCACCCGCCCCTCGTTGCGCACGAGGAACCGCAGCAGCGCGTACTCGGTCGGGGTGAGCTGGACCGTGTGGCCCGCGCGCCGTACCGCGTACGTCGTCTCGTCCAGCTCCAGGTCCCCGTACCGCAGCGGCGGCCGTACGGGCAGCACATCGGCGGGCCGGGTCCGGCGCAGCACGGCGGTGATCCGCGCCACCACCTCGTCGACGTTGAACGGCTTGGTGATGTAGTCGTCGCCGAAGCCCAGCGCGCCCACGATCTCCGCCGGGGCGTCGCGCGCGGTGACGAAGACGACCGCCGTCTGCGGGTGCCGGTCGCGCAGCTCACGGCCGAGCACCCGGCCGTCGCCGTCCGGGAGCATCACATCGAGCAGCGCCACATCGGGCCGGGTCCGCTCGGACAGCCGCTGTGCCTGCCGTACGCTCCCCGCGGCCATCACCTCGAACCGGTGGTGGCGCAGGGCGATGGTGAGGACGTCCGCGATGCTCGGCTCGTCCTCGACGACCAGGACGGTCGCTCCCTCGTGGTCCATGACCGAAGCCCCCTTCGTCAGTGGACTCAGTATCCGCGCACCGGGCGCCGGTGAGGGGGGCCGCTGTCTGGGAGTTCCTTGAGAGTCATGGCCGCGGCCCGCCGCCCGGCCGGTTCCCGCCCGATGCTGAAGCCCGGCCCGGGGGACACGGGAAGACCGGACGACGAAGGGGCAGGGATCGTGGAGGCATGGGCACGGTGGTGCTATCGGCGCAAGTGGGCGGTTCTGCTGTTGTGGGTGGGCGCGCTGTTCGGTCTGGGTGCGGCCGCAAGTGTGGCGGGCACCGAGTACTCCAGCATCTTCAGCCTCCCGGACACCGACTCCCGGCGCGCGACCGATCTGATGACCGCGGCCTTCCCCGAGCGCTCCGGTGACGAGAACACGGTGGTGTGGCGGGCCTCGGACGGCACGGTGCGCGACCCCGCCGTCAGGGAACGGCTGGAGGGGGCGCTGGAGAAGATCGCGGCCATGAAGGGCGTCGGGGAGGTCGCGAGCCCGTACTCCCCGCAGGGCGCGGCGCAGATCAGCGAGGACGGGCGGATCGCCTATGCGCGGGTCGTCTTCACCGAGCAGGCCGACGCGATCTCCAAGGACCTGGTCAAGGACGTCGTGCGGACGGCCGAGGACGCCCGGGGGGACGGCGTCCAGGTGGAGCTGGGCGGGCAGGCGATCGTCTTCGCCAACGAGCCCGCGGAGGGTACCGCTGAACTCGTCGGCATCGTCGCCGCCGGGATCGTGCTCCTCGTCGCCTTCGGCTCGCTCTACGCGATGCTGCTGCCGCTGGTGATCGCCGTCTTCGCGGTGGGCACCGGCACGCTGACGGCGAACCTGCTCGGCCATGTCACCGATGTGCCCGAGGTCGCGCCGGTGCTCGGCACCCTGGTCGGCCTCGGGGTCGGTATCGACTACGCGCTGTTCATCGTCACCCGGCACCGCAAGGGGCTGCTGCGGGGCGTCGACCCGGAACAGTCCGCGGTCACCGCGCTCAACACCTCCGGCCGCGCGGTCCTGTTCGCGGGCGCCACGGTGTGTATCGCGCTCGCCGGGATGCTCGTGATGAACATGCGCTTCCTCAACGGTGTCGCGCTCGCCACCTCCCTCACCGTCGTCCTGAGCGTGCTGGCCGCCGTGACACTGCTGCCCGCGCTGCTCGGGATCCTGGGGACGCGGGTGCTCAGCAGGCGGCAGCGGCGCCGGCTCGCCGAGCAGGGCCCGCGGACCGCGGAGCCGGACGGCGCCGCCGCCCGCTGGGCGAGGGTCGTGGAGCGGCGGCCCAGGGCCGTCGGGCTGATCGCGCTGGTGGTGATGGTGGCCCTCGCGATCCCGGTGCTGTCGCTGCGGCTGGGCACGACCGACCAGGGCAACCACCCCGAGGACTCCACCACCCGGCAGGCGTACGACCTGCTCGCCGACGGCTTCGGGCCCGGCTTCAACGGGCCGCTCCAGCTGGTCGCCGACGGCACGGAGCCGGAGGCCGTACGGGAGCTGGTGGAGCGGGTGCGCCAGACCGACGGGGTCGCCCGGGTCGTCGCGTTGCCCATGCCGCCGGGCTCCGACGTCTCGGTGGTCCAGGTCGTCCCGACGACCTCGCCGCAGTCCGTGGAGACGGACCGGCTCATCGACACCCTGCGCGCCGACATCAAGGAGTCCGGCGAGACGGTCCACGTCGGCGGGATCACCGCCGTCTTCAAGGACTTCGCCCAGGTCACCGGTGACCGGCTGCCGTACTTCGTGGCGGCGATCATCGTGCTGGGATTCCTGCTCCTGATGGTCGCGTTCCGCTCGCTGGTGGTGCCGCTGACGGCCGCGCTGATGAATCTGATCGCCGCCGCCGCGTCCTTCGGGCTGCTGGTGGCGGTCTTCCAGTGGGGCTGGGGGACGGAGGCGCTCGGCATCGGCAAGGAGGGCCCGATCACCGCGTTCCTGCCGGTCATCATGCTGTCCCTGCTCTTCGGGCTCTCCATGGACTACCAGGTCTTCCTGGTGAGCCGGATGCACGAGGAGTGGGTGAACACCAAGGACAACGCGCGTGCGGTACGGGTCGGTCTCACCGAGACCAGCCGGGTCATCAACTCCGCCGCCCTCATCATGATCTGCGTGTTCGCCGCGTTCATCCTCAGCGGTGACATGGAGGGCGCGATGGCGGGCCTCGGTCTGGCCGGAGCGGTGGCCCTGGACGCGTTCATCCTGCGTACGGCGCTGGTGCCCGCGCTGATGTATCTGCTGGGGAAGTCCAACTGGTGGCTGCCCGCGGGCCTGGAGAAGCGCCTGCCGCATCTGGCGGTCGAGCCCCCGGAGCGGCCCGTGGAGGCTCCGGCGGGAGTGACCACGGTGAAGTCCGCGGTGCCGAACGGTCCGAGCGGATCGGTCGTCCACGGTTTCGTCCGTACGCCGGAGGGCGAGCCGGTCGGGGAGGCGGAGCTCTCGCTGGTCTCGCCGGAGGGCCGTACGGTCGACCGGGTCGCCTCGCTGGCGGACGGCTCGTACATCCTGTCGGCGCCGGCTGCCGGCGCGTATCTGCTGACCGCTGCCGGGGCGCAGTCACTCTGGTCACGGCACATCGTCGTCGGCGCCGAACCGCTGGTCCACGACGTGGTCCTGACGGAGGTCGGCGCCGGACGCTGAGCCCTCCCGGTCGCCCGGCCGGGTCGGGGCGCCCGGTCCGGTGCGCGCGGTGTTCCCCCGGAGACCTTCTCCGGGGGGAACACCCGGGGAGCACCGCGCGGGACCGGGGAGTACCGCGCCCGACAGCCCTCAGTCCTCGGATGCGGAGGGCGACGCGGGTTCAGGGGCGGTCCGCCCCTTCCGTATGCCGGCCGCGGGCTTCCCGCGCGCGGCGGGCGGCTTGCGTGCCGCGGCGGACTTCCGCGCGGCGACCGTCCCGGCCATCCCCGGCAGCAGGTCCGTGAGCAGCTCGTGCACATCGCCGACCAGCGGGCGCAGTACCCGGAACCGGGAGAGGACGATGCCCCGGGTGGTCAGCCGGGCGCCCTGCTCGGCGAGTCTCCTGCTGCGCTGACGGCCCTCGGAGCGGTCGAAGACCCAGTAGAGGACCAGCCCCATCTGGGAGAGCCACATCAGCTCCGGGAGGGAGTCCGCCAACTCCTCCGGGACCTTGGTCTTCGTCCCGGACAGGACCTCCCGGTGGACCCGGATCGCCTCCTCGCGGGCGGGCTCCGACTCGGCCGAGAAGGGGCTGAGGGGGCTCTCCGGGTCGGCCGCGTTCTTGAAGAACTGGGCCGCGAACTCGTGGTAGGGCTCGGCGATGTCCAGCCAGGCGCCGAGCACTCCCGCCAGCCGGGTCCCGAGATCGGTCTCCGTCGCCAGGAGGGGCCGGACCGCCGCCCGGTGCTCGGCGGCGATCCGGTCGTAGAACCCCTGGACGAGATGCTCCTTGGAGGCGAAGTAGTAGTACGCGTTCCCCACGGAGACCCCCGCCTCCTTGGCGATGGCCCGCATGGTCGTCCTGTCGTAGCCGCGCTCCTGGAACAGCCGGAGCGCCGTTTCGAGGATGAGCGTGCGGGTCTGCTCGCTCTTGGGGGCGCTCTTGGGGGCACTCTTGCGGGAGTTCACATCTGCGGGGGCCTTCGCGTCCGTCACGGTGACCGAGCCTAACCGGGTACGGCGCACTGGTCGTCACAGGGCGGACCGGCCTCCGTCCCCGACGAGGTGGCGTCCCGGTACTTCGCCGCGGCCAGCATCGTGACGCGGACGAAGGGGGCGCCGGACGGGGTGGAGAGCCAGTGCGCCTTGGGGCGGTGCTCGGCGAGCGCCCACAGGCACACGATCCAGGCGGCGGCCCCGGCGAAGATCTGTCCCCCGTCCCCGATGACGGTGATCTCCCTGAGCGTACGGGTGTGGTCGAGGCCCGGATACCGGCGCCGTGCCTCGTCCGACCCCGCGGGGACCAGATCCAGGGGGACGAGCTGGCGCTGGCGGGTGAGCCAGTGCCGCAGATGGACGCAGAGGGAGCACCCCGCGTCGTAGAGGACGGTGAGCCGGGTGACCGGGGTGCCCCGACGGCGGACGGCGGCGGCCACGGCCGCTCACGCTCCGGCCGGAGGTGCCGCCGGCGGCGAGCCCGGCGGGCTCCACGATCCGGTGCCGGCGGGAGGGGTCCAGCCCTGCGGGCCCACCGGGGGAACCTGCTCGCGCTCCATCACACCGCGCCTGCGGATCTTGTTGAGCACATAGACGTTGGTGAGGTGCATCAGCCCGAGGACGAGCAGCACCACGCCCAGCTTCACCGAGAGGGCGTCGAAGAGGCCCCGGGTGTCCTTCACGCTGTCCGCGACCCGGAGGTAGAGGGCCACGAAGCCCAGGTTCACCAGATAGAAGCCGACCACCAGCAGGTGGTTCACGGCGTCGGCCAGCTTCTCGTTGCCCTGCAGCACATCCGACAGGAAGATCCGGCCGTTGCGGCTCAGCGTGCGGGCCACCCAGACGGTCAACGCCACGCTGATCAGCAGGTAGATGACGTACCCGAGAACAGTGAGATCCATTCCCCCGACCTTTCTGAACGTGTTCAAAAGATCCGACGGGAAGAATGTAGCGCTGTTTTTGAACATGTTCAACGCGGAATTGTGGCTTCCGGAACGGGGGTTGGGGAGGCGGCCCGCGCCGGGGGAAACCCGGGAGCCCACAGGGCGCGGCAGGCCGTAGGGTCGGCCGGTGATCCTTGCCCATGACATGACCGGAACCGGACCCGACGTCGTCCTGCTGCACTCCACCGTCTGCGACCGCCGGATGTGGGAGCCGCAGTGGCGGCCGCTGGCCGACGCGGGACTCCGTGTGGTGCGCGCCGACTTCAGGAGTTACGGCTCCACACCGTCCGCCGGCGGCGCCTACAGCGACGCCGGCGATGTGCTCGCCCTGATGGACACGCTGGGGATCGAGCGGGCCGCCCTGGTCGGGGCCTCGTACGGCGGCCGGATCGCCCTGGAGATCGCCGCGCGCGAGCCGCACCGGATCACCGCGCTGGCGCTGCTCTGCGCGGGCCTGCCCGACCAGGGGGAGAGCGAGGAGACCGCCGCCTACGAGCGGCGCGAGGTGGAACTCGTCGAGCGGGACGACGTGCGGGGCGCGGCGGAGCTGTCCGCCCGCACCTGGCTCGGCCCCGAGGCCGACGCCGCGACCCTCGCCGCCGTGGCGGAGATGCAGCTGCACGCGTACGAGGTGCAGCTAGGGCGTGTATCGAAAGTCCCGCCTGGCCTGCGACGCCCAGCACGCACACTCGCTGCGTTGTCGGAATCCCCCAAGTACGTCCAGTACGAGGGCGACCCTCCGCCTTGCGATTGCACGCACCGGACGCCGCAGGCCCCGCCCTCCGGGCGGACGGCGCTACTTTCGAAACACGCCCTGGCCGCGGCCGACGAGCACAGCGGGGCACGGGACTTCGACCCGGACGCGCTCGCCACGGCACGCGTCCCGGCGCTCGTCCTCTCCGGCGCGCACGACATGCCCGAGTTCCGGCGGTCCGCCGCCCGGCTGGCGGCCCTGCTGCCCGGGGCCCGCCACGAGGAACAGGCGTGGGCGGGGCATCTGCCGAGCCTGGAGCGCCCGGCGGAGATCACCCGCCTGCTGACCGCTTTCCTGGCCTCATCGGCGGCCGGCTGAACTTCCGGTACGGAGGCGGCCGGCGCCCTCCGCGCGCCCGCAGGCGAGCTTGCTTCCCGGCCGCCCGGGCGTTCCCGGCGGCCCGGCGCGCTCCGGCCGTGCGGCCGAACCGCCCGGCCCGGCGGCCCGCCACGCGGGCGGCAGCCGTGCAGGTCGGCCCGCCACGCCCGCGGGCCGGACTCGGCGGGCGGGCGCGTACGGCCCGCCCGAGCCCCCCGGGGGCAGACGGGCGGGCCGACGCCGTGTCACATCGCGCTGATCGACCGCGCGTAGTTGACCTGTCCCATGACCTGCTGGAAGGTCATGGGGCTCTGCGCCGGGATCATCGTCGAGTGGTGCCGTCCGCCGCTGGTGACGGTGACCTGGATGAAGCCCGTCGTCACCTTCTCCTTCATCAGCAGGAACAGCAGTCCCAGCAGACAGAAGATGAAGAAGACGATCGCGAGCACGATCGCGTGGGTGGGGATCTTCTCCTCGTACCGCGACATGTCCGTCGCGTTCCACACCGCGCCCTTGAGCGGCATCGTCCCCGCCGGGGTGACGATCGTGTCCTGGAGCACGGTGATGTCCCCGATCGACACCAGCGGCACACCGCCGCCGCCGGGCGGAGGAGTGTGCATCGGCACCGGGACGCCCGCCGGCTGGGTCTGCCCGGGAGCGCCGTGCGGATATCCGTACCCCGGCGCGGGGTAGCCGTAGGCCGGAGTCCCGGGAGGCGTGTCCGGACCCCACTGGTACTCGGGCTGTCCATCGGCCGCGTACGGATTGGGCTCGGTCATCTCAGGCTCCCCGCTTTCCACTGCGTCAACTCAGAGGCCCCTCGATCCTGCCAGGTATCGCCTGGGCAGGAGAACCCCGCCCGGTGATACGTCCCGATTCATAGGCTCCGCGCCCCCGCCCCGCGACCGAGGCGCACCGGGAACGCTCCCGGCCTCGGCCACCCGTCCCCGGCCCTCCGCCCCGCCCGTCCGCGGCAGCCCCCGACCGCGCTCCGGACCCGCGGGAGTGCCCCACGGGCCCCGGACACGCCGGAGGGCCCCGCCTCCCTGCCGGGACGCGGAGCCCTCCGTACGCACCGCCGCCCGAACGCGGCGGACCGTCAGAAACGGCGCGTGATCAGGGCGCGCTTCACTTCCTGGATCGCCTTGGTGACCTCGATACCGCGCGGGCAGGCGTCCGTGCAGTTGAACGTCGTACGGCAACGCCACACGCCGTCCTTGTCGTTCAGGATCTCCAGCCGCTGCTCCCCGGCCTCGTCACGCGAGTCGAAGATGAAGCGGTGCGCGTTGACGATCGCCGCCGGGCCGAAGTACTGCCCGTCGTTCCAGAACACCGGGCACGACGAGGTGCACGCGGCGCACAGGATGCACTTGGTGGTGTCGTCGAAGCGCTCACGGTCCTCGGCGCTCTGGAGGCGCTCACGCGTCGGCTCGTTCCCCGTGGTGACCAGGAACGGCATGACGTCCCGGTACGCCTGGAAGAACGGCTCCATGTCCACGACCAGGTCCTTGAGGACCGTCAGGCCCTTGATGGCCTCGACCGTGATCGGCTTCTCCGGGTTGAGGTCCTTGATCAGCGTCTTGCAGGCGAGCCGGTTCCTGCCGTTGATCCGCATCGCGTCGGAGCCGCAGATGCCGTGCGCGCACGACCGCCGGAAGGTCAGGGTGCCGTCGACGTCCCACTTGATCTTGTGAAGACCGTCGAGCACCCGCTCCTTCGGGTCGATCTCGATCTGGAAGTCCTCCCAGACCGCGTGCTCCGACACCTCCGGGTTGAAGCGCCGGATCCGGAAGGTGACCGTGATGTACGGCGACGCGGCCGACTCCGCCTCGACCTTGTCCATGACTGGTGTGGCCATCAGTACTTACGCTCCATCGGCTGGTAGCGGGTCTGGACGACCGGCTTGTAGTCGAGCCGGATCGACTCGGAGCCGTCGTCGCCCACCTCGCGGTACGCCATGGTGTGGCGCATGAAGTTGACGTCGTCGCGGTTCGGGTAGTCCTCGCGGTAGTGACCGCCGCGGGATTCCTTGCGGGCCAGCGCGGAGACGGCCATGACCTCGGCCAGATCGAGCAGATTGCCCAGCTCGATCGCCTCCAGCAGATCCGTGTTGAACCGCTTGCCCTTGTCCTGGACGGACACGCGCGTGTAGCGGTCGCGCAGCTCACCGATCTTCTCGACGGCCGACTTGATGGTCTGCTCGGTGCGGAACACCATGACATTGGCGTCCATGGTCTCCTGCAGCTCACGGCGGATGTCCGCGACCCGCTCGTTGCCCGTGGAGTTGCGCAGCCGCTCGACCTGCTCCCGCACCAGGGAGGCGGGGTCGTCCGGCAGCTCCGCGTAGTCGTGGTCCGCGGCGTACCGCGCGGCGGCGATACCGGAGCGGCGGCCGAAGACGTTGATGTCGAGCAGCGAGTTGGTGCCCAGCCGGTTCGCGCCGTGCACGGACACGCAGGCGACCTCGCCCGCCGCGTACAGACCCGGGACGACGGTGGTGTTGTCCGCCAGGACCTCGCCCTCGACGTTCGTCGGGATGCCGCCCATGGCGTAGTGCGCGGTCGGCTGGATCGGGATCGGGTCCGTGTAGGGCTCGATGCCGAGGTAGGTGCGCGCGAACTCGGTGATGTCCGGGAGCTTCGCGTCCAGCTGCTCCGGCGGCAGGTGGGTCAGGTCGAGATAGACGTGGTCGCCCTCGGGGCCGCAGCCGCGCCCCTCCCGGATCTCGGTGTAGATCGACCGGGAGACGACGTCACGCGAGGCCAGGTCCTTCATGACGGGGGCGTACTTCTCCATGAAGCGCTCGCCGTCCTTGTTGCGCAGGATGCCGCCCTCACCGCGGGCGCCCTCCGTGAGCAGGATGCCCATGCGCCAGATGCCCGTCGGGTGGAACTGGAAGAACTCCATGTCCTCCAGCGGCAGCCCGCGCCGGTAGCAGGCCGCCTGGCCGTCGCCGGTCAGCGTGTGCGCGTTGGAGGTCACCTTGAAGAACTTGCCGGTGCCGCCGGAGGCGTAGATCACGGCCTTCGCCTGGAAGATGTGGATCTCGCCGGTCGCCAGCTCGTACGCGACCACCCCGGCCGACGTCTTGACGCCGTCGACCTCGGTGATCAGCTGGTCCAGGACGTAGAACTCGTTGAAGAACTCCACGCCCTCCTTCACGCAGTTCTGGTACAGCGTCTGGAGGATCATGTGACCGGTGCGGTCCGCGGCGTAGCAGGACCGGCGGACCGGGGCCTCGCCGTGGTTGCGGGAGTGCCCGCCGAACCGGCGCTGGTCGATGGTGCCGTTCGGGGTCCGGTTGAACGGCAGGCCCATCTTCTCCAGGTCGAGGACGGCGTCGATGGCCTCCTTCGCCAGGATCTCGGCGGCGTCCTGGTCGACCAGGTAGTCACCGCCCTTGATGGTGTCGAAGGTGTGCCACTCCCAGTTGTCCTCCTCCACATTGGCGAGCGCGGCGGCCATGCCGCCCTGCGCCGCGCCCGTGTGGGAGCGGGTGGGGTAGAGCTTCGTCAGCACCGCGGTACGGCTGCGCTTGGTGGCCTCGATGGCCGCGCGCATGCCCGCGCCGCCGGCGCCGACGATGACGGTGTCGTACTTGTGGATCTTCATGAGGTGTCGTCAGCCCCGGCTCTAGCGGATGTTCGGGTCGAAGGTGAAGATCACCAGCGTGCCCAGCAGGATGGTGAACACCGTGGCGGTGTACAGCAGGCCCTTGAGCCACAGGCGCGTGTTCGGGCGCTCGGCGTAGTCGTTGATGACGGTACGCAGGCCGTTGGCGCCGTGCAGCATCGCGAGCCAGAGCATCAGCAGATCCCAGACCTGCCAGAACGGGGACGCCCAGCGGCCCGCGACGAACGCGAAGCCGATCTTGGAGACGCCGCCGTCCAGCACCAGCTGGATCAGCAGATGGCCCAGCACCAGGACCACCAGCACCACGCCGGACAGGCGCATGAAGAGCCAGGCGGCCATCTCGAAGTTGCCGCGGGTGGAGCGCGGGGTCCTCCCGGTGCGCTTGCGGGGGGCCTCGATCAGAGGGGCCGGGTTGTCGGCGTCGTAGCGTGTGCCGCTCTCGACGGGACCGATCGCGGAAGAGGTGTCAGCAGACATGTCCGGCGTCAGCTCCCGAAGACTTCACGAAAGGCGTGTCCGAGGACGGGGTAGAGCGCACCCGCCATCAGCACGATCCAGATTCCCATCACGGACCAGAGCATCTGCTTCTGGTAGCGCGGGCCCTTGGACCAGAAGTCCACCGCGATGACCCGCAGGCCGTTCAGGGCGTGGAAGAGAATCGCGGCCACCAGGCCGTATTCGAGAAGCGCGACGATCGGCGTCTTGTAGACGGCTACGACCTTGTCGTAGTCCTCGGGTGAGACGCGGACAAGAGCGGTGTCCAGCACATGGACGAACAGGAAGAAGAAGATGAGGACGCCGGTGACTCGATGAGCCACCCAGGACCACATTCCTTCCCGGCCGCGGTACAGCGTTCCAGCCGGCACGGATGACCCTCCGGGAGCGGGGACTGGGGCCGGCCGGCTTGGGGGGTCGGTCTGGCCCGGCCGGGTACGGTCCACCGGCCCCGGCCATCGTAGCGACGAGTTGTCGGTTCGTTCGCGCGGGGTCCATAGGTGTGATCAAACAGGCAATCAAACAGCCTCGGACGGGCTATCGGGAACCCCTCGGACCAGCCGAATCGGTCCTGCGGAAAGTTGGCCGGTTACCGTTCACCCGTTCGTATCGGCCCGGGGGTGCGGGGGGCGCCGCGCCGGGCCCGCCGCCCGCCGCGCGGGGACCCGTGCGTGCGCCCCGCCTGCCCCGGCCCGGCCTGCGGGAACGGCCCGCCGGGAACGGTCAGCGGGGCGTGCCGGCGATGCCCGACTCCGGGTGTCCGGCGACCGCGTGCGTGAGCCGCGAGCGGGCGAGTCCGCGCAGCTCCTCGGCGGAGACGGCCCGCTCGTCGTCGGGATCGTGTGCCAGCCGGGTGCGGATGCCCGCGAGGATCTGGTCGAGGTACTCGTCCGGCCGGTAGGCGTCCAGGCAGATCACGAACGAGTGGCCGAAACGGCTCTCGTACGCGGCGTGGGCGGCGGCGAGCGCGGTGTGGGCGGCCTGGGGCGCGTCCGCCTGCGCCCCGGCCGGGTACTCATCGGCCAGCGCCTCGCCCAGATCGGCGGGGGAGAGGTCGTAGGCGGCCTCGTCGGCGGCGGCGAGCAGGGAGCCGAGATCCGGGTACGGCCGGTGGGCGGCCACCCGCTGGGCCCAGCGGAGGCTGCCGCAGCAGGCCAGCAGGGTCGCGACGGCGCTCTCCCTGGGCGCGTCGTTGAAGCGCTCCAGCCCGGCCGCCACTCCAGTGCGCCGCACCGGTGGCCGCGGTCCTTCCTGGGCCCGAGGCTGTGAAGGTAACGCGGCCGGGCGGGCGGCATGGCCCTGGTGGTGGAGTGCCGGCGGTCGCTTCGGGAGGCCGTCGGGGGAATCGCGGGACAGCGTGGGCTCCTCGAAAACAGAACAGCGGTACCGCTGGGAAGGGAGAGGTGGGTGAGACATCACGCTATCGACGTGCGCGAGGGGCTGTCCGACGGATGCGCGATTTTCACCCGGACGGGAGAGTTTCAGCTCATGTGATAGACGACTTGAGGGGCATTTAGCAGAATTTACGCCAAACGCGGAGGTATGTACGTGATGCGCCACTCAGCGTGGGGTCGACTGGACGGGCCCGATTCCGGCTCCGGGCGTGTCGCGGGTTCCGGACCCCACTCCGGTACGGGTTCCGGTTCTGGCTTCGGAGCGCCGACAGGGGCCGGTCGGGGGGCCGGGGGCGGGTTCGGGCGTGTCGTGGGTTCCGGGGCGGGTTTCCGCGGTCGGCGGGTGCCGCTGTCCGGGCGCCGCAGTGCGGTCGCCGCCTTGGCGACCGTGTTGGCCGCGGGCCTGGGCGGGTGCTCCTCTGGTTCCGGGACGGAGTCCGTTTCCGTCATGGGCACCACCCCGTCGGCCGGCACCTCCGCCCCCCGCTCCACCGCACCCTCGGCCTCCGCGACGTACCCCCTCTCCACCGCGCCCGCGACCATCCCCGCCGTACGCACCCATGAACCCGCCCGCGGCCCCGGCTGGCGGCCGGGGCCCGGGACCGGGGTCGTCGTCGCCCGCGGCAGCGAGGCCCTCGCGGACGAGGGCAGGCTGCTCGCCGGGGAGCTGAAGACCGTCTACCGGGGCGTGGTCCCCGCCCGCGCGGGCGATGTGGAGCTGGCCCTCGACACCGCCCGGAAGGGCGGCCCCGAGTCGTACACCGTCCGCACCTCCGGCGGCCGGGTCGTCATTTCCGGCCCCGCCGAGGCGGGCGTCTTCTACGGCACCCGCACGCTCAAGCAGGCCGTGCGCTCGGGCGGCGCGATGCCGGAAGGGCTCGTACGGGACGCTCCCGGCCGCCCGCAGCGCGGACTGATGGTCGACACCGCCCGCAAGAACTTCACCGCCGCGTGGCTGGAGGCCCGGCTGCGCGAGATGGCCGACCTCAAGCTCAACCAGCTGGGGCTGCACTTCTCGGACGACCAGGGCTTCCGTATCGAGTCGCGGACGCACCCCGAGGTGGTCTCCCGCGAGCATCTGACCAAGGCCGAGGTCCGGCGCGTCCTCGCCCTCGCCGACTCCCTCCACATCACCGTGGTCCCCGAGATCGACTCGCCCGGCCATCTCGGCGCCGTCCTCGCCCCCCATCCGGAACTCCAGTTGAAGGACGCGGAGGGCGATCCGGTGAGCGGGGCCATCGACATCGGCAACCCCGCCTCCGCGCGGCTCGTGGACCAACTGCTGCGGGAGTACGCGGATCTGTTCGACGGAGCGTACTGGCACCTCGGAGGTGACGAGTACCAGGCGCTGACCCGGAAGAACCCCGAGGCGTCCTTCCCGGAACTCGCGGCCCTCGCCCGGCAGAAGTACGGCCCCGAGGGGCGGATCCAGGACCTGGCCACGGCCTGGGTGAACGACCGCGCGGCCGTGCTGCGCCCCCTGGGCAGAAAGCTCAGGGCGTGGAACGACGGATTCTTCCGGGGCGGTGTCGTCACGGTCGACAAGGACATCACGGTCGCCTACTGGACCGGCAAGGAGATCGGCGCGCGCCCGCCGGAGGAGTACCTCGCCGAGGGCCGCAAGGTCCTGAACTTCAACGACGAGTACCTGTACTACGTCCTGGGCGAGCCCAACGAGTTCTTCTACCCGACCGGGCAGCGCATCTACGAGCAGTGGACACCGCTGGTGCTGCGGGGGACGCGCCCGGTCCCGGCGAAGTACTCGGCCCAGATCCTGGGCGGGAGTTTCGCGATCTGGTGCGATCTGGCGCAGTCCCAGACACCGGAAGAGATCGCCCGGGGCATCGCCCTGCCCCTGCGCGCCACGGCCCAGAAGCTCTGGGACCCGCGCACCCCCACCAGGAGCTGGCAGGACTTCGAGAACCTGGCGAACCGGCTGGGCGGCTGAGCGGTACCCCGTCGAATCCGCACTTCAGCGTCATTTTTGCGGCGGCGACCGGCCTCGGCGGCGTCCGGTTCCCTCTGGTCCCGCCGCCCTGTCCGGGCGCTCGCGCCCGGTCTTCGGCCGCGGAGCTCCCGCGAGCGGGTGGCGTGCCGGAATCACCGGCTCGCGCGTTGTCCCGTTCCGGCGCCGGATCGGAGGGCGCGCACCCGCGGGCCCGGTGGAGGTCGCGGTGTGAGCCCGCCCGGGGGTGTGCGTGCTCACACCGCGCTGCCCGGGGCTCGAACGGATCCACAAGGGCTCCGCAAGCCACGTTCCGGGTGGCCCGAATGTAACAGAGGTGTGGCGCAAGTGTGTGCGACCGGCGCTCGATTGATGAATGAATACGAGGACGTCCGGCTCCGCGGAACCCATGGCGGCCGATGCCCCGGAAGGGGTACTTTGCGCCAAGCGCCTTTGGGTTTGCCGTAAATGAGCCATGGGGCGCGGTAGTTCGCACAGGGAGTGACATGCTGCGTCCGCGATGGGAGGCGTCCTGTGACGTCGAAGTGCCTGAGGGAACGGATCGCGCAGGCGGATGAGCGTGGCCTGGCCGCGAGCGGGCTCGCGTGCCTGGAACGCTGTCTGCCGCTGATCTCGTCCGACGCCGAAGCGCTGCGCCCGCTGTGGGCCGGTCTTGCGAAGGGTGCGGAGGACTGGTCCACGGGCCTGGCGAAGATCAGGGACCCGCTGATGAGTCCCTCCGTCCCGGGCGAAGGTGGCAGTACGAGCCGAGAGGATGAGTCAGGCGAAAGCGGCATGCGGGATGAAGGGGTCGTTCTGGTGCGGCGGATGCTGGCCACCGCGCCCCCCGTGTGGACGGCCGGCGTCCTGCGCGCCTGGGCGGACGCGTGCTCACTGGCCGCGCTCGAACTCCACCACCGCTTCGACGCCCGCTCCGCCCCGCCCGCCCGCGCCGCCGGCGCGGGGGAGCCGGCCGATGTCACCGGTCTGCTCAAGGGCTGCCGCGAGGGCGCGTCCGAGGGCGCCGGTCCCCTGGTCAACGGCGAGCTGCGGCGCCAGATCCGGGTCCTGGAGATCCTCGCCGGTACCGAGGGCGGTGTCGGGCTGAGGCAGGCGCTGGTCGTGTCCACGGAGGGGCAGCGGGTACTGCGCGCGGTCGTCTCCCGGCGCGCCCGTGTGAAGCGCTGAGGCGGCGGAGGGTCCGTCGGGTGTCGCGGACCGTCCAGATGGTGCGGATGTGTCAGATGTCCCAGGTATGTCAGGTGGGTCAGGTATTGCAGGTGTGTCAGGTGTGTCGAATCATCCAGGTGTCCCGGCCTTCTCGGCCGTCCCTGGTCTCGCACGAAGATCCCGGAGTGTGCGTCCCCGTTGTCAGAAGCAAGCGCAAGAGCCCCGCGTGTGATCACGCGAGGGGCATCACCGAGGTTCACGCGGTGCCGGAGGCGGCACAGGGAAGGACGACCGGGGCCGCCACCCCCCACAGGAGAGGCCTCGGTCGTCCTTCGACGGGGTCGCTGTGCGTCCCCGTACTCCACTCAGCGCCGGGCGGGCGTTTTCTGTCACACCCCCCGGAGTCGGCATATTGTTGCAAGTTGTACAAGCCATGGACGTAGCCCCTTGGAACGACGTAGCGTGCTGACTCGCGTACGACGGGCGCAGGCCACTGCAGTGGTGACCAGCTGCGATTCGGAACAGGTAGAGGTAGTGCTGGGGGACGACGCGGAGCTGACCGCCGCGGTGCTCGCGGCTCAGGACGGGGACGAAGGCGCCTTCCGTACTGTGTACCGCGCGGTGCACCCGCGGTTGCTCGGCTATGTGAGGACGCTCGTCGGCGAGCCGGATGCCGAGGACGTCGCCTCGGAGGCGTGGCTCCAGATAGCCCGCGACCTCGACCGGTTCAGCGGAGACGCGGACCGCTTCCGCGGCTGGGCCGCGCGGATCGCCCGCAACCGCGCCTTCGACCACATACGGATGCGGGGGCGCCGCCCCGCCGTCGGCGGGGACGAGACCGAACTCAACGGCAGGCCCGCCGAGTCGGACACCGCCGACGAGGCGATGGAGGCCCTGGCCACCGGAAGCACGATGGCGCTCATCGCCCGGCTGCCGCAGGACCAGGCCGAGGCGGTCGTGCTCCGTGTGGTGGTCGGCCTGGACGCCAAGAGCGCGGCCAAGACCCTCGGCAAGCGGCCGGGAGCCGTCCGTACCGCCGCCCATCGCGGACTCAAGCGGCTCGCCGAGCTGCTGGGCGCCGATGATTCGGAGGGTTCCAGTCCGCCGCTGCCGGCACACCGCCGCCCGGACGGCCGCTCGCGGCCGGAAGGTGACGATCCGGCCGATGGATCCGACGGGTCCGGCGGCCCCGGGTACGGGTATCCGCCTCCGGGGGCGTACGGTGCGGACGGCGCCGGACCGGTGGACGCGAACGACACCGGTACCCCGCAGGGGCCCTGCCGTGCCGACGGGGCGGACACGGGCGCCGGTCCCGCCGGGCACGGCGCGGATCTGGACGGCGTACCACCACAGCGCGGTCCGGGGCCGGGTGCGACGGCACCCGCCGGTGTGACGCATTCCCGGCCGCGGACGCAGAAGGACATGTGATGGCCGACGAGCGGTACGAGTGGCTCGACAAGGAGACAGCGGAACGTCTGTTGCGCGGGGAGCCGGTCGGAGCCCTCGATGAACGCGCGCGTACCCAGGCCGCACGACTGAACAGGGCGCTGCACAGCGTCGCGCGCCCCCGTCTCCCCGGCTACCCCGACGACGGCGAGATGCCCGGTGAGGCCGCCGCGACGGCCGCCTTCCGCAAGGCCCGCGCGGATGCCCGCGCCACCGGGGGCCAGAACCTCGGGATCGTACGGCTGGCCGCCGCGCGCCGCTCGTCCTCGGGCTGGGGCCGGCCGGTCCGCTTCGGCGTGGTGGCCGTCGTCGCCGGGTTCGCCTTCGGCGGGGTCGCGGTCGCGTCGGGCAGCGGGCTGCTGCCCTCGCCCTTCGGCGGCTCTCCGGGGCCCAGGAGCACGGTTTCGGCCAATCCTCCCGGCCCGCTGGCGTCCGAATCGCCCCAGGGGCGCGCCGAGACCCCGCCGGGCGCGGTCGGCCCGTCCCCGCCGATCCCTTCGCAGAGCGGGGGGCCCGGCAGCGAGGGCAGCGACACCGATCCCCCGGGTCCCAAGGGGAAGAACGGCAGGGACAAGAAGAACAAGGACAAGAAGAAGCAGCGCAAGGCCGAGCTTCATCAGAAAACGCTCGACGCCTGCCGGGAGTACCGCAGCGGAACCATCGATCCGGAGCGCCGCAGACGCCTGGAGATCACCGCCAAGGGCGAGAGCCGGGTGGACCAGTTCTGCGACAAGCTGTTGCGCAAGTCCGACGGCGACGGCGACAACGGTGACACGGAGAAGAAGGAGAAGAAGGAGAAGAAGGACAAGGACAAGGAGGGGGAGGGCGGCGGCAACGCCACCAGCGAGAGCAACAACAGCGGCAACGGCAACGGCAACGGCAATGCCGGCAACGGCACCAACGGAAACCGCGGTGGCAGCAACCAGAGCGGTGGAAGCAGCCAGATCCACTACGGGGATTCCTCCCACCCGGCGGACGGCTTCCCGGCCGCGTAGCGGCCCGGCGGCCCTGTCCGGCAGCGCCCGAGCCCGCTGCCCGCCGATCTCCGCCCTCCGCCTCCGCTCCCTTCGTCACCACCCCGCGTCCGGTCTCCCCGGACCCCCGCCCACCCCCGGACCCGGGCCGCGTGCCTCTCGAACCCCTGAGTGGTCCACTGCGCCCCCGGCGCACCGCAACCCCCTGACCAGCCGTTTCTCCCGGCCCGTCAGGGGGTGTGACGTTTCTGGGCCGTTCGGCGCAGTAGAGAGTGAGCCGACTGGTCATCGGCAGCGCCAGGAGCCGGGGTTCCCCCCGTACCTGCGGCTGGGCGCACATGGCGCGGGCGGGACACGTTCCCCCGGTCCCGCCCGCGCCCTTCTCACCGCCTCCGGCGGGCCCCGGCCCTCACCAGTGGACGACGACCTTGTCGCCCTTGCGGACCTGGTCGAAGAGGGAGGCCACGGCACCGCGGTCCCGGACGTTCACACAGCCGTGCGAGGCACCGTTGTAGCCGCTGGCCGCGAAGTCCGCCGAGTAGTGCACCGCCTGTCCGCCGCTGAAGAACAGGGCGTACGGCATCGGGGTGTCGTAGAGCGTCGAGACATGGTCCCTCGACTTCAGGAACACGGAGAAGACGCCCTCGCGGGTCGGGGTGTACTGCGAGCCGAAGCGGACGTCCATCGTCGACTTCACCGTGCCGTCGACGACCCACGACAGCGTGCGCGTGGTCTTGCTGATGCACAGCACCCGGCCGGTCAGACAGCGCGGGTCGAGCTTCACGGACGGCTTGTTGACGGTCTTTCCGGCCAGCTCGTCCTTCGTCGGCCGCTTGGTCATACCGAGCAGCCGCTGCCAGGTGACGGTGTCCGTCCGCCCCGTCGCGGTGAGCCCGCGCTTGCCCTGGAAGCCCTTGACCGCGTCGGCCGTGATCTGCCCGTACGTCCCCGTCGGGGTGTCGTCGAACCACCCGATCTGCGCGAGCCTGGCCTGGAGTTCGCGCACCTTCTCGCTCCGGGAGCCCTTCTCCATCAGGACCTCGGCCGGGGCGGGTGTCGCCGTGGCCGACGGAGACGGGGAGGTCTCGCCGGACGGCTCGGCGGACGGCGTCGCCGCCTCCGGCGTGGCCGTCGACGGCTCCCGTGCCGCTCCCTCGGCGGTGGCCGCGCCGCCCGGCTTGTCGTCGACCGCCGTGGACGGCCGGTCGGGGCTCTGCGCGGAGCAGCCCACGGTCACGGCGAGCACGACGGCCGCGGCGAGCGCCCGGCCGACGACGGCGGACCCGCGCCGGGCCCGCGTGCCGGGGCTCCTGCCCGTTCCATCCGTTCCATCTGTTTCGCGCACTGTGTCCGCCCCCTGGGCTCCGGTGGTGATCGGCATTCGTCCCCCTGTCCGTCCCTCTGCTGAACAGAGGGACGGACACCCTGCTTGGTTGCGCATTCCCGCGCATGATGGGGAAGAAGTTGTGAAAACGACACCTGTGAGCCGCTCCGGGCGGCTCGGCGTGCGAGGCGGGAGGCGGAGAGATGCCGGCGCGTGAGTCCGAGTCGGGACTGCCCATCGAGCCGGTCTACGGACCGGAGGCGCTGGAGGGCTGGGACCCGGCCGAGAAGCTGGGTGAACCCGGCGCGTACCCCTATACCCGCGGTGTCTACCCCTCCATGTACACCGGCCGGCCCTGGACGATGCGCCAGTACGCGGGCTTCGGCACGGCCGCCGAGTCCCATGCCCGCTACCGGCAGCTGATCGCCCACGGCACCACGGGCCTGTCCGTCGCCTTCGACCTGCCCACCCAGATGGGCCACGACTCCGACGCCCCGGCCGCGCACGGCGAGGTCGGCAGGGTCGGGGTCGCCATCGACTCCGTCGACGACATGCGGATCCTGTTCGGCGGAATCCCGCTGGACCGGGTCTCCACCTCGATGACGATCAACGCCCCCGCCGCCCTGCTGCTCCTGCTCTACCAGCTCGTCGGCGAGGAGCAGGGCGTCCTCGCGACCCATCTCACGGGCACCGTCCAGAACGACATCCTCAAGGAGTACATCGCCCGCGGCACCTATATCTTCCCGCCCGAGCCCTCGCTCCGACTGGTCGCGGACAGCTTCCGCTACTGCCGGGACGAGATGCCCCGGTGGAACAGCATCTCCATCTCCGGCTACCACATGGCGGAGGCCGGGGCCTCGCCCGCGCAGGAGATCGCCTTCACCCTCGCCGACGGCATCGAGTACGTCCGCACGGCCGTCGCGGCGGGCATGGACGTCGACGACTTCGCGCCCCGGCTGTCCTTCTTCTTCGTCGCCCGGACGACGATCCTGGAGGAGGTCGCCAAGTTCCGGGCAGCGCGGCGGATCTGGGCGCGGGTGATGCGCGAGGAGTTCGGGGCGCGCGATCCCAAGTCGCTGATGCTGCGCTTCCACACCCAGACCGCGGGCGTCGAGCTGACCGCGCAGCAGCCCGAGGTGAATCTCGTACGGGTGGCGGTCCAGGGCCTCGCGGCCGTCCTCGGCGGCACCCAGTCCCTGCACACCAACGCCTTCGACGAGGCCATCGCCCTGCCGACCGACAAGTCCGCCCGGCTGGCGCTGCGCACCCAGCAGGTGCTGGCGTACGAGACGGATGTGACCGCCACCGTCGACCCCTTCGCCGGTTCGTACGCCGTCGAGCGGATGACGGACGACGTGGAGGAGGCGGCGCTCGCCCTGATGCGGCGGGTGGAGGACCTCGGCGGCGCGGTCAGCGCGATCGAGCACGGCTTCCAGAAGAGTGAGATCGAACGCAGCGCCTACCGCGTCGCGCAGGAGACCGACAGCGGCGAGCGGGTCGTCGTCGGCGTCAACCGCTTCACGCTCGACGAGGAGGAGCCGTACGAGCCCCTGCGCGTCGACCCGGCGATCGAGGTACGCCAGGGGGAGCGGCTGGCCCGGCTGCGGGCGGAGCGCGACCAGCGGGCGGTGGACACGGCCCTGGCCGCGCTCACGGCGGCGGCGACGGGCACGGACAACGTCCTCTACCCGATGAAGGACGCCCTGCGGGCGCGCGCGACGGTGGGGGAGGTGTGCGACGCGCTGCGGGCCGTGTGGGGCACCTACATTCCCGCGGACGCGTTCTGACCTTCCCCGCCCCGCCGACCCGCTCCGCCAACCCGCCCCGCCGACCCGCTCTGCCGACCCGCCCCGCCGACCCGCTCCGCCAACCTCGCCCGGCTCAGCGGCACCTCCCGGCTTCCCCGCCCCGGACCTCTCACCGAAACGCAAAGCGGAATGCCGTAACCATGTGCGACACTCCGGCTCATGCTGGGTGTAACCGATCTGCCGACCTATCTGGTCGGCCTGGTGCTGATCGTGCTGCTGCCGGGGCCCAATTCGCTGTACGTGCTCTCGGTGGCGGCCCGCCGCGGTGTGCGTACGGGATACCGGGCCGCCGCCGGAGTGTGGGTCGGGGACACCGTGCTGATGGTGCTGTCGGCCGCCGGTGTCGCCTCGCTGCTCACGGCGAACGACCTGCTGTTCGGGATCGTGAAGTTCGCGGGCGCGGGCTATCTGACCTGGCTGGCGTTCGGGATGCTGCGGGCGGCGTGGGCGATGTGGCGCTCCCGGCGCGAGCCCGGCCCCGAGCCGGCCGCGGACGGCTCCGCCGCCATGCCGGGCGCCGGCGCCGCGAGCCCTCCGGGGCCCGCCGAGCGGCCGTTCCGCAAGGCGCTGCTGATCTGCCTGGTCAACCCGAAGGCGATCCTGTTCTTCATCGCCTTCTTCGTGCAGTTCGTGGACCCGGCGTACGCCTACCCCGCGCTCTCCTTCGTGGTGCTCGGAACGCTCGCGCAGATCGTGAGCGTCCTGTATCTGACCCTGCTGATCTTCACCGGTACCCATCTCGCCGCGGCCTTCCGCCGCCGCAGGCGGCTGTCGGCGGGAGCGACCTCGGCGGCGGGCGGGCTCTTCCTCGGTTTCGCGGTCAAGCTGTCGCTCACCAGCGCCTGAGGGCGCCTGGCGCCTTCCGTGCCCGAGGCGTCCTTCCGGACCGGTGGCGGGACCCGCGGTGGCGCGGGTGCGGGACGGGGAGCGGGGGTGTGGAGACGGTGCCGGGCGGGAAGCGGCCATGGCGCCGGATGCCGGACCGGGCGCCGGACCGGGCGGTCCGGTGGAGCAGGCGGGGCCGGCGGAGGGAGCGGGTCCGGTGGACCGGCCGCTGTCAGTGGTGCCAGGCCCGGCCGCCCACATTGTGGATCATCCGCTGGAGGACCTTGAGGGTACGGACGTACTCCTCGTCCTCGATGCCCTCGTGGATTCCGGCGCGCACGGCCCGCTGGCGTTCCGCGGCCCTCGCCTGGAGCCCCGCGCCGGAGGCGGTGGTGCGCAGCAGCCCGTCCGGGCCGAGGGCGACGAGGTCCCGGCCGAGAAGGGTGTCGATCTCGTCGCCGATGGCGGGACCCCCGACACCCAGGTACCCCTGGAGGAACCCGGCCAGTTCGGTACGGTCGCGGCCCTCCGGGGACTCGGCCAGCTGGCTCAGCACCCACCACTGCGGCTGGCTGAGCCCCAGCCCGGCGAGTTCGGCGCGGATGTGGGTGACGACCGCGTCGTGCGCGGCCCAGCTCCAGTAGCCGATGGGCTGGCGCACCAGCCCGGCGTCGTCGTGTGAGTAGTCCATCCGGCGACCGTAGGAACTCAAGTGCGCTTGAGGTCAAGCCTCTGTGGGATCGGCTCCGCCGGAGGGCGGGGCCGGGGACGGGGGCGCCGCCGGGGCCGGCACGGGCTCGTCCGCGGTGGCCGCGCCGACCGCCAGCAGCGTCAGCACGGAGCACAGGACGTACACCCACCCGAGCAGGGCGAGATGCGCGGGAAACCCGCCCCCGGCCGGAACCCCGCTCCCCGCGCCGAGGCCCTCCTGGAGCCGGGTCAGACGCGGTACGACCCGGGCGGCCGTCACCACCGCCCACGCGCCGAGCGCCATCCGGCTCGGCAGGCTCCGCCGGCCGGGCCCGTGGGCCAGCCAGATCATGGCCGGCAGACACCACACCCAGTGATGGCTCCACGAGATCGGGCACAGCACCAGACCCGTGAGCTGCACCGTCACCAGGACGGCCAGCGGATCCCGCCGCCGGGCCGCCGCCCACAGCGCCCACCCGGCGAGGGCGGCCAGCGCGAGAGCCGCCGCCAGCCACACGGGCCCGAACCCGGCGTCCTGCCCGAGCGACCTGCTGAGCGCCCCTCTGAGGGACTGATTCCGTACGGAGGAGACGCGGCCGACGCGGTCCGGGTCGACGACGAGCGTGCGCCAGTACCGGGAGGACTCCCGCGCGGTGAGCGCCCACGCCAGCGCCACCGTCCCCAGGAAGACCCCGGCCGCCCAGGCGGCCGCCCGCCACTGCCGGGTGAGCAGCAGATACGCGCCGCTGATCCCGGGTGTCAGCTTCACCCCCGCGGCCACCCCGACGGCGGCCCCTCTGCTCACCGACTCGCGCGCCGCCGTGAGCCCCCACAGGACCAGCGCGCCGAGGATCAGGTTGACCTGCCCCAGATCGAGCGTGTGACGCACCGGCTCCAGCCACAGCGCCCCGCCCGCCCACAGCATGATCCGCTCCCGGCCGAGCCGTCCGCCGGGCAGCAGCCTGCCCGCGCAGCCGACGATCACCGCGAGCGCCGCCACCGAGACCGCCTGCCACAGACAGGCCGCGACGGCCCAGGGCAGGGCCGACACCGGCAGGAAGAGCAGCGCGGCGAAGGGCGGATACGTGAACGGCAGCGCCGGGAACGAACCGCTCGTGAACAGCCGGAAGTCGTACAGCTGCCCGTTCAGCACCCGGGGCGCGGCGGTCCAGTACACCCGCAGATCCAGCATGTCCGGGCGGGTGACGGCCACGGTCAGCACATGGGCGGCCAGCGAACAGAACAGCAGCAGGGCGGCATGGCCCACGGCCCACCGGCGTAAGTCCCGCAGGACGGTGATCGCTCGGATCGTCATGTCCGTGGTCCTACACGCCCCCGCGCCCAGGACCCGGTGCCCTGGCCGGACCGGCACCCCAATGGCGGTCTGGGCACGGTGAACCGGCGCGGACGAGGGCGTTTCTGGCCACCGTGCGCAGGGCCGCCGACGGGAACAGCGGCACCACGACGACGAGCACCACGAGCGACGCGGTCATGCCGTGGGGGCCGAGGGGCCGGGGCCGCCGCGCGGGTGGGACGCCCACGGCGCCTCCCGCCCCCGCCGCTCCTGCCACCCGTCCCGTTCCCCGTACCTGTCCGGCTTTCCGTGCCCCTGCGGCCCGACCCGCCCGTCCTGCGCGCCCCGCCCGTCCTGCGCGCCCCGCCCGTCAGCACGGCGCAGTCCCGCACGCTCGGGGTCACCGCGTGCTCGCCAGGCGGTTCAGCTCCCCCAACCCGGAGGTAGTTGAGCTCTTTAACCAAGAGGGGGGCGTAGCCCCGGCATCCCGTCGGCCGGGATCAACTCACCGGACCGGGCCCACGGGACCTTTCCCGGCCGATGGACCGCCCCACCGGTCCGATCCGCCGGGCCCGCGGCGAGCGGCCGACCGGAGTGACCGCCGGGGCAGACGGGGCGACCGCCCGGGCAGACGGATCGACCGCCCGGGCAGACGGATCGACCTCGCGGCGGGCGTGTGCGAGACGGACGGACATCGAATCGAGACGAACAGCCATCCTCCGGTCGCCGCTGTGCCGTTTCACTGGATCACATGACACCTTCCGATTCCTCCACCCAGCTCCCCGTCCTCGTCCTCGGCGGCACCGGCAAGACCGGTCGCCGGGTCGCCGAACGACTGCGGCGGCGCGGCGTCCCCGTGCGCGCCGCCTCGCGGTCGGGTGCGGTCCGGTTCGACTGGTCGGACGAGAAGACCTGGGGCCCGGCCCTGACCGGCGTCCACGCCGTCTACATCGTCGACTCCCAGGGCCCGCGGGTGGCCGACGAGCTGACCGCCTTCGCCGCCGCGGCCGTGGCACACGGCGTCCGACGCCTGGTGCTGCTCGCGTCGCGCGCCTACGCGGAACTCGACGACGGCAGCGGCACCCTCCTCGCACCCGAGCGTGCCGTACGGGAATCCGGGCTGGAGTGGACGATCCTGCGGCCCACCTGGTTCGCCGAGAACTTCACCGAGCTGGCCGAGTTCTCCGCCCTCTTCACCGAGGGAGAGCTGCGGCTGCCCACCGGCGAAGGCCGTGAGCCCTTCGTCAGCCTGGACGACCTCGCGGACGTCGCGGTGGCCGCGCTCACCGAGGACGGCCACGCCGGACAGATCTACCCCCTGTCCGGTCCGCGAGCCCTGACCATGCGCGAGGCCGTCGCCGCCATCTCGTCCGCGACCGGCCGGCCCCTGCGCTACACCCCCCTGACCGACGACCAATACCGCGAGGAGCTGGCCGCCGCCGGCTACCCGCCCGAGTACACCGACCTGTTCATCGGGCTGTTCCGCCACATCCGGGAGAGCGGAAGCGCGGAACTGTCGGACGGCGTACGGCGGGCGCTGGGCCGTGAGCCGCAGGACTTCTCGGAGTACACCCGCCGCACGGACTTCCCGGAGTAGCGCCGAGGGGCACCATCCCTCCGTCGTACGCGTTCCCGGTCGGCGGCCCGGCCCGCCGCGACTCACCCCGGCCAGGACCCTGCCGGACGGGACGGAACCGGCCTCAAGGAGGCATGGCGCACGCCGGGTCTTCCTCGCCGGTGTCGTCGTCTTCGGTGCCACCAGTGTGCTCGCCGGTCTCACCGAAACGCGGGGGAGGCAGCCGGACGGGCGGCCCGCGCCCCGGCCGGGGAGTGGAGGCGGGGGCCTCCGGCCGGGTGCGGTGGATCAGGCGGTACGGGTCCGGCGCGCGGGCCCGGTACGGGTGCGGCTGGGTGCGGTCCCCAGCGGGTCCCGGGTCCCGGCCGTCCTGCCGGGACCCGGCCCGGCGGGACGTCGGCGGTGGGGCGGCCGGGACCCGGCCCGGATCCGGCTTCGTCACGGCGCCCGGTTCGGTGCCGCGTCCGGCCCGGATCCGGCCGGAACTCCGCCGGTTCCGGCCCGGGTTCGGCTTGGCTCAGCGGAGCCGGTTGTCGATTTCCGCCTTGAGTTGTTCGTATGCGGGGCTGGTGCGCATCGCGTCGTACTCGGGGTCGGAGAACTCGTAGGAGTGGCCCCCGGGATGCCGGGCGAAGAGGGTGCATCCGTCATTCGAGGGGCCGGGCCGCCCGTTGTCGGCGGGGCAGTCCGCGAGAACGGACACCCGGTCGGGCTCGTTTCCGTTCTCCCACCGGGCCCATACCTCGCCCCGGCTCGCGTCCGTGAGTTCGCGTACGAGGTCGAAATGCGGGCCCGTCGAATGGGACTCCAGACCGCAGCGCAGAGCCGTGATGACTTCCATCGGATGCGCGGGCTCGTCCGGAACGATGTCCAGGACGAGAACAATCAGCGGCAGCGGAAGCCGCGCCGTCGCCGCACAGATATGCCGGGGCCTTGTACCGGGCACGCTACCGTCCCTGCCGGCTCTGCGCGTTGGCCTCCGCGACCGCCGCGCTCATCGCGTCCGACTGAGCCGCCGGGCTCAGATCCTCGGGCAGCGCGTCCCACTCCCGCCCACCGTTCAGGGGCCTGAGCTGCACACGTAACCCCATGCGGTCCATCACCCGGCCCACCTTCCTCGTGGCCGCGTCCCGGACCACGTCCCCCGGCTCGGGCTCGTACGGATGCTCACGCGCACTTTCCTCAAAACTCATGGAAGTTGCCTCCTCAGTCCGTCTTCAACAGCCCTGAGAAGCTCCGGATTCCCCTCCGCGTAACCACCGCGCGGAACCCAATCCGGCGCGAGACACCAGAATCCTCCTGCCCTTATCAACTCCTCCAGCTCCGCCGATTCGAACGCGGAGGCAGTGTCTGTCGCGCGGTCCGTCATGGTCGTTTTCCGTGCCCTTCGATCCCTCGTTCTTTCTCAATCCCGGGACAACGTTCGGGCCATCTGGGTAGCCTCCGAAAGGGGGGACCGGTTGACTCCGTTCACGTCACCCACGGGAGTTGGAGAAGGTAATGGCCATGACATACGGCGAGTGGCTCAGGGAACAGCGGATCAAAGCGGGCCTGACGCAGAAGGAGTTAGCGGAAGCGGCCATCATGACGCGCACGCACATCGCGCACATCGAGGCGGGGCGCCGGGTTCCGTCGGAGGAGGACGCTAAGAGGCTTGACCGAGCGCTGAACACCGGCGACGTTCTGGCCAACTTCCGGCCAGGTGGAAGCGGAAGGCCGGTGGCCGGTCATTTCGAGGCGGCAAGACAGCTGGAACAACAGGCCACAGTGATCAGAGAGTTTTCTGTCAGCTACATGCCTGGTCTGCTTCAGACGAAGGCGTATGCGGACGCTGTCATGCGCACCGGCTTCCCACCGCTCAGCACGGAGGATCGTGACAGGGCCGTAGTCACTCGGCTTGAGCGGGCAGGCATTCTGGCCGACCCGGTGACGCCGGTCGTGTGGGTGCTCTTGGATGAGGCGGTACTGCGGCGTCCTGTCGGGGGCCCTGCTGTCATGGCTGAACAGCTCAACCACGTTGCAGACCTGGTGGAGCGGGACCGTATCCGCTTCTTCGTGATTCCCTTCGCAGTCGGGGGACACTCGATGCTGGAGAGCATGGCCACACTTATGTGGTTCGAGGATCAGCCTCCGATCGTCTACGTCGAAGCGCTGTACATGGGCAAGATTCACGAGACCGGGGCCCTCGTGGAGCGAATCCAGGCCCGATACGATCTCGCCCTGGGCGATGCACTTCCCCAGAAAGAGTCACTGACTCTCCTGAGGACTACAGCGAAGGAATATGGAGTCCATGAATCCTGAGCACATACTCTCCGATGCCTCGGTATTGACGGGCTGGCGTAAGTCGAGCCACAGCGGTTCGGACGAGGGCAGTTGCCTGGAGGTCGCGGATGGCCACGCGGGTGTGCCCGTACGAGACTCGAAGGTTCCGGACGGCCCGGGGCTGGTGTTCCGGGATGCTGCCTGGACGGCGTTCATCAGGAACCTCGACGGACTGGACGTCTGATGACAGTCAACCCAGCAAACCGCAACGCCCTGGCACTGGGCGGTTGGCGTAAGTCCAGTTACAGCGGGTCGGACCAGGGTAGCTGTGTGGAGGTCGCGGACGGTTACGAGGGCGTTCCCGTTCGGGACTCGAAGGTCCCGCAAGGCCCGGCTCTAGTGTTCCCCGCCCCCGCCTGGTCGGCGTTCGTCCGGCACATCAACGGCGAACAGCCCCTCACCTGAACCATCGCACCCCACGGGCCCCGCCACTCCCCGGAGCGGCGGGGCCCGGTCGGTCTCTCCCTGTCCCGCACCCTCCTTCGTTCGGGTGCGGGCCGTGCTCAGCGCCGCTTGAGCACGGCGTGGATGACGGCCGGGGAGCTGGCCACCTCCGTGACCTCGTAGCCCTGGATACCGGTACCGAGGTTGTCCAGGAGCCGTTCGCCGTCGCCGACGAGGAGCGGGGCGATGGCCAGATGCAGCTCGTCGATCAGCCCGGCGCGCAGGTACTGCTGCACGGTGGCCGCGCCGCCGCCGATCTGTACGTCCTTCCCGTCCGCCGCCTCGAACGCCCTCTTCAGGACCTCTTCGATCGTTGCGTCGGTGAAGTGGAAGGTGGTGCCTCCCTCCATGGGTAGATCCGGCCGGATGTGATGGGTGAGGACAAAGACCGGGTGGTGGTACGGCGGATCATCGCCCCACCAGCCAGTCCATGACTCGTTGGGCCTGGGTCAGCGTCCAGGAGGGGGGCGGTATTCCCACCCTTGCTCTCACGTCGAACGGGCCCCGGCGAACGCGACACACTGCGGAGGAAATCTTCAGGAGCCGACGGGTCCACCCCCTCCCGCCGCCCCCCTTCAGCTTTGGATAGAACGCTCATTCCAGCGCACCACGTCCTGCACCGTCGCGTTGCCGCCGCACACCACCAAGCCCAGCCGCGCATCCGGACCGACCCGTTCCAGGACGCGGCGGGCGGCCGGGAGGAGGCAGCCGGCGGCGGGTTCGGTCCAGAGCTTGGCGTGGTGGGCCAGGTCCAGGACGCCCTGCATGGCTTCCCCGTCGGAGACCACGAGAACGTCCTCGACGAGGGCCGAGACATGGTCGTACGTGAGCTGGGAGACGGCGGGTGCGCTGAGGGTGGAGACGACCGAGGACAGCTCGACCGGGACCGGGTGGCCCGCCGCGAGGGCCGCGGACATGGCCTGGGCTCCGGCGGTCTCGACGCCCCAGACGCGTACGCCGGGACGGAGCGCCGTGAAGGCCACGGCGACACCGGAGATCAAGGCGCCTCCGCCGATGCTGACGAGGACGTCGGTCAGCTCGCCGGCGTCCTCGGCGAACTCCAGACCCACCGTGCCCTGTGCGGCGACGACCACGGGGTCGTCGAAGGGGTGCACGAGGGACAGCCCCTCCGCCCGCAGCCGGTCCATCAGCGCGAAGGCGCCGTCCATGGTGTCCGTGAGGCGTACCAGCGCCCCCGCCGCCTCCGCGATCTCGACGGCCCGCGCGGGGGCCGACCGGGGCATGACGACGGTCGCCTTCACATCGAGCAGCCCGGCCATCACCGCCACCGCGATCCCGTGGTTTCCGCCGCTGACGGCCACCACTCCGGCCGCCCGCTCCGCCGGAGTGAGCGACAGCAGCTTGGCCGCCGCCCCGCGCGCCTTGAACGCGCCGGTGCGCTGGAGCAGTTCGAGCTTGGCGGTCACCGGGACCCCGAGCAGCTCGGACAGACCCGGGCTGGGCACCGTCGGCGTACGGACGACTCGCCCTTCGATGAGCCGGGCAGCCGCTTCCACATCCGAGAGGTCGATCATGCGTCCATCATCGGCCATGCGCGGGCATCCGCCCTGGTCCCGTCGCCGCGTCCGCGCCGTCGCCGATTACCTGGGAGGTAATTGTGTGACGTATGGGGCTCGGCGAGGCTTCTCGTACGGAGGACGAACGGTCCAGGACACCTGACACGTGTAGATGGACCGTTCGCCACGATCTGCACCAGGCGCTTCGATATGCCCCCTTTGTTCCGGGGAGTCCCCTTTCCCGGAGCCGGAGCGTTCGGTGCACCCGGCGGCGCGGTCTCGCAGGACCCGCGCCGCCGGGCCCTCCGCAACACCTTCTGGGGCGAGCCCCCGGGAATCCCGCTGAGACGGGCCCTCCGTTACACCGCCCGATCGGGCCCGCCGGAAACACCGCAACCGATCGGGCCCTCCCGAGCACCGCCCAGGCCGGACCCTCCCGAGCACCTCGTCGCGGTGGCCCCCCGGGCCCGCGGTCGCCGTCAGCCACGGGCCGCCCGCTTCAGGCGACGGGCCTTGCGGACGACCCGGCGGACCGCCGCGTGGCGGGGCACCGGAATGCCACCCGGCAGGCCCAGGGCGGTGAGGCGGCGGCGCTTGAAGTAGCGCAGAGTACGGGGGGTGAGATGGGCGGCGAGATACGTCTCCGCGGCCTCGCGCAGATCCGGGCGTATCTGGGCCTGCATCGCGTAACCGACCGCGTTCACCAGGCCGCTCAGCCCCTCGGGGACGGACAGGGGGCCCGCGACGCCCCGACCGAGGTCCGCGAGCTCCGGCAGCACCGCGTCCGTGATCGTCACCGGGATGCGGTTGCTGTTCTGGTACGGGGTCAGCCGCTCCAGCAGCTGTTCGGTTCCCACCCGGGCCGCGGGGATGCCGTAGAAGGTGCTCGCGGTGAACAGCGCCGTCGAGAAGCAGCCGGCGACCAGCGCGGGCCGCAGCCGCAGGTAGAGCACCTCGGCGAGCAGCGGCTGGTCCAGGACGGTCAGTTCGGCATCGAGCGAGGCGGCCTCGCGCTCCAGGGCGCGGGTCCAGGACGCGGGGGCGGTGGGGTGGGGCTTGAAGACGATACGGCGGTGGCCACGGGCGACCGCGCCGCGCACCATCCGCAGATGGAGGTCCTCCTCCTCCTGCGGGGTGAGGATGCCGAGCGCGGCCAGATACTGGCCCAGCAGCAGCGCCGCCCCCTCCTCGTACGGGCCCGGGGACGCCGCGTCCGACAGGTCCGCCACGACCTTCGTGAACGCCTCCGCCGGGACCACCCGGGCCTCGACACCGAACTCCGCGAGCAGCAGGGGCTCCAGACCCGGCACCAGATCCAGGTGGAACAGCCTGCGCACCCGCCCGCCGACGAGCGGATCGATCCGGTTGCGGGTGGGGCCGTAGCTCATCAGCCCGTCCGCGTAGACGTCCAGCGGCGCGTCCGGGAAGATCTGGGCGATCGACAGGGCCGGTGTCACCTGGAGTGACTCGACGGCCAGCTCGACCCGGTCGTCGCCGAGGTCCCACAGCATCCGCAGGTACCGTTCCCACAGCGGGACGTCGTCCCGGCGGGGTGACCAGCCGCCCGGGTGGAAGGGCGCGACGGTCTCGTTCCACGACAGCACGCCGTCGAACCGGCCGCGCAGCCGTTCGAAGCCCGGCATGGTGTCGAGGGACGGTGACGTCTCCGGCGTGGCGGCGTTGTTGGCGACCAGCAGCAGCCGCCGGTCCGCCGGGGCGAAGCAGCCACTGTCGATGGCGGCGGCCAGCGTGGCGGTGCCGTAGAGGGAGGAGGCGTAGAAGATCTGCGTCGTGGGCATCAGGCCGCGACCTCACCGGTGGGGCCGGTGGAGCCGCCGGCGGAGGGGCGCCTTCGGAGCCGCCGCAGCCGGGTCGCGCGTTCGGAATCCATGCCGGCGAGAACCTCCCGCAGAACGTCCTGCGGCATGCGCTTGAGCGCCGCAGCGCTGGTACTCCGCAATTTCCGGGCCACCGCGGGTTCGAGGTTCTCCACCCTCGCCAGGTGATGGCTGATCATCGCGCAGTAGGTACGGACCACTTTCGGCAGCAGTTGCGCCGCGTCCGGATCCTCGGCTGTTTCCTTGAGTATCAGATCGTATGCGACAGCGAAGTCGAGCTGGCGCCCGTCACCGACCTGAGTCAGCGAAGTCGGGATTCCGCGCCGATAAAAGATACCCAGCTCACTGATGGCGGCGAAAGATTCCGCTTTCCGGTGCAGCCGCCAGATCCACAGCCGGTCCTCCGCTGTTCGCAGTTCTTCCTGGAAATGCAGCAGACCCCGGTCCACGAGCCGGCGGTGGTACAGCCCGGCACACGGGAACGGATAGTCCACCGAGGTCGACCGGTTCGCCGGCAGGATGGCGTCGCGCGGACGCAGCACCTCGCCGCGCCGCGCGACGGGCACGCGGTGGATCGTGCGGGCGCTGCCGGTGCTCTGCACATGGTCGTTGCGGACGAAGTCGCAGCCCAGACGCTCGGTCGCGGTCAGCAGCCGCTCGAAGTGGCCGGGCGCGGTCCAGTCGTCACCGTCCAGGAAGGCGAGGTACTCGCCCTCCGAGGCGTCGATGCCGGTGTTGCGCGCCTTGGCGATCCCGCCGTTCCGCTCGTGCCGGATCAGCCGCGCGCCCGGGATGTCGCGGGCGCCGCGCTCCAGGATCTCCGGGGTCGCGTCCGTGGAACAGTCGTCGACCAGGATGAATTCGAAGTCGTCCCTGGTGTTGGCCTGGAGACTTCTGAGGGCGTCGGGCGCGTATGTCTGCACGTTGTAGAACGGCACGATGACGGAGAGTTTCACTCGTGCAATGTAGCGCGACATCCGGAAGGCTGCCCCCTGATGCTCCAGAGGGTCTCATAAGTTGCAGATGTCAGGGAAATTTTTGTCAATCTCTCTATCACGTAATAACTGCCGTGCCGTCGGGGCGAGTCTGTGTACCTTGCAGGAATCTCTGCTTTTCCTTCTCTTTACTTGTGCTTTATCTTTCCTTGGTCCAATTCATGGAAAACCTTCTTAGTGTCCCTGGGGTGCCATCACGTACCGACAGGGCCGTACGCGTCGCCGTACTCGCCGACTCCGACACCCGGTGGAAATGGGGCGCCCTCACCGCGCGCCGTATCGCCCCCGACACCGCCCGCCTCACCGGACTCCTGCTGCGCGGCCGGGCCACGCCGACGGTCCGGCAGCTCGCCGAGGTCGGTGTGGCCGCGGACGAACTGCGCGAGGTGACCGGGCCGGAGTTCCTGCGGACCGTCGCCGAAGCGGAGGACGGCGCGTACGACGTCGTCGTGCTCGCCCTCGTCGGCGGCGCCGTCCAGGCCATGCTGCACGGCCTCGCGGCCCTGAAGCAGCGGCGCCGCCCCGTCCTCGTCGCCGGCTACGTCGGCGTCGTCTACGAAAAGCTCACCGACGGGCTGCTGCTGCGGCACGGCGCGGACATGGTCCTCGCCAACTCCCGTTACGACGCACGGCGGTTCCGCGCGGTGTACGAAGGGGTCGGCGCCGACGCCTCCGCCGTCACCGAGGCCGCGCTGCCCTTCCTCGGCGGCGCGCCCTACCGGCCCGAGCCCGGGCGCGACACGCTCGTGTTCGCCGCCCAGCCCTCCGTGCCCGCCACCCGCGCCGACCGGCTCTATGTGCTGCGGCGGCTCGTGGAGCACGCCCGGTTCCACCCCGGCCGTGAGGTCCGGCTGAAACTGCGCTCCAGGCCGGGCGAGCACACCACCCACATCGAAGAACTCCCGTACCAGACCCTCGCCGAGGGACTCCCGGGCGGACTCCCGCCCAACCTCAGCCTGGTGTACGGACACATGGGCGAGGTCCTCGACGGTACGGACCTGATGGTCACCGTCTCCTCGACGGCCGCGCTGGAGTCACTGCACCGGGGCATCCCGACCGCCGTCCTCACCGACCTGGGCGTACGGGAGGCCCTCGGCAACCACCACTTCATCGGCTCCGGGCTGCTGACGTCCTTCGACCGCCTCGACGCGGGCCACCGGCCCGTACCGGAACACGGCTGGACGGCCGACCAGGGCGTCGCCGCCGGCGGTGCGTACGACACCGCCTTCGACACGGCGCGCGACCGGCTCGCCGGGCTGCTGGACCGGCGGTCCGAACTGCCGCCCATCACGCCGTACTACACCCTCACCTCGGCCTCCGGCTATCTGCCGCCTCTCCTCGCCCGCCACCATCTCGCCCCCGACGGCACCCCGCTGACCGGGGCCGGCCCGGGCGCGGAGGGAGGCACCCGCGTACGGCGCGCGATGCGGGTGGCCGTACGCGGGGTGGCCCGCGGCGCCTACCGGCACGGTGTGCAGCGCGTCGCCCCGGTGATCCGGCGGATGGGCCAGCTGTGAACCCCGTAACGACTCTCCCGGGAGACCACCGCATGACCGTCCTCGCCGTGATCCCCGCCCGTGGCGGCTCCAAAGGCGTTCCCGCCAAGAATCTCGCTCCCGTGGGCGGGGTGCCGCTGGTGGCACGGGCCGTGCGCGCGAGCCTCGACGCCCGGCTGGTCACCGATGTCGTCGTCTCGACGGACGACCCCGGCATCGCCGCCGCCGCCCGGAGCGCGGGGGCCGATGTCGTCCTGCGGCCGTCCGCGATCGCGGGGGACACGGCGACGAGCGAGGCGGCCGTGCTGCACGCGATGGACGTCTTCGAGGAGCGGCGGGGCGAGCCGGTGGACGTGGTGCTGCTCGTGCAGTGCACCAGCCCGTTCCTGACCCGGGAGGATGTGCAGGGCGTCGCGGCGGCGGTCGCGGAGGGCGGCGCGGACAGCGCGGTGACGGTGGCGCCCTTCCACGGGTTCGTGTGGCGGGAGGCCGCGCCCGGCGAAGCCGTACCGGCGACGGAGGCGGAGGCCGTACGTGCCGTGCGCGCTGAAGCCGTACGCGGGACGGGCCCGGAGGCCCTACCGGCGACGGGCGCGGAGACCGGGCCCCCGGCGGACGCGGGGGAGCGGAGCACCGGTCCCGTGGACGGCGGCCGGGGCTCCTCCCCGCGCGGTGGACGGGCGGGTTCCGGGCCCGGGCCGACGGGTTCCGGGCGCGGTGCGGCCCGCTCCGGGGCGGGGCGGGCGGCCCCGGGGAGCGGGCAGGGGGTCAACCACGACTCCGCCCACCGGCCGCGGCGCCAGGACCGGCCGCAGGACTACCTGGAGACCGGCGCCGCGTACGCCATGGACGCCGGAGGATTCCGCGCGGCCCGGCACCGGTTCTTCGGGCGGACCGCTCTCGTACCCACCGATCCCGCGCGCGTCCTGGAGGTGGACGACCCCCACGACCTCGACAGGGCGCGCGCGCTCGCACCGCTGCTGGACACCGCCGCGCGTCCCACCCGGCACGACGTCGACGCCGTCGTCCTCGACTTCGACGGCACCCAGACCGACGACAAGGTCCACATCGACTCGGAGGGCCGCGAGACGGTCGCCGTCCACCGCGGGGACGGCCTCGGCGTCGCCCGGCTGAGGGCGGCCGGGCTCGCCCTGCTGATTCTGTCGACGGAGGCCAACCCGGTGGTCGCGGCCCGCGCCCGCAAGCTCCGGATACCCGTACTGCACGGCATCGACCACAAGGACCTCGCGCTCAAGCAGTGGTGCGAGGAACAGGGGATCGCGCCCGAGCGGGTGCTCTACGTCGGCAACGACGTCAACGACCTTCCGTGCTTCGACCTCGCGGGCTGGCCCGTGGCCGTCGCCGACGCGCACGACGCCGTACGGACCGCGGCACGGGCCGTCACCGCGACGCGCGGCGGCGAGGGGGCGATCCGCGAAGTCGCGGCCTGGCTCCTCGGCCCGCGACTCGACCCGGGATCCGGCCCGGGATCCGGCCCGGGATCCGGCCCGGGACGGGGAGCCGGCCCCGGCCCGAGACCGGAGGCGGACCCGAGACCGGAGGCGGACCCGAGACCGGAGGCGGACCCGGGACCGGAGGCGGGTCCGAGGTCGGAGGCGGACCCGGGACCGAAGGCGGACCCGAGGCCGGAGGCGGACCCGGGAGCCGGCCCGGGACAGGGGCTCGGCCCCGCTCAAGGGCTCGGCTCTGGCCCATGACGCGGCCCGTCGGCCCCCGGGCCCGACCCGGCCCTCCGGCGTGATCCCGCTCCCGGGGGCGTGATCCCGCTCCCGGGCTCGACACGGCGTCCGGGCCCGACCTCCTCCCGGGCCCGACCTCCTCCCGGGCCCGGCCCCGCTCCCTCCCGGCCCGGCAGCGCGCAGGGCCGTGACCCCCTGCCCCGTACCCACCTCACCCGCTCCCCACGGAACGGACACGAACACGAATACGGACACGGCACCGGCACGGATCGCCCCGTACGGATTCCGGGCGGCTCATGCCGATGTCGCCGTCTCCCCATGAATCCGCACACAACGGAACCCCCTTCGCACCTCGCACCTCGCACAGTAAGGAACCGCACCATGAGCACGTCCCGTCTGCGCACCCTCGGCGACCGGACCGCCGGTCCCGGCCACCCCGTCTACGTCACGGGCGAGATAGGCATCAACCACAACGGTGACCTCGACAACGCCCTCGCGCTCATCGACGCCGCCGCCGAGGCGGGCTGCGACGCGGTCAAGTTCCAGAAGCGCACGCCCGAGATCTGCACCCCGCGCGACCAGTGGGACATCGAGCGCGAGACCCCCTGGGGGCGGATGACGTACATCGACTACCGCCACCGCGTGGAGTTCGGGGAGGACGACTACCGCCGTATCGACGAGCACTGCGCCCGGCGCGGCATCGACTGGTTCGCGTCACCGTGGGACACGGAGGCCGTCACGTTCCTGGAGAAGTTCGACGTGCCCGCCCACAAGGTCGCCTCCGCGTCCCTCACCGACGACGAACTGCTGCGCGCCCTGCGCGCCACCGGCAGGACGGTCGTCCTGTCCACCGGCATGTCGACCCCGCGCCAGATCCGGCACGCGGTCGAGGTGCTCGGCAGCGACAACGTCCTGCTCTGCCACGCCACGTCGACCTACCCCGCGCGGCCCGAGGAGCTGAACCTGAGGGTGATCGAGACCCTCCGGGCCCAGTATCCGAACGTCCCGATCGGCTACTCCGGGCATGAGACCGGCCTCCAGACCACCCTGGCCGCCGTCGCGCTCGGCGCCGCCTTCGTCGAGCGGCACATCACCCTCGACCGCGCGATGTGGGGCTCCGACCAGGCCGCGTCCGTGGAGCCGGGCGGTCTGGCGCGCATGGTCCGCGACATCCGCACGATCGAGACCGCGCTCGGCGACGGCGTGAAGCAGGTGTACCCCTCGGAGCTGGCCCCGATGAAGAAGCTGCGCCGGGTGCCCGGCGTCGTGGCGGAGTCGGGCGACCGCGAACCGGCCACGGTCTGAACCGCCCGCGCCCGCCCCGCGAAGTGACCTCCCCGCAGATGAATCTCGCGCTCGTCGAGAGCCCGGTCCAGCTCCTCAACGTCCTGGAGTGGGCACACCGACGGCGGGACGGACGCCTCGCGCCGTCCGCGTCCGTTCCCGCGCCGTCCACGCCCGTTTCCGCGCCGGGCGGCACGGGAGGCGCCGCCCCGTCCGGGGAGTCGGGCTCCGGCCGGGACCGCGGGCTCACCGTGGTCGTGCTGCCCCCGGCCGACGTTCCGACGCGGGGGCAGCTGAGCCGGATGGCCGACCTCGCCCGGGCGGAGGGCGTCACCGTGGACTGGCAGGAGGCGCGCGGCGGGGCGGGCGGGCCGCTGAAGGCCGTACGGCGGCTCGCCCCGCTGCTGCACAGGGCCGGGCGGATCGTGATCGGGGACCCTTTCTCCCGCCTGGTGCAGCTGCTGCTGACCTTCGTACGCGCGAGCACCGAGCTGACGGTCGTGGACGACGGCACCGCCACCATGGAGTTCGTGGCGCAGCTCGCCCGGGGCGAGCGGCTGGAGCGCTGGCACCGGCGCGGCGGCAGGCGCGGCCCGCGCGAGATGGCGCTCGCACCCGTCTCCCTCCTGGCGCGCCGCTGTCTGACGCCGTCCACGGCCCATGGGGTCGAGATCTTCACCGCGATGCCCGTGGAGCCGCCGCCGGGGATCACCGTCACCCCCAACGGCTTCGACTGGACACGCGCCCGCTTCGGCCCGCCGCGGCTCACCCCGGGTGCGGAATTGATCGGCACATCCCTCGTGGAGACGGGGGTGGTGGACCCGGACCGCTATGTGGAGGCCGTCCGCGTTCTGGCCCGTACGCACGGGGCCGCGCGCTACTTCGCCCACCGGCGCGAGAGCCGCGACAAGCTCGGCCGGATCGCCGCGGAGACCGGACTCGTGATCGTCCGGCCGGAGCTGCCGCTGGAGCTGGTGGCCCGGCGCGGGCCGATCGGCGCCACGGTCCTCAGTTTCCCGTCCACCGTCGTCCACACGCTGCCGCTGGCGCTCGCGGGCTCCGGCGTCAAGGTGGCCGTCTGTGATATCGCGCCGGAATGGCTCAGAGACGGTGCCCCTCCGAGGGCCCGGGGTTTCCTGGAAGGGGTCACGGACACCGCGTCGGGGGCCGAGCGGCTGTCCGGAACGGTGGGAGGTAATCCGTGAGGAATCCCTTGGGGCGTCTCGGGGAAACGGGTCGGGCCCGGCCGCCCGGCCGCCCGCCGAGCCCCGGCCGGGCCGCCTGCCCGGACCCCCGGGCGGCCTCCCGCCGGGCGAAGGCGGGCGACAGCATGTACGGTCGGAAGGAGGCGTGAGTTTACCCACACAAGCGCAGAATCATGCACCTCGGGGCCACCTTTCCTTCCCCTATCGGATGGAACTTTTGTTGATCAGTGGTCAGTTGACCCCTGCCTGGCCCTACTCTTCAACAGGTGAACCAACTGATGTCCCGAGAGTCCGAAAACGATCTGCCCGGGAGCGTCGAACTCCCCGGCACGCTGTCCGAATCCCTGCGCGCCGAGCTGATCGCCTTCCGGCGCGATCTGCACATGCACCCCGAGCTGGGCAACCAGGAGTTCCGTACGACCGCGGCGATCAAGGCCCGTCTGGAGAAGGCGGGCCTGGAGCCGCGCGTCCTCGGCATCGGCACCGGACTCATGTGTGACATCGGTTCCTGGGACGGCGTGACCCCCGCGCTGGCCCTGCGCGCGGACATCGACGCGCTGCCCATCCCCGACACCAAGGTGGGCGTGCCGTACCGTTCCACCGTCCCCGACCGGGCGCACGCCTGCGGGCACGACATCCACACCACCACGGTCCTCGGCGCCGGGCTCGTCCTCGCCGAGCTGCACCGGCAGGGGCTGCTGCCCCGGCCGGTACGGCTCATCTTCCAGCCCGCCGAGGAGGTCCTGCCGGGCGGAGCGCCCGACGCGATCGATTCGGGCGTCCTGGAGGGTGTCGGGCGCATCATCGGCGTGCACTGCGACCCGAGGGTGGACGCGGGGGTCATCGGGCTGCGGCCCGGACCGATCACCTCGGCGTGTGACCGGCTCGAAATCACCCTCGACGGGCCCGGCGGGCACACCGCGCGCCCCCATCTGACCACCGACCTGGTCACCGCGGCGGCGAAGATCGTCACGGAGGTGCCGGCGCTGCTGGCACGCCGGGTGGACGCGCGGTCCGGGCTCGCCGTCACCTGGGGCCGTATCGAGTCCGGCCACGCCTGCAATGTGATCCCGCAGCACGCGGAGCTGTCCGGAACCGTGCGCTGCCTCGATCTGCCCGGCTGGCGCGCCGCCCCCGATCTGGTGCACGCGGCCATCGACGAGATCGCGACGCTGCACCGGGCCAAGTCGCAGATCACCTACATCCGTGGGGTGCCGCCGGTCGTCAACGACCCGGTGGTCACCGAGCTGCTGCGCGAGGCGCAGACGGTACGGCGGGGTGCGTACGCGATCGAGGACACCGAACAGAGCCTCGGCGGCGAGGACTTCTCCTGGTACCTGGAGCATGTGCCGGGCGCGATGGCGAGGCTGGGGGTGCGGACGCCCGGGGACACGGCGAAGAGGGATCTGCACCGGGGCGACTTCGACGCGGACGAGGAATCGATTCGCGTGGGCGTCGAGCTCTTCACCGCGGCGGCGCTTCTTCCCACGGCTCCGTAGTTCCCCGCCCCCGGGGCCGGTTGCTCTCCCCTGACCGTCCCTGGGCTGCGCCGGGCTTGGTCGTGCGGGTTTCACACCCCGCGACGGTGCGTGGGCTGCGCGGGGCTTGGCCGTGCGGGTTCTCCTTCCCGCGAAGGTGCTCCGGCGCATGGTCTGTCCTCAATCGCCGGACGGGCTTGGTTTGTGTGACCGTCCCCGGTTCCGTGACCGTCCCCGGTTCCGTGACCGTCCCCGGTTCCGTGACCGTCCCCGGTTCCGTGACCGTCCCTGGGCTGCGCCGGGCTTGGTCGTGCGGGTTTCACACCTCGCGACCGCGCCTCGGCGCACCCTCCGTCCTCAATCGCCGGACGGGCTTGGTTTTCAAGAGGGTGCTGCGAGCGGGCCGTGGTCCACGTCTGGTCCATAGGGTTCACGCAGCCTGCGTCCCGACCAGTCACACCCCTCGGCAGACGAGGATGCCGCCCAGACACGTGATGCGGAACGCTCCCTCCGCCCGGATGGTCTCCTCGACCCGCTCGCGGGCGCGCTCGACGGATTCCCGGAACGGGACGCCCATCTGATCCGCCCAGGCTTCGTACGAGGACAAGTGGGCGACAACCGGGTTGGCATCGGTCACCGCGATCACCCCGGGGAGGGGGATCGTGCGGATATCGGTGAAGACCGCGCCGAGTACCGCCGACGCGTCCTCCAGAGTGAAGCGGGCGGACAACTGCACTCGGGCCGGCCCTTCCGGAATGCCCAGTACGTCACCGGCGGACCGGCTCCAGAGGGTCTCCAGTTCCCGCTTGTCGGTCCGGCTGTTGGTGGAGACGATCGCCATCGTCCAAGTGGGCGGCGTGCACGTCGCCGGGAGAGCGGTCCCCTTCCGGACCGGCCTGGTACAGGTCCACCGCGCGGTTGGACGCGGTGATCGCCTGCTGGATCTGCTCGGGGCCCCCGACCGTCAGCAGTGTGGTGCCGGTGTAGGCCCACTGCTTCGCCTCTGGGAACGAAAAGACCCCGGACAGCTCATCCGGTTCCGCGCCGCTTCGTGACTCATGGGCCAGCGTAAGAGAACGCAACGCGTTGCGCCCGTCTCCGCCGACCGCCAGGGCCCGCGCCTCCAGACTCAGCAGCCGGGCCTTGATCGTCCCCGAACCGGAGCCCCGACCCTCCTCCCTCCCGGCCCGCGCAAGGTCTGCCGCCCTTCCGTAGTCTCCCGCCCAGTAGGCGGCCAGCGACTGGAACGACCGGGCCCAAGACCGCAGTCCCGAGTGCCCTGCGATCTCCGCGCACTGGACCACGGTCCGAGCGTGCGTGGCAGCCGAGGAACGGTCACCGAGGTCGAGCGACACATGCGCCGCAAGGCCGCACAGCCAGCCCGCGATCACATACAGATGCCGTGTCTGGCCGGGATGCTGGCGGCCTTCGAGTAACCGGAACGCCTCCGCCCGTACGGTACGGATCTCCGGGACCGCGAGGTGCAGCGGCTGGCTGACGAAGCCCCGGGCGAGCCGTTCCACGTCAGCGTCGAACTGCTCCAGCCCGTCCGGCGTTTGAGGACGGAGGGTGCCGCGGAGTTCGGTCGCGGACCGGGGGGCCTCCGCAGGTGGCTGCCCGGCCCGTCCGGCGAGGACGGATCGTGCTTCGGGGCACCGTCACGGACCGGGGGCCTCCGCAGCCGGACCACAGCCCGTCCGGCGACTGAGGGCACCCGCTGCCGGACGCCCGAGATCGCTCGACAGGCACCCTCACCCTCCCGGGGCTACCCTGTTCACGACGATCCGATAACGACTCATGAACAGGTCTTTAACTGACATCTACGCGCGTTACGATCGCCGCAAAACCAGCGCCGGAAGAGGCGCTTTCGGTCAGTCTCGAAGGGACTCCTCCTCTTGCGCCGGGTATCCAAGATCACTGCCGCGTGTATCGCGACCGCGGCCCTCGCCCTCACCGCCACCGCGTGTGGCGAGTCGTCGACCGACTCGGACACGTCGAGCGGAGACAAGCTCAAGATCGGCATGGCCTACGACGTGGGCGGCCGTGGCGACAACTCCTTCAACGACTCCGCGGCCCGCGGCCTGGACAAGGCCAAGGCCGAGCTGGACGCCGAGACCAAGGAGCTCACCGCGAAGAACGGTGAGACCCCGGCCGACCGCGAGGCCCGCCTCACCTCCCTCGCCGAGGGCGGCTACAACCCCGTCGTCGCCGTCGGCTTCGCCTACAAGGACTCGGTCGACAAGGTGGCGGCCAAGTTCCCGAGGACGACGTTCGGCCTGATCGACTCGGTCTCCGAGCTGAAGAACGTCGACAGCATCGTCTTCACCGAGGAGCAGGGCTCCTACCTCGCCGGTGTCGCCGCCGCGCTGAAGTCCAAGGACGGCCAGATCGGCTTCATCGGCGGCGTCGACCTGCCGCTGATCAAGAAGTTCGCCGCGGGCTTCCAGCAGGGCGTGCTGGAGACCAACCCCAAGGCCAAGGTGCAGATCCAGTACCTGACCACCGGCACGGACCTCTCCGGCTTCGGCAGCCCTGACAAGGGCAAGCAGGCCGCCCAGGGCATGCTCGACAAGGGCATCGACGTCATCTACGCGGCGGCGGGCGGCTCCGGCGCCGGCTCGATCGAGGCCGTCGCCAACAAGCCCGGTTCCTGGTCGATCGGCGTCGACTCGGACCAGGCCCTGGACCCGGCCCTCGCCAAGTACAAGTCCACGATCCTGACGTCCGTCGTCAAGAACGTCGACACCGGCGTCTTCGAGCTGGCCAAGTCCGTCAAGGACGGCAAGCCGCTGACCGGTACGCACACGTACTCGCTCGCCGAGAACGGTGTCAGCCTCACCACCACCGGCGACCACCTCAAGGACCTCCAGCCCAAGCTGGACGAGGCCAAGAAGAAGATCGTCGACGGCACGATCACGGTCAAGACCACGACCTGAACCGCCCGTTGAACGGGGCCCGGGTGTGCGGCCGTGCCGCTCCTCCGGGCCCCGGTCCGCGCAGGCCCCGGGCTCTTCAACGATTCGGCAGCGCTACGCGCGTAGTTTTTCGGGTACGCGATAGCTTTCGCCACCACGTACCGGCACCACCCCGCCACCCGCCTCTGCTCCTCCGCTCCTGCCCAGGGAGAGTGCGCCATCAAAGCGTCCAGCAGTCCTCATGCCGTAGAGCTCCGCGGCATCACCAAGCGATTCCCCGGAGTCGTGGCCAACCACGACATCGACATCACCGTGCGCCGCGGCACCGTCCACGCTCTCGTCGGCGAGAACGGCGCGGGCAAGTCCACTCTGATGAAGATCCTCTACGGCATGCAGAAGCCGGACGAGGGCACGATCGCGGTGGACGGGGAACAGGTCTCGTTCCACAACCCGGGCGACGCCATCGCGCGCGGCATCGGCATGGTGCACCAGCACTTCATGCTCGCCGACTACCTCACCGTGCTGGAGAACGTCGTCCTCGGCTCGGAGAAGCTGCACGGGATCGGCGACCGGGCCCGCGCCAGGATCAGGGAGATCTCGGACGCGTACGGCCTCAATGTGCGCCCCGACGTCTACGTCGAGGACCTCGGCGTCGCCGACCGGCAGCGGGTGGAGATCCTCAAGGTCCTCTACCGGGGCGCCCGTACGCTGATCCTGGACGAGCCCACCGCCGTACTCGTACCGCAGGAGGTCGAGGCGCTCTTCGACAATCTGCGGGAGCTGAAGGCGGAGGGCCTGACCGTCATCTTCATCTCGCACAAGCTGGGCGAGGTGCTGTCGGTCGCCGACGAGATCACCGTCATCCGGCGCGGCACGACGGTCGGCACCGCCGACCCCGCGACCACCACCGCCAAGCAGCTCGCCGAGCTGATGGTCGGCAGCGAACTGCCCTCGCCCGAGACACGCGAGTCGACGGTCACGGATGTCCCGATGCTCACGGTCGAGGACCTGCGGCTGACCGCCACCGATCCGGACGGTGTCGTCCGCGCGGTGCTCGACGGCATCGACTTCACCATCCACCAGGGCGAAGTGCTGGGCATCGCCGGTGTGGAGGGCAACGGCCAGTCCGAACTGGTCGAGGCGATCATGGGGATGCGCGTACTGGACAGCGGCCGGCTCACCCTGGGCACCGAGGACATCTCGGGCACCCCCACCCGCAAGCGGCGCGAGGACGGCATGGCCGTCATCCCCGAGGACCGCCACCGCCACGGACTGCTGCTGGAAGCCCCCCTGTGGGAGAACCGCATCCTCGGCCATGTCACGGAGAAGCCCAACAGCAAGGGCGCGTTCCTCGACCTCAAGGCCGCCCGCGCCGACACCGAGCGGATCGTGCGGGAGTACGACGTACGCACCCCCGGGATCGACGTCACCGCCGCCTCCCTCTCGGGCGGCAACCAGCAGAAGCTGATCGTCGGCCGGGAGATGAGCCACGCCCCCCGGCTGCTGATCGCGGCGCACCCCACCCGGGGTGTGGACGTCGGCGCGCAGGCGCAGATCTGGGACCAGATCCGGGCGGCACGCCGTGAGGGACTCGCCGTCCTGCTGATCTCCGCGGACCTGGACGAGCTGATAGGACTCTCCGACACCCTGCGGGTGATGTACCGGGGCCGGCTGGTGGCGGACGCCGACCCCGCCGCGATCACGCCGGAGGAGCTGGGCTCGGCGATGACGGGCTCGGCCACCGGCCGCCTCGAAGCCACCGACGACACCGTCCCCGGGCCCCGGCCCGAGACCGGGACCGGGACCGGCGCGGACGCCGGCGCCGCAGCCGGACCGGAGGCCCAGCCCCCGGCCCGTACCGGCGCCACGGAACCCCCCGCTACCGAACCCCCTGCTACCGAACCCCCCGCTACCGAACCCCCTGCCACCGAACCCCCTGCCACCGAACCCCCCGCTACCGAACCCCCCGCTACCGAACCCCCTGCCACCGAACCCCCTGCCACCGAACCCGCCGCCGACGCGACCCCCGCCGATGAGACCCCCGAAGGCGACGGCCCTCAGAACGGGGGAGAGGACCGATGAAGAAGTTCGACAAGGAGCGGGTGCTCCTGGGGCTCGCGGCTCCCCTGCTCGCGATCGTCGTCGCGTTCCTGGTGACCGCCCTCGTGCTGGCGGCCACCGGCAAACAGCCCTTCAGCGCCTTCGGCATCATGTTCGACTACGGCAGCAAGTCGGACAGCCAGGTCTACATCCTCAACAAGGGCACCACGTACTACCTCGCGGGACTCGCGGTCGCCGTCGGCTTCCGGATGAACCTGTTCAACATCGGTGTCGACGGCCAGTACCGCCTCGCGGCCTTCTTCGCCGCGGCCCTCGGCGGCGCGCTGACCCTCCCCGGCCCCCTCCAGATCGTGATGATCATCCTCTGCGCGATGATCGTCGGCGCGATGTGGGCCGGGATCGCCGGTGTCCTCAAGGTCACCCGGGGCGTCAGCGAGGTCGTCTCCACGATCATGCTGAACGCCATCGCCACGGCGATCATCGGCTATCTGCTCCAGGTGGGCCGCCTCGGCAATCTCGACCAGGCCGGCACCAAGATCTCGACCAAGCCGATCCCGGAGTCCGCGCACTTCTTCGAGTTCCCGACGACGCCCGCCCCGGTCTGGGGCTTCATCGTCGTCGCGATCGTCGCGGGCATCGCCTTCTGGTTCACCCTCTCCCGCACCCGCTTCGGCTTCGATCTCCGTACGGTCGGCCAGTCCGGCAGCGCGGCCGAGGCCAGCGGTGTGAACGTGAAGAGGATGGTCGTCACCTCCATGCTGATCTCCGGCGCCATGGCCGGTCTGATCGGTATGCCGACGCTGCTCAACGACTCGTACGAGTACAGCGGCGACTTCCCCGTCGGCATCGGCTTCACCGGTATCGCCATCGCCCTCCTCGGCCGCAACAACCCCGTCGGCATCGCGCTCGGCGCGCTGCTGTGGGCCTTCCTGGAGCGCGGCAGCGGGCAGCTCGAATTCCAGGGCTACGACAAGGAGATCGTCGGCGTCATCCAGGGCGTGATCGTCCTGTGCGTCGTCATCGCGTACGAAGTGGTGCGCCGCTACGGTCTCAGGCGCCAGCAGCGGCAGGTCGGCGCGAAACTCGCCGCACAGGCCCGTAACTCCGACAAGCAGGAGGTGTCGGCGTGACCGTCACGGCGACTTCCACCCCGCCGCCCGCGGCTCCCCAGCTGAGCGGCGGCAGCGGCAAGGGCGGCCGCACCCGCCTCTCCTTCCCGGTCATCCTGCTGCTCGCGGCGGGCGCGCTGCTCGCGCTGTCCACGATCCGCTGGATCGGCACCACCCTCGACCTCATCCCGGACGCCGAGGCCGGCAACTGGTGGGCGCTCACCGCGTCCGGCCAGATCACCGCCGCGCTCTCCATGGCCGTACCGATCGGACTCGCCGGTCTCGGCGGGCTGTGGGCCGAGCGCGCGGGCGTGGTCAACATCGGCCTCGAAGGCATGATGATCCTCGGCACCTTCTTCGGCGCCTGGGCCGGCTGGCAGACCGACCCCTGGCTGGGGGTGCTCGCCGGTGTGCTGGGCGGGATGTTCGGCGGTCTGCTGCACGCGCTCGCCACCGTCACCTTCGGCGTCGACCACATCATCTCCGGTATCGCGATCAACATCCTGGCGCTCGGGGTCACCACCTACTTCGCCAAGCTGTGGTTCAACAGCGGTGAGGCGGCGGCCAAGGGCGGCAGCCCCAAGCAGTCACCGCCCGCCGACGAGATCACCACGGTCACCGTGCCCGGGCTCTCCGACTGGCTCAACTCGATCGAGATCGATAAGGAAGGCCAACGCCGGTTCTTCGTCTCGGACGTCGCGGGCTTCCTCGGCGGACTGGTCACGAATCTGTCCCTGCTGACGATCGTGGCCGTACTGCTCTTCGTGATGACGTTCGTCGTACTGTGGAAGACCTCGTTCGGTCTGCGGCTGCGCTCCTGCGGTGAGAACCCGATCGCGGCCGAGTCGCTGGGCGTCAACGTCTACAAGTACAAGTACATCGCCGTGATCGTCTCCGGCGGCATGGCCGGACTGGGTGGCGCGTTCCTCTCGCTGGTCACCTCGCACATCTACAACGAGGGCCAGACCGGCGGCCGCGGCTACATCGGCCTCGCCGCGATGATCTTCGGCAACTGGCGGCCCGGCGGACTCGCCATGGGCGCGGGCCTGTTCGGCTACGCGGACGCGCTCCAGCTCCGCAACGGCGGCAGCACCGTCCATGTGATGCTCCTGCTGCTGGTCCTCGTGCTGCTGGCGATCGCCGGATGGAAGGCCTACCGCAAGAGCTGGATCCAGGCCGGAGCCAGCGCGGTCATCGCCGTCGGCGTGCTGCTCTGGTTCCTCAGCACCGACACCGTGCCGGTCGAGTTCGTGGCCGCCACCCCGTACGTGGTGACGCTGCTCGTGCTCTCGCTCTCCGCCCAGAGACTGCGGATGCCGAAAGCCGACGGTATGCGCTACCGCAAGGGCCAGGGCAAGTGACCGCCCCCGGGGCCGCGGCCGGCTTCGACTGGGAGGCGCTGCGCCGTCGGGCCCGCGAGGCCATGACCCGCGCGTACGCCCCCTACTCGGGCTATCCCGTCGGAGTCGCGGCGCTCGTCGACGACGGACGCACGGTCACCGGCTGCAACGTGGAGAACGCCTCGTACGGGCTGTCGCTGTGCGCGGAGTGCGGGCTGGTCTCCCAGCTCCACGCCACCGGCGGCGGGCGGCTGACCCACTTCACCTGTGTGGACGGCGAGGGCCGGAGCCTGGTGCCGTGCGGCCGGTGCCGGCAGCTGCTGTACGAGGCCGGGGGGCCGGAGCTGCTCCTCGACACCCCCGAGGGCATCCGGACGATGGCCGAGATGCTGCCGCAGGCGTTCGGCCCGGGGCATCTCGCGTAGACCCGCCGGGCCGCCCCCGTCAGGGGTCGGGGGCGGCCCGGCACCGGCAACACAGGAGGAAATCCATGGACGTCATCTCCGTCATCCGCACCAAGCGGGACCGGGGCGAGCTGAGCCCGGAGCAGATCGGCTGGGTCATCGACGCCTACACCCGCGGTGAGGTCGCCGACGAGCAGATGTCGGCGCTGGCGATGGCGATCCTGCTCAACGGGATGAACCGTACGGAGATCGCCCGCTGGACCGACGCGATGATCGCCTCCGGCGAGCGGATGACCTTCGACGCGCTCTCCCGTCCCACCGCGGACAAGCACTCCACGGGCGGGGTCGGGGACAAGATCACCCTGCCGCTCGCGCCGCTGGTCGCCGCGTGCGGGGCGGCCGTGCCCCAGCTCTCCGGCCGGGGCCTCGGCCACACCGGGGGCACCCTGGACAAGCTGGAGTCCATCCCCGGCTGGCGGGCGCTGCTGTCCAACGAGGAGATGCTGGCCGTCCTCGGCTCCACGGGAGCGGTGATCTGCGCGGCGGGCGACGGGCTCGCCCCCGCCGACAGGAAGCTGTACGCGCTCCGCGATGTCACCGGCACGGTCGAGGCGATCCCGCTGATCGCCTCCTCGATCATGTCGAAGAAGATCGCGGAGGGCACGGGTTCGCTGGTCCTGGACGTGAAGGTCGGCAGCGGCGCGTTCATGAAGAACCTCGACGACGCGCGCGAGCTGGCCGCCACCATGGTCGCGCTCGGCACGGACAGCGGGGTACGGACGGTCGCCCTGCTCACCGACATGTCCACGCCCCTGGGCCTCACCGCGGGCAACGCCCTCGAAGTCCGCGAGTCCGTGGAGGTCCTCGCGGGAGGCGGCCCCCCGGACGTCGTCGAGCTGACCCTCGCGCTCGCCCGCGAGATGCTGGACGCGGCGGGGCTGAAGGACGCCGACCCCGCGACGGCGCTCGCCGACGGCTCGGCGATGGACGTCTGGCGCCGCATGATCGCCGCTCAGGGCGGCGACCCCGACGCGGCCCTCCCCGTCGCCCGGGAACACCATGTCGTCACCGCCCCCGCCTCCGGTGTCCTCACCCGCCTCGACGCCTACGGCGTCGGCCTCGCCGCCTGGCGTCTCGGCGCGGGCCGCGCCCGCAAGGAGGACCCGGTCCAGGCGGGCGCGGGCGTCGAACTCCACGCCAAGCCGGGCGACACCGTCACCGAGGGCGAGCCCCTGCTCACCCTGCACACGGACACCCCCGAGAAGTTCGCGTACGCGCTGGAGTCCCTGGCCTCCGCCTATGACATCGCCCCCGCCGGCACGGAGTTCTCGGCACCCCCGATCGTGCTCGACCGCATCGCCTGACCGGGGACATCCGGTCCATCCCGGGAGAGTGACAACTCGTACGGGTGAACGGGACCGGTGGACCGGCGCCGGTCCCGTTCGGCATGCTGGACTCGGTGACGCACCGACGCAAGGAGACCGCCATGAGCGCACTCACCGTCGACCACACGGTCCATGACCACGAGTGGGACGACCTGGTCCGGATCTGGGAGGAGACGGACGCACCCGAGGGCTGCAAGGTGGAGATCATCGAGGGGATCGTCACCGTGTCACCACCGCCGTCCAATGCCCACAACGACATCGCGGACACGGTCCAGCGCCGGCTGTACGGCGTGATTCCGGAGGAGTGGGGCATCTACCAGACCCTCGGCACCGCAGTGCCCTCACGGGACGGTCTGTACATCCCCGACCTCGCTGTGGCGCCCAAAGCCGTCCTCCGCGCGGAGCCAGGCCACTACATTCCTGCGGTGGGGGCCGAACTGATCGTCGAGATCACCTCCAAATCCAACGCCCGCCACGATCGTGTCCAGAAGGCGGCGGGCTACGCCCACGCAGGCGTTCCCCTGTATCTGCTGGTCGACGCCTGGGCCAGGGGAGGACCGGCGGTCACGCTCTTCGGCGAGCCGAAGAACGGGCTCTACATGGTGCTCCAGACCGGCAAGTTCGGCGACCCCCTTCGCCTCCCCGCCCCCTTCGGCCTCGATCTCGACACCGCGTCCTTCCCCACCCCGTAACCCGGCTCGCGGCGCGCCGCACCGAGGGACCGGGGGCGGCCGATCCCCGGCGCTGCGAGGGACCGGAGCCCGCCCGGCGGTCCCTTTGCCGTGGCGGCGATGAGTTCCCGGCCCGGCGGCGGTCTGCCCGGTGTGGATGCCACAGAGACGGTCGTCATGCGAATCTCCGGGAGCCCGGGCCCGGACGATGTGCCGCGCCTGTGCGCGGAGTTGAGCGCTCTGCTCGGCGGCGCCGCGGGGGCCGGGGAGGCCGTCTGCGATGTCGGGGACATGATCGCGGCCGATCTGACCGCGGTCGACGCCATCGCCCGGCTGCGGCTCACCGCGCAGCGGCTGGGCTGCGGCTTCCGCCTCCGGGGCGCGGGCCCCGAGCTGAGGGCGCTGCTGCATCTGGTGGGGCTCTCCGGCCTCGCCGGCCCCGGATAGCGGCCGGGCAGGCGCCCGCCCGCCGCCTCGGCCACGGGAGCACCCCCCCGTCACGCCCCCTCCGCGGGCTCCTCCTTCTCCAGCCGGTCCGGAAGGCCGAACATCGGGAACCAGCGGGCGGTGTCCAGGAACGAATTGATCGCCGCGATCCTGCCGTCACGGATCTCCATGACCATCAGCGCCCAGGGCGTGTGCCCGTTGCCGTCCTTCGCCGCGTGGTAGTGGGCGAACGCGGGCAGGCCATTGGCGATCGTCGGGACCAGACGCGAGCCGCGGCACACCGAACCGACGCCCAGCATCCAGCCGACGATGTTCTCGTGGCCCCGGAGCCACAGGTCGTACGGGGGCATGGAGAGAGTGGCGTCGTCGTGGAGGACCGCCGTCAGCGCCTCCATGTCATAGCCCTCGAAGGCCGCGACATAGCGCTCCAGCAGCTTGCGCTGCTCCTCGTCGAGGGGGTCCGCCGTGTCGCTCACCGTCGGCGGGGACTCCGCCAGGGTCGCCCGCGCGCGCTGGAGCGCGCTGTTCACCGAGGCGACCGAGGTGCCCAGCAGCTCCGCCACCTCGCTCGCCTTCCAGGCCAGCACCTCGCGCAGGATCAGGACCGCGCGCTGCTTCGGCGGCAGATGCTGGAGCGCGGCGACGAACGCCAGCCGGATCGTCTCGCGCTCCACCGCCGTCTCCGCGGGGTCCGCCACCGACGGCAGCACCCGCCCGTCGGGCACCGGCTCCAGCCAGGTGACCTCCGGGCGGGCGTTGAGCTGCGCCTGGGCGACGGGTGTCGGGCCCGACATATCCATCGGGCGGGCCCGGCGATTGCCCGCGTTCAGCATGTCGAGGCAGACATTGGTCGCGATCCGGTAGAGCCACGACCGCAGCGAGGAACGCCCTTCGAACTTCTCGATGCTCCGCCAGGCACGGACCATCGTGTCCTGTACGGCGTCCTCCGCCTCGAATGAGGACCCGAGCATCCGATAGCAGTAGCCGGTCAGCTCCCGGCGATACCGCTCCAGCTCGGATTCCAGGTCTTCTTTTGTCGCCAGATCACTCATCGGGTCCACCCCTGTCGCCCCTTCGCATCAGCTCTTGGGAACCTACAGGAGGGGACTGACAATGCCGCTCAGGTTCCCGGCTTGCGCCCGTAGACGTACACGTCATCGCCGTTCTTGAGCAGATTCCAGTACGCCTTTGCGTCCGCCGGACGCATATTCACGCAGCCCCCGGAACCCGGCGGGTTGTACATCGATTTGGTCACCGAGTGGAACGCCTGTCCGCCGTCGAAGAACTGCGCGTACGGCATCCGCACTTTGTACAGCGTCGACCAGTGGTTGATATTCCGCCAGTAGATCTTCTTCGCGCCGGTACGGGTCTCCGTGCCGTTCTTCCCCGTGCGGACCGGAACCGGTCCGTACTTCAGCTTCTTGCCGTCCTGGATCCAGCTCAGCTGCCGGGTCAGGTCGACACAGGCGATCCGGCCCTTGTTCGTCGGGCACTTGCCCGCCTTGTTGGGGTTCTTTCCGGCTGCCCGCTGCTGAAGGATCGTATTCATCGTCTGCCAGGTCAGCGGACCCGCGTACCCGATCGCGGGGGTGATGCCGTGCTGCCTCTGGAACGCGCGGATCGCCTTGCAGTCGGCCACCGACTGCTTGCCGTCCACGGGCCGCCCCAGGAACTTCTCCACCTGCTTCTGATACGGCCCCTTCGACGCCGTACAGGACGACGCGGCCTGTGCGGTCCCCGTGCCGACGGCCAGCGTCAGCGGGACGACCATGCCCGTCAGTCCGAGCACGATCCCCGCCCGCCTGCCGGTTCCTCTGATGCGCCGTGCTGTCCGTATGCTCCCCGTCTTGTTCATGTGCCCCCCACTTCGCTCCGGGTCCCGGGCGATCGCCCCGGTCTGCTCGTTTGACGCCTGCCGGGGGCCAACCGGTTGTACGGAACATGTCTCAATCCCGCTACGGTCGGGGCGAGATGACCGGCACCGGCGGAGTCGATCACGGGTGACGCGGCCGGAGAGGGGGGCCGGCCGGGCGAGGCACCGGCGGGAGTCGTGCCGTTTCACCCCGGCCGGCTCATTCGGTCATGAGTTTGCCGCGTTTGAGGCGGATCACCTCGTCGGAGGCGTCGGCCACCTGCCGCGAATGGGTCACCAGGATCACGCTCTTGCCGTCGTCGTGCGCCAGTTTCCGGAACACCTCGATGATCCCGTCGGCGGTGTCCTGGTCGAGGCTGCCGGTGGGTTCGTCGGCGAAGAGGATGTCCACTTCGCAGGCGAGGGCGCGGGCGATGGCGACGCGCTGCTGCTGGCCGCCGGAGAGCTCCAGCGTGCGGCGGTGCCGGTCGGACTCCTCCACGCCGAGCAGGCCCAGGAGTTCGGCGGCACGTTTCTTCTTGTTGACGCCCTTCACGCCGGTGATCTCCATGGCGGAGGTGATGTTCTGGACGGCGGTCATGTAGGTGAGCAGGTTCAGTGACTGGAAGACCGTGGCCACATGGCGGTTGCGGTATCGGCCCAGCCCGATCTCGGCGACGTCCTCGCCCTTGAACCGGACGTTGCCCCTGGTGGGCGAGTCGAGTCCACTGGCGAGTGAGAGCAGCGTGGTCTTGCCGCTGCCGGAGGGACCGATGACGGAGTACATCCGGCCCTGCTCGAAGGAGTAGTTGACGTCTTTGAGGACGGTGCGGCGGCTGTTGCCGGACTGGTAGGTGCGGCTCAGGCCGGTGAGCTGCAGGATCGGGGTGGTCATGTCAGTCGCCCTTCGTGAGGATGTCGCGCGGGTTGAGGCGCAGGACCCGGATGCCGGGGACGATCGTGGCCAGGGCCGCGATACCGAGGCCGGTGGCGCCGACAGCGCCGATGTCGCCCGCGCCGAGCCTGATGTCGATGGTGTCGATGGGCTCGACCTCCGGGGTGTCCTCCTTGTTGGCACCGCCGGTGGGGTCGGTGAGGTCCGGCTGTGGGCCCTGGTCGGCGGCGGAGTCCTTGGCGGAGGAGACCTGGCCGGAGAGCAGCTGGTCGCCGACGCCCTGGGCGATGAACCGGCTGCCGGCGGCGGCGAAGCCGATCGCCAGGACCGCGCAGGCGACCACCTCCACCAGGTGCTGGCCGAGCAGCTTGGGCTTCTTCTCGCCGAGGGAGAGCAGAATGCCCATCTCCTTGCGGCGTTCGCGCATGTTCGAGGCGATGATCAGGGCGAGGATGACGGTGCCCGCGACCGCGACCAGCCATACGGTGAGGGAGGCGAAGTCCGCCGTCTTGTTGATCGGGCCGACCAGGGTCTTGTACTGCTTGTCGTTGACGCTCAGCGGGAAGATCTTGAGGTCGGCACCGGCCGCCTCCGCGTCCTTCTTGAGCCGGTCCAGGTCTTCGGGGTCGCGCAAGGTGAAGGTGGCCGACGTGACGGCCCCGCCGTCAGCGCCCGGTTCCCTGCCGTCCAGGCGGGTCGCGCCGTCCGGAGTGACGTAGATCTGGTTCGCGGGGGCCTGCATCGGCGGTACGTACGTGCCGGGGTCGGCCGTGCTGTTCCTGTAGATACCGCCGACGACGAAGTCGGTTTCCTTGGTGCTCAGCATGCCGTCGGGTTTCATGATGTTGGCGTTGAGCTTGATCTTGTCGCCGACCTTGAGACGGTTGCCCCTGGCCACCCGCTCCTCGATGACGACCATGTCGCTCTTGCTGTCCGGTGTGATCCCGGAACCGGAGACGATCTTCGAGTCGCCGTTGCGGAAGTCCTTGACCGAGTTCAGATCACGGACACCGTCCGCCTTGAAGAAGTCCACGACCGTGGTGTCCTGGCCGGGCGGTGGCGGAACCGGCTGATGGAGCTTGACCTGGTCCGTGGGGGCCGCCCCGCCGTCCTTCGTGTAGTTGCACTCGGCCACGACCGACGACGTGCAGATCTTGTCCACGAGACCGCGGCGCAGATCGGCATCGGCCCCGATCAACCCGGGTTGGCCTTCGTCGCCGGCCGGCGAGCCCTTGCCCGCGGCCAGATAGGCGTTCAGATCCAGCTGCATGGTGGCCACCACGCCCACGCTGTTCTTGGCCGACTCCGCGGCGCGGGCCGCGGCGGACTGGATCAGAAACCCGGACAGGACCAGGGTGCAGATGACGAAGAACAGACCGACGAGCATCACCGTCTTGCCCAGATGGCCCCGAAGCCGCCACCAGGCTCGTTTGAACAGATTCATGGCCCTCACGCTAGGAGGACGGAGTTTTGAGGGATGTTTGCGCGCGGGCTGCCGCATCAGCCGTCTCATACACGGATCAAAGGCGCCGTTTGGTATGACGGACTCGGTGGGCATCCGATAGGAGCGGCTGCCCACCGGGAATGGATCGTCACGAATTCATGAAAAGCAAAGGTTGTCGCGCGTGCGGGTGCTGGTGGTCGAGGACGAGCAGTACATGGCGCGGGTCCTGGAGATCGGGCTGCGCCGGGAAGCGATCGCGGTCGATGTGGTGCACGACGGAGCGACCGCCCTGGAGCGGCTCACCGTCCACGACTACGACGCGGTGATCCTCGACCGGGACCTGCCCGAGGTCCACGGCGACGACGTGTGCCGCCGGATCGTCGCCATGAGCCTGGACTGCCGCATCCTCATGCTGACCGCCGCCTCACGTCTCGGCGACAAGGTCGAGGGCCTCGGCCTCGGCGCCGACGACTACCTGGCGAAACCCTTCGATTTCCCGGAACTGGTCGCCCGGCTGCGGGCGCTGTACCGCCGCAGCCCCATGGCCCACTCCCCAGTCCTCACCTTCGCCGATGTACGGCTGGACACCCACCGCCGCCGGGTCACCCGCGCGGGCACCGAGATCCGTCTCACCCCGAAGGAACTCGCCGTCCTGGAGCTGCTGATGCGCGCCGACGGCGGAGTCCTGAGCGCCGAGTACCTCCTCGAAAAAGCCTGGGACGTGCACACCGACCCCTTCACCAACGCGGTCCGCCTCGTGGTGCACACCCTGCGCAAGAAACTCGGCGAACCCCGGCTGGTCCACACCACGATCGGCGCGGGCTACTACCTGGGCACCGCATGAGACGGCCCGGGAACAGACCGCGCGGGCGCGCGCCGAGGCCGCGGACACTGAGCATCCACGGCCGGCTCTTCCTCGGCTTCGCCGCCGCCCTCGGGGTGTGCGCCGCCCTGATGGTCGCGATCATCTACGTCGGAATGCGCTTCCTGCCCACGTACGACTTCAGCACGACCGTCATCATCCCGGACGCCCCCTTCCGGCCCGCGTCTCCCATCCCGACCGCGGAGCCCCGCCGACCGGGCGGCCTGATCCCGTTCCAGGGCCAGAAGGTCGATCACCTGGGCAGCATCTCCAGCAAGGAAGACGTCTGGAACACGGTCCTGCTGGTGTCCGCCGGCGGGGTGCTCCTGGTGATGGCACTCGGCCTCGGCACCGGCTGGCTGCTCTCCAAACGGCTGCTCGCCCCCCTGCACACCATCAGCGAGGCCGCGGCCAAGGCGGCGGACGGCAACCTGACGGAACGTATCCGCGCCCAAGGCCCCGAGGACGAGCTCAAGCAGCTGGCCGACACCTTCGACAGCATGCTGGCCCGCCTGGAGCGGTCCTTCACCGCACACCAGCGGTTCGCCGCCAACGCCTCCCACGAACTGCTCACCCCCCTGGCCACCACCCGGGCCGCCCTCCAGGTCGCCGCCGACGCCCCGACCGGCGAGGAGCTCGCCGAACTCACCCCGCTGCTCCAGGAGACCAACGAGCGCAACATCAGCGTCGTACGGGCCCTGCTCGACCTCGCCGCCGCGGATCACGCCCCCTTCGACTCCGACCCGGTGGACCTCGCCGACCTCGCGGAAGGGGCCGCCGCCGCTCGCGCCGAGCGAGCGGCGGCGAACGGAGTCCACCTCACCGTGGACACCGAACCCGACTGCGAGGTCATGGGCAACGCCGCCCTCCTGCGGCAGCTGATCCTCAACCTCCTCGACAACGCCATCACCCACAACGTCCCCGAAGCGGGCCTGGTCCACCTCGCCGTCGTCCAGGACGGGGCGATGGCGGTGGTGGAGGTGGACAACACCGGCCCGCACGTCGACGACGCCGTGGTGGACCGTCTCTTCGAGCCCTTCTACCGGGCACGTTCCCGGGTCGGCAGCGACCGCTCGGGCCACGGTCTGGGCCTGGCGATCGTCCGCTCGATCGCCACCTCCCACCGCGGTACGGTCACCGCGACCGCGCATCCCACCGGCGGACTCACCCTGCGGGTCGAGCTTCCGAAGTCGCACGGCTACGAGGAAGGGCCCGGCGGCCCGTAGCTCTCGGCGACCGGCAGGGCCCTTCGCCCGGAAGGAGCCGTAGCGGTCCAAGGGCTCGATTCCTGCGGGCGACGGGACGTGCTGTCCGTGGCCCTCCACCTGCGAGAGCGGGAGATGAGCCTGCGCGACATCGCCGGGCGGCCCGTGATGACCACGGGCGCGCAGAAGAAGCAGCACCCCTCACCCGCCACCGTCGTGCGGATGCTCCGCGAACACGACGAGCGGGCTACCACGGCGGTCACCCCGCTGCTGTGCGGCTGGTGTCCGGGCGAGGCTCCAGGGCCGAGACCGCCACCGGCGGGCAGGACGCGGACCCGGGAAGCCGGTCAGCGGCGGGCCGCCGCGAGCGCCCTCCGCGCCTCGGCGGCACGGCCCCCGGCGGCGCGGGCCGCCGCGGCGGGGGTCCCGGCGGTGCGGGCCGCCCAGCTCCCGTACAGCGTGATCGACACCACGCCCAGGACCGCCAGCACGCCCAGCGCCACCGTGCCCGCCCAGCCCGCCGAGTGGAAGGCGATCGCGCCGAGCGTGCCGCCGACGCTGCTGCCGAGGTAGTACGCGGACTGGTACAGCGCCGACGCCTGCGCGCGGCCCGTCCTCGCCGTACGGCTCACGGCCGACGAGGCGACCGCGTGGCCCGCGAAGAAGCCCGCGGTGATCAGCACCAGGCCGAGGACCACGGCGGCCAGCGAGTCCGCGAGCGACAGCAGCAGCCCGGCCGCGGTGGTGACGACCGCCAGATACAGCGCCCCGCGGCGGCCGAGGCGTCCGACGAGCACTCCGGCGGCGGCCGAGGAGACCGTGCCGACGAGATAGACCAGGAAGATGGAGCCGACGACACCCTGCGGGAGGCTGAAGGGCGCCTCGACCAGCCGGTAGCCGATCACGGTGTAGACGGCGCCGAACACCGTCATGAACAGCGCGCCGATCGCGTACAGCCGCAGCAGCAGCGGATCCGACAGATGCCCGCGCACCGCACCGGCCAGCGCCCTCGGGCTCAGCGTGCCGGGCGTGAAGTGCCGCGGCTTCGGCAGCAGCACCCGGAAGACGACCACGGCCCCCAGCGCCAGCAGACCCACGGCGGCGAGCCCCGCCCGCCAGCCCCACAGCTGGGCCGCCCAGCCGGTGACGATCCGGCCGCTCATCCCGCCGATGCTGTTGCCCGCGACGAACAGGCCGATCGCGCCGACCAGCGCCTTCGGCCGCACCTCCTCGGCCAGATACGCCATCGCCGAGGCCGGTACCCCGGCCAGCGCCGCGCCCTGCACGGCCCGCAGCGCCACCAGCCACTCCAGGCTCGGCGCGAACGGCACCAGCAGCCCGACACCGGCGGCGACCGTCAGGGACACGGTCATCAGGGTGCGCCGCCCGAACCGCTCGGACAGCGCGCTCAGGGGGAGTACGAACAGGGCCATCGCGCCCGTCGCGGCGGAGACCGTCCAGCTCGCCGCCGACGCGCTCACACCGAAACCGGCGGAGACGGCGGGCAGCAGTGCCTGCGTGGAGTAGAGAAGGGCGAAGGCGGCGATGCCCGCGGCGAAGAGCGCGAAGCTCATACGGCGGTAGCCGGGACGGCCGGGGGACAGGGGCTCGGGGGTGGTGGCGACGGAGACGGCGGCCACCGCGGTGGACGCCTTGGTACTGGCAGCAGGCATGCCACGAACGTACGGCCGCAGAATTCATGCGTCCAATGCATGAAACCGCCATAATCGTTCCCATGGCGCATGACCGCAGTTCAGAGAAGTGGCTGTCACACGGCAGTGACACAGCCGACACAGCCCCGCTGCTCGTACCCCGGCTCGCGTACTTCGCCGCGGTCGCCCGGCACGAGCATGTGACGCGCGCCGCTCAGGAGCTGGGCGTCCCGCAGTCGACGCTCTCGCGCGCGGTCGTCCGGCTCGAACAGGACCTGGGAGTCGCGCTGTTCGCCCGCAAGGGCCGTACCGTCTCCCTCACCCCCGCCGGCCGGACCTTCCTCGCCTCCGTGGAGCGCGCGCTCGGCGAGGTCGAGCGGGCCGCCGAGTCCGTCCGCGCGGACGCGGACCCGCACGCGGGCAAAGTGGCCTTCGGCTTTCTGCACACGATGGGCTCCGAGACCGTTCCGGGGCTGCTGCGGGCCTTCCGCGCCGACCATCCGAGGGTCCGCTTCACCCTCGTCCAGAACTACGGCGAGGCCATGCTCGGCGGCCTGCGTACGGGGGAACTCGACCTCTGTCTGACCTCACCGGTCCCCGACGCCCCCGACCTCGTGGCCCGCCGCCTCGACGAACAGCGGCTGCGCCTGGTCGTGCCGGACGACCACCGGCTCGCCTCCCGCAAGCGCGTCCGTCTCGCCGAGGCCGCCGACGAGTACTTCGTCACCCTCGAACCCGGTTACGGGCTCCGCCGTATCACCGACGACCTCTGCGCGCAGGCGGGCTTCACCCCGAGGGTCGCCTTCGAGGGCGAGGAGGCGGAGACCCTGCGCGGCCTGGTCGCGGCGGGCCTGGGCGTGGCCCTCCTGCCCCCGCCCGCGGTGGCCCGCCCCGGCGTGGTCGAACTGACCGTGACCGCGCCCCGGGCCGTCCGCGAGATCGGCGTCGCCTGGCTCGACGGCCACCCCGACACCCCGCCGGTCGCCGCCTTCAAACGCTTCCTCCTCTCCCGCCGCGGCCAACTCCTCCCCGACTGACCCCCACCGGACCAACCTTTCCGGCTCGGGCGGGCGACTCTTCCGGCCTTGGCGGACCAACCCCTTCAGCCCGTCCGGCGTTTGAGGACGGACCTGGCCCCGGTGCGGGGCTGGCGGGGTGTGACCGGCGCGGTGGACCCCCGCATCCCGGCCCGTGACCCCCGCCCGCGCCGGACCCCCTCAGGGCCTGAGCGACCTCCCGAAGCCCGCCGCGAGCGGCATCCTCAACCCCAGCGGCGGCGGCGCGGCCAACGCGTCCGCCACCGGCCGCGCGTACGGATGCGGAAACAGCGACCCCAGCACGAAGTCCACGGCCAGCGCCAGCACCTCCTCATGGTGCTGCCGCAGCGCGTTGCCGTCCGTGTGGACCTCGAACCGGCATATGTTCCGGTTCGCCTTCTTCACCCGCTCCGCCAGCCGGTACGACAGATCCGGCGGCGTCCGCGTGTCGTTCGTGCCGTGCACGATCATCACCTGACGGCCCACCAGCTGCTTCACCGGCTCCGGCGGCGCCGTCATGTCGTCCGCAGGGAGCCAGGGAGCCATCGCCAGGACCGAGTCGACGGCCGGATGCCCTCCCGCCCTGAGCGCCGCCCGCCCGCCGAAGCCGTGGCCCGCGAGGCACACCGGCACATCCCCGTACCGCCGTGTCACCTCGTCCGCCGCCCACTCCGCGTCCGCGGCGAGCCGCGCCTCGGGCCCGTTCCAGCCGCGGCAGCGGTAGTGCACCGGATGCACCACCAGCCCGTCCGCGCGGCCCGCCCGCGCCAGCGCCCGCCCCAGGGGCAGCGCGGCCGCGTGCGCCCACCGGGACCGCCCCCGCGCCGACTCCGGCACACCGTCCGGCAGAACCAGGACCACCCCGCCGACAACGGGCTCCACGGCCCGCCTCCCGTACGCACGCCCCAGCCGGGCCCCTCGCTTCACCTCGGTCGTCGCACGACCGTCCGTACGCCCCCTCCGCAGGGGCAGCGCGTGGTGTGTCACGGCAGAACAGTGTCAGAAGTGAGGGTCTACTCCACCCGTACGCGCGATCACTGTTACATATCGAGCCGAAGACATCTACGCGCGTAGGGGCTAGAGTGCGCCAATGACGACCCAGACCATCACCACGCCCACCGCGGACCAGGTCCGCCGCGCTCCGAAGGTGCTGCTCCACGATCACCTCGACGGCGGGCTGCGTCCGGGCACGATCATCGACCTCGCCCGCGAGAACGGCTACGGGGCGCTCCCCGAGGACGAGCCCGACAAGCTCGGCATCTGGTTCCGCGAGGCCGCCGACTCCGGCTCCCTGGAACGCTATCTGGAGACCTTCGCGCACACCTGCGCCGTGATGCAGACCCGGGACGCCCTCTTCCGCGTGGCCGCGGAGTGCGCCGAGGACCTCGCCCAGGACGGGGTGGTGTACGCGGAGGTCCGCTACGCCCCCGAGCAGCACCTGGAGGCCGGGCTGACCCTCGAAGAGGTCGTGGAGGCCGTCAACGCGGGCTTCCGCGAGGGCGAGCGGATCGCCCGGGAGAACGGCCACCGCATCCGCGTCGGCGCCCTGCTCACCGCCATGCGCCACGCGGCCCGCTCCCTGGAGATCGCCGAACTGGCGAACCGGTACCGCGATGTCGGCGTCGTCGGCTTCGACATCGCCGGCGCGGAGGCCGGCTACCCGCCCACCCGGCATCTCGACGCCTTCGAGTACCTCAAGCGCGAGAACAACCACTTCACCATCCACGCCGGCGAGGCGTTCGGACTGCCGTCGATCTGGCAGGCCCTCCAGTGGTGCGGCGCCGACCGGCTCGGCCACGGCGTCCGGATCATCGACGACATCGAGGTCTCCGACGACGGGAGCGTCCAGCTCGGGAGGCTCGCCGCGTACGTACGCGACAAGCGCATCCCGCTGGAGCTGTGCCCGACCTCCAACCTCCAGACCGGGGCGGCGGCCTCGTACGCGGAACACCCCATCGGGCTGCTGCGGAAACTGCACTTCAGGGCGACCGTCAACACGGACAACAGGCTGATGAGCGGCACCACCATGAGCCGTGAGTTCGAACTGCTCACCGAGACCTTCGGATACACGCTCGACGACATGCAGTGGTTCACCGTCAACGCGATGAAAAGCGCGTTCATCCCTTTCGATGAACGGCTCGCGATGATCAATGACGTCATCAAGCCCGGATATGCCGAGCTGAAATCCGAATGGCTGTTCCGGCAGACCGCCACGACCAGCGACTCTTCCTCGCGGGAAGGGTGATCGCACGTGTCCGGGGGCGGCCGGGAAGGTCAACACCCGGACGCTCCGGGGTGTTTGCGGCCGCGGCGCGGGGGTGGCTAGCTTGCGGAGCCGCTCCTGTTCCCCGTCCCAAGGACACACACCTGATGAAGCCGTCTGCTGCCAAGACTCTCGGTGTCGCCGTGCTCGGTGCCGCCTTCGCCGCCTCCGCCGCGGGCGCCGCCTCCGCCCACACCGCCGCACTCCCCGACACGGCGACCTCGCTCGACACCGTCACCAGCGTGCTTCCGGTGCAGGAGACCCTCACCCAGCTCCCGGCGGGCGCCGAGTCGCTGGCCGGTGGCCAGGCGGCCCTGGCCCAGAGCGCGAGCACCGTGCCGGGCACCCTCCAGGGCGCCGCGCACCGGGTGCTGACCGCCGAGGCCGCCGAGCCCGCCGAAGCACTGCTCGGCGGGCTCCCCGCCGGCGATCTGACGCAGGGTCTGCCGACCGACGGCCTCGCCTGATCCGTCACCCCGCCGTCGCTTCCCCCCCCCCGTGGACGGCACAGCTGAGGGGCGCACCACCGCGGCATGCGGTGTGCGCCCCTTTTTCACGCTGTACGGGGGTCCTGCCGGGTCGCATGCCGTACGGGTCCGCCAGGTTCGGCGGTCCCTTCCGGGCGCGCGGGACCGGCGGCGGTCCTACCAGGCGGTGGTGGCGGTCTTCTCCGCCGGCAGGAACGCCCACAGCCCCAGATAGATCAGGAACTGCGGCCCCGGCAGCAGACACGAGACCAGGAAGATCACGCGCATGGTGGTGGCGGAGGTGCCGAAGCGCCGTGCCAGCGCCGCGCACACCCCACCGATCATGCGACCCTCACGCGGGCGGACAAGTGCGGCCATGGTGGGCTCCTTCGCGAGAACCGGTTGTGGATTCCGGGAGCCGTCGTCCGGTGCTCCCGATGTCTCCATGGTGGCTCCGCGAAGGTGGGCAAAGCGTCGCTCTACGGTGCGATCCCGACCCTGGTAATCGTCGGGGTCGAGCCCTGAGGAGGCTCCTCCGCCAGTACCGGGTCGGCGTGTACGGCCTCCGCCCCGCGGCCGAGGGCGAGGGGCCGGCCCGCCCGCGCCCGGGGGCCCCTGCGGCGCAGCCTGGCCCGGCAGAGGGGCACCACCAGCAGATGGGCGAGCGCCACACCGGCGGTGTTCAGCAGCAGGGAGTCGACGTCCAGCACCCGGCCCGGCACACCGGTCTGCAACAGCTCGATACCGAGGGAGATCAGCGCCCCGGTCGCGACCGTACGGGCCAGGGAGGCCAGCGGGGACACCTGGACCCGGCCGCCGGCCATCGGCAGCAGTACACCCAGGGGGGCGAGCAGCAGCAGCCCCTCGGCGATCCGGCGCGCGGCCTCCACCGGGCCGAGTGCCAGATCCGCCTTGATACCGGCGAACAGCTCGAGATTGGCGGCCGTCACCCACGGCACGTCCAGCGGGCGCAGGGTCAGCCAACCCACGAGCAGCAGATGCGCGAGGACGAGGAGGACCCCCGCCGCACGGAAGCTGATGACGGCACTGCCGCCCTTGCCTTGACGCTGCACGTCACACAAGACGCACCCCGCCCGCGAATCGGTTCCGCAGGCCCTTCCCGAGTCCGCCCGCCCGGAAACCGGCCGCCGGATGACCTGTCTCACAGCTCCGTGGAGGCCCTGCCCGGACGGCCGGGGAGGCCGGTCGTCACGCGGACGGCGACGGCGACGCGGAGAGGGCGAGGGTGGGGACCGGCTCGGCGGGGCGCTCGCGGGTGGTCCCGGTGCACTCGTACGCGCGGGGGGCGTAGGCACCGGGCCCGCCGAGCACCACCACGCCCGCGGAGGCCGCCCGGCTCTCCGCGAAGGTGCAGACGATCTGCGACAGCGCCGCCGCGGGCAGGTCCTCCGGCTGGCGGCTGAGCCGGAGCGTGCCCGGGGGATCGGAGGCGCGCCCGCCGCTCACCGACATCCCGCCCCGGACGTAGGTCGCGAAGCCCGCTTCCCGCTCGGCGGAGGACGGCTCCTTCTGCAGTTCGGCCAGCAGCGCCTGCGCCACCCGCAGACCGTCGGCCGGGGACTTCGCCGCGGGTATGTCGGCCGTGCGGTCGACCAGCGAGAGCTGGGACGCGCACACCAGATAGATCCGGACCGGCACCCCCTGCGGCTGCGCCGACAGGTTGTCGCCCGACACCTCGCACGGCACCCGGGACGGTGCGGGACCGGCGTCCACCGGGACCTGGGTGGGCCGGATGCCGCAGCCGCCGAGCGCCAGCGCGCCCAGCAGCGCGGCGAGGCCCGTGAACGCGCCCGTCGTGCGCCGGTGCCGGACTGGTCGGGTCACTGGGTGCCGTCCTCTCCCCGGCCGGAGCCCCGGGCGCCGCCGCTGCCACCGCCGCCGTCCTCGCCGTGCCCGCCGTCGTCGGGGTCCCGGCGGCCGTCGCCGTCGTCGTCGCTGTCGTCCTCCGCCCCGGCCGCGCCGTCCTTCAGCGCCGTCTCGTCGCACGGCAGCCGCAGCGCGAACACCGCGCCGTCGCCGTCCGGCGAGTTCGCCGCGGTGATCGTGCCGCCGTGGATGTGCGCGTTCTCCACGGCGATCGACAGCCCCAGACCGCTGCCCTCGGAGCGGGGCCGGGACGCGCTCGCCTTGTAGAACCGGTCGAAGACGTGGGGCAGCACCTCGGCGGGGATACCGGGACCGTGGTCGCGTACCTCGATCACCAGCTCGGCCCGGTCGCCCGTGTCGACCGTCCGCACCGACACCCGTACCGGCGAACCGCCGTGCTTGAGCGCGTTGCCGATCAGATTCGCGAGGATCACGTCCAGCCGCCGCGGATCCAGCCGCGCCATGATCCCGCGCTCGGCGTCCAGTTCCACCGCGTCCAGCCAGGCGCGCGCGTCGATGCAGGCGGTCACCTGGTCGGCGACGTCGACCGTGTCCAGGACCACCTTCGCGGTGCCCGCGTCGAAGCGGGTGACCTCCATCAGGTTCTCCACCAGGTCGCCCAGCCGGCGCGTCTCGCTCACCACGAGGTTCACGGCGGGCGCGATCATCGGGTCGAGGTTGTCGACCTCGTCCTCCAGCACCTCCGTGACCGCGGTGAGCGCGGTCAGCGGGGTGCGCAGCTCGTGCGACATGTCGGCCACGAAACGGCGGCTGGACTCCTCCCGCGCGCTCATGTCCGCGACCTTCTTCTCCAGCGACTCCGCGGTCTTGTTGAACGTCCGCGCCAGCTCGGCCAGCTCGTCCGTGCCGGAGACCCGCAGCCGGGTGTCGAGCTTGCCCTCACCGAGCCGCCGGGCCGCGTCGCCGAGCCTGCGCACGGGCTTGAGCACCGTCGTCGCCGCGGCCTGCGCCAGCAGCGCCGAGCCCACGAGCGCGAGCGCGGTCGCGATCCCCAGGGACCAGGCGAGCGTGTTGAGGTCCTGCCGCTCCTGGTCCAGCGACTTGAACACATACCCGGTCGGGCCACCGTTGACGATCTTCGTTCCGCCGACGAGATACGGCGTCCCGCCGCGCTGGATCCGCTGCCAGTACAGGTGGTACGGGACCGGGTTCCCGGTGCTCGTGTCCTGGCGGTCGTTCACCGCGACCTGGAGCCGCCGCGGTACGTCCCCGAGCGTGAACACATCGAGGTCGGACGCGCCCACCACCGGCTTGCCCTCGTCGCGTTCGCCGATCAGCAGCACGTTGTAGCCGGGCTTGCCGCGGGTCATCTGCTCCGCGGCGTCCTGGAGTTCGCTCTGCGTGGGGTGGAGCGGCAGCGCCGCCGCCCGGTTCTGCATCTGCTGGCGGAAGTCGCCGAGCGCGGAGTCCTGGGTACGGGTCAGCACGGCCTCGCGGTTCAGCCAGTACGCGATCCCGGACGCGGACACCGCCGCGGTCAGCGCGACCACGGCGAAGACGACGACCAGGCGCAGACGCAGACTCGTCCAGCGGAGTCCGGCGAGGACCACGCGCTTCGCGGCACCGCTCACCGGGTCGTCCCGTTCCGGTGGGCGGTCCCGGCTGCCGCGACCGTCACTGCGGGACGTCCAGCCGGTAGCCCACACCCCGTACGGTACGGATCAGGGTCGGCGAGGACGGCACGTCCTCCACCTTCGCGCGCAGCCGCTGGACGCAGGCGTCCACCAGCCGCGAGTCGCCGAGGTAGTCGTGCTCCCACACCAGCCGCAGCAGCTGCTGGCGGGACAGGGCCTGGCCCGGCCGGCGGCTCAGTTCCAGCAGAAGGCGCAGCTCGGTCGGCGTGAGCTGCAGATCTTCGCCGTTCTTGGTCACGGTCATGGCCGAGCGGTCGATCACGAGGGAGCCGAAGGTCGCGGAGTCGGTGGACTCCCGCTCGCCCCGGCGCAGTACGGCACGGATACGGGCGTCCAGGACCCGGCCCTGCACGGGCTTGACCACGTAGTCGTCCGCTCCGGACTCCAGGCCGACCACCACGTCGATGTCGTCGCTGCGGGCGGTCAGCAGAATGATCGGCAGTTGGTCCGTGCGTCTGATGCGGCGGCACACCTCGAAACCGTCGATCCCGGGCAGCATCACATCCAGCACGATCAGATCGGGCCGCTGCTCACGCAGCAGTTTGAGGCCGTCCTCGCCCGTCGCCGCGGTGGCCACACGGTGGCCCTGGCGGGACAGGGAGAGTTCGAGGGCCGTGCGGATGGCGTCGTCGTCCTCGATCAGCAACAGGAAAGGCACAGGGGCCATTCTGGCCCATGGGGGTGCCCGAGTTCGACTGGTGGACCGCTCCCGTGCGCGTCAGGCGGCCGGGGCGCCGACCTGCGGGAGGCGTTTCGGGGTGTTTGTGGAGCCCTGCCGGTACCGGGCCGTACGGCAAGGGGGAACAGGGGCCCGGCGGGCCCTGTGACAGTGCTGTGACAGTCGGCGGACACCGCCATGAAATCGCCTGGGCAAGCTTTTCGGCACACGGACGGAAACAGACTCCACTCGGCGGGGGGCGCGAGATGAACGCACTGCACAGCACCACCTCAAGCGCAGTTGTCACGCGTCTCCACGACGTCACGTGGAGCACCGAGAAGTCCGGCGCCGTGAACGGACGGGGGTGCGTTCGCGGCGCCGGGCGCCAGCACAAGCCGTCGTACATGACGGTGGTCGACGTCATCGCGGGGGCGGTGGCGGGCAAGGGGGCCGCGGCCGACACTGGGGCGGCCGGGGCCGGTACCAGGACGAGCCTCTCGGAGGCCGAGTTCACCGCGTACGTCAGGGAGCGCCGCTCCTCGCTGTACGCGACCGCGTACCACCTGACCGGGGACCGGTTCGAGGCGGAGGACCTGCTGCAGAGCGCGCTCTTCTCCACGTACCGGGCGTGGGACCGGATCAGTGACAAAGCGGCGGTCGGGGGGTACCTCCGCCGCACCATGACCAATCTGCACATCAGCGCCTGGCGCCGGCGCAAGCTCAACGAGTACCCGACGGAGGAGCTGCCGGAGACGGCGGGCGACACCGACGCGATGCGGGGTACGGAGCTGCGGGCGGTCCTGTGGCAGGCGCTGGCCAGGCTGCCGGAACTCCAGCGCACGATGCTGGTCCTCCGTTACTACGAGGGCCGCACCGACCCGGAGATCGCGGACATCCTGGACATCAGCGTCGGCACGGTGAAGTCGAGCATCTGGCGGTCTCTCCGCCGGCTGCGCGAGGACGAGGTCCTCAGCTTCGGCCGTGACGAGGAAGAGTCCTTCGGCGAGTTGGTGGCCTGAGGGCGACGGGGGGAATGTGGGGGGCCGCCGCCTCGGGGGAGACGGCGGGTGAAGTGGGGGAACACGGGGGGTACGGGGGCCCTTCGGGGCAACGGGGGACAGCGCGGGACCGGACAGGCCGGGGGGTCTTGTCCGGCCCCGCGCACGTCTTTGTGCGCGTCCTGTGCACAGGGGGCTTCTCCGGGGCGGGCCGGGCATGGGCAGCCGTTCGGCGCCCGTGGAGCGGGGCCGGGGCGGAGCCCCGCAAGGCCGGGACCCGGCAAGGGCGTTCGGCGCCCTGGGCGCGTGAGGGGTCGTGAGGCGGACGGCTCTCGCCCCGGGGGACGGCCGCAACCGGCCGAGTCCGGCGGCCGAGGGCGCCGGAGGTGCCCAGGGGCGGCCACGGTCGGGGCGAGGGCCGGCGGGCCCTTCCGGGTGTTCGGGGCGAGGGACCCGTCACGGTCAGGAGCAGGAGGAGGCGCGGCGATGGCGGCCCGCCGCCGCGGCGGCCACCCGCCCCAGCGCCTCCGCCCTGCCGCACGGATACGCCCCCAGCGTCGTCTGCCGCGCCACGATGCCGCGTTCCGCGCGCATCAGACGCCAGCCCCTCCGCAGGAGGAAGGGCACCGACTTGCGGCCCTCGCGCAGATCCCGCAGCAGCCGGCGGCGGAAGGTCGTCGAGGGGCGGCCCCGCAGACAGAGCGCGTCGGCGAGGACCCCCAGCTCCTGGCACCGGGACACGATGTCCGCCGCGAAGATGCCCTCCGCGACGAAGAGCGGGGTCCGGTCGATGCCGAAGGAGTCCCGCCCCACCCGGGTGCTGCCGGCGATGTCGTACACCGGCACGGTCGTCCGGCCGGTACGGCACAGGTCCTCGATCGCCGCCACCGCCGCGTCCGCGTCCCAGGAGAGCGGCGAGTCCCAGTCGATGTCCCTGCTCCCGGCGACGAGCGGAAGCGTCGGGTCGTCGCCCTCCTTGTAGAAGTCGTCGAGGCGGAGCACCGGCAGTCCCGTACGCGCCGCGAGGGACGACTTTCCGGAGCCCGAGGGCCCCGCGAGCAGGACGACGCGGGTGGGCAGGCAGGGATGGCCCGGGATGGCAGTCACGGGACACCAGTGTGAGGCATTGACCCGTGGAGGGGACCCCTCGGGGACGGCGATGGATCCCGGATCACCGCTCAACTACTCTGTGTGTTTCCTTGATTACTCGCACAGGTGGGAATTCCATGGCACGTCACACACCTTCCCCGGCCCGGCGGCGGCTCGCGCTCGGCGCGGGGCTCACCGCCGCGGCGATGGGCGCCGCCCTCGCCGCCGGCGAGGCCGCGCACGCGGCTCCCGCAGCCCTCGCCCCTCCCGTGGGCGGGCTCGACCCGGCACTGACGGGACCGGCGGCGGGCGTGACCGGAGCGGTCACCAACTCGGTCACCGGCATCGGGTATCTGAAGAGCCACCAGCTCAACCCGCTCGCCAAGACCGGTGTCGACCCGCTGTCGAACGGCATCGGCACCCAGATCGCCGACTTCAAGCCCGTCTCCACCGAGCTGCTCACCGGGCCGCTGGCCGAAGGCGCCGCGCTCCAGGATCTGCCGGTCGTGGGAGGGGCCGCCAAGGCGCTGCCTCTGTGAGGACGGCGCGCCGCCGCCTGTACGGGCGGCGGGCGCGGCGGAGCCCCCTGGTGTCGGGCGGGACGCCAGGGGGCTCCTGTTCCGGGGGCGGGGAGCGGGGGCCGGTACGGCGACCCGGTGTGAGTACGGCGGGCCGGCGTCGTCAGTACGACGAGCCGGACACGCCCAGCGCACCCGTCGGATGCCAGACCGTCTTGGTCTCCAGGAACGCGGTGAGGCGGGCCGTTCCCGGATCCGCCGCCCAATCCACAGGCTGTGGACGCAGGACGCGCTTCATGTTGTCCGCGGCGGCGATCTCCAGCTCCTTCGCCAGATCGCCGTCCGCTCCGGTGAGATCGACGGCGTTGACGTCCTGGTGCGCGGCGAGCGGGGCCGCGATCTCCGCCGTACGCCCCGAGAGGATGTTGACCACACCGCCCGGCAGATCGGAGGTGGCGAGGACCTCGGCGAGGGAGAGCGCGGGCAGCGGGTGCCGCTCCCCGGCCACCACGACCGCCGTGTTGCCGGTGGCGATGACGGGGGCGATCACCGAGACCAGCCCCAGGAAGGAGGAGTCCTGGGGCGCGAGGACCGCGACGACGCCCGTCGGTTCGGGGGTGGACAGATTGAGGAACGGGCCCGCGACCGGATTCGCCCCGCCGGCGACCTGCGCGATCTTGTCCGTCCAGCCCGCGTACCAGACCCAGCGGTCGACCGCCGCGTCCACCTGGGCCCCGGCCCGGGACTTGGACAGCCCCTCGGCGTCGGCGACCTCGCGGACGAACTGGTCGCGGCGGCCCTCCAGCATCTCGGCGACGCGGTAGAGGATCTGGCCGCGGTTGTACGCGGTCGCGCCGGACCAGCCGCCGAACGCCTTGCGGGCCGCGACGACCGCGTCCCGGGCGTCCTTGCGGGACGCGAGGGGGGCGTTGGCCAGCCACTTGCCTTTGGAGTCGGTCACCTCGTACACCCGGCCGCTCTCGGAACGCGGGAACCTGCCGCCCACGTACAGCTTGTAGGTCTTGAAGACGCTCAGTCGGGACGTGTCAGACATCGAGGTATGCCTCCAGGCCGTGGCGGCCGCCCTCGCGGCCGAAGCCCGACTCCTTGTAGCCGCCGAAGGGCGAGGTCGGGTCGAACTTGTTGAACGTGTTGGCCCAGACGACACCCGCCCGGAGTCTGCTCGCGACCGCGAGGATGCGTGAGCCCTTCTCCGTCCAGATGCCCGCCGACAGGCCGTACTGGCTGTTGTTGGCCTTGGCGACCGCCTCGTCCGGTGTACGGAAGGTGAGGACCGAGAGCACCGGGCCGAAGATCTCGTCACGGGCGATGGTGTGCGCCTGCGTCACCTTCGTGAACAGGGTGGGCGCGAACCAGTAGCCGGAGGAGGGCAGCTCGCACGGCGCGGTCCAGCGCTCGGCGCCCTCGGTCTCGCCGGTCTCGGCGAGCGCGGTGATTCGGGCCAGCTGCTCGGCCGAGTTGATCGCGCCGATGTCGGTGTTCTTGTCCAGCGGGTCGCCGAGCCGCAGCGTGGAGAGCCTGCGCTTGAGGGAGTCGAGCAGCTCCTCCTGGATCGACTCCTGGACCAGCAGTCGGGAGCCCGCGCAGCAGACCTGGCCCTGATTGAAGAAGATGCCGGTGACGATGCCCTCGACGGCCTGGTCGATCGGGGCGTCGTCGAAGACGATGTTCGCGCCCTTGCCGCCCAGCTCCAGGGTGACCTTCTTGTCCGTGCCCGCGATCTGGCGGGCGATCGCCTTGCCGACGGCGGTCGAGCCGGTGAAGGCGACCTTGTTGACGTCCGGGTGCGCGATCAGGGCCTCGCCGGTGCGGCCGTCGCCCGTCACGATGTTGACGACGCCCTTCGGCAGCCCCGCCTGGCGGCAGATGTCCGCGAAGAACAGGGCGGACAGCGGGGTCGTCTCGGCGGGCTTCAGGACGACGGTGTTGCCGGTCGCGAGGGCGGGGGCGATCTTCCACGCGAGCATCAGGAGCGGGAAGTTCCAGGGGATGACCTGCCCGGCCACACCCAGCGGCCGGGGATCCGGCCCGAAGCCCGCGTGAGCGAGCTTGTCCGCCCAGCCCGCGTAGTAGAAGAAGTGCGCGGCGACCAGGGGCAGATCCGCGTCCCGGGTCTCCCGGATCGGCTTGCCGTTGTCGAGGGTCTCCAGGACGGCCAGCTCACGGCTGCGCTCCTGGATGATCCGGGCGATCCGGAAGAGGTACTTCCCGCGCTCGGCACCCGGCAGCGCGGACCACTTGTCGAACGCCTTGCGCGCGGCCCTCACCGCCCGGTCGACGTCCTCGGCGTTCGCCTGGACGTACTCGGCGAGGACCTCCTCGGTGGCGGGCGACACCGTCTTTCTGCGGTCCTCGCCGGAGCCCTCGGTGAACTCGCCGTCGATGAACAGGCCGTACGAGGGCGCGATGTCGACGATCGCGCGGGACTCGGGCGCGGGTGCGTAGGCGAAGGGGTCGGTCGTGGTCATGATGCTCAGTCCACCGTTACGTAGTCGGGGCCGGAGTAGCGGCCGGTGGCCAGCTTCTGGCGCTGCATCAGCAGATCGTTGAGCAGGCTCGACGCGCCGAAGCGGAACCAGTGGTTGTCCAGCCAGTCCCCGCCCGCGGTCTCCTTGACCAGGACCAGGAACCTGACGGCGTCCTTGCTGGTGCGGATGCCGCCCGCGGGCTTCACCCCCACCTGGACACCGGTCTGCTCGCGGAAGTCGCGGACCGCCTCCAGCATGAGCAGGGTGTTCGCCGGGGTCGCGTTCACGGCGACCTTGCCCGTGGAGGTCTTGATGAAGTCCGCGCCCGCCAGCATCCCGAGCCAGGAGGCGCGGCGGATGTTGTCGTACGTGGACAGCTCGCCGGTCTCGAAGATGACCTTCAGCCGGGCGGCGCCGGACGCCTCCTTGACCGCGAGGATCTCCTCGTACACCTTCAGATACCGGCCCGCCAGGAACGCGCCGCGATCGATGACCATGTCGATCTCGTCGGCTCCGGCGGCGACGGCGTCACGGGTGTCGGCGAGCTTGACGCCGAGGGCGGCCCGGCCCGCGGGGAAGGCGGTGGCGACGGAAGCGACCTTGACGTCCGCGCCGTTCAGCGCCTCCCTGGCCGTGGCCACCATGTCCGGGTACACGCAGACGGCGGCGGTCGCGGGGGTCGTGCGGTCGGTCGGATCCGGCCGGAGCGCCTTCGCGGCGAGCGCCCGGACCTTGCCCGGCGTGTCCGCGCCTTCCAGGGTCGTCAGGTCGATCATCGAGATGGCGAGATCGATGGCGTACGCCTTGGCGGTGGTCTTGATCGACCGGGTCCCGAGAGAGGCGGCACGCGCTTCCAGGCCGACCGGGTCGACACCGGGCAGCCCGTGGAGGAACCGGCGAAGGGCCTGGTCGGACGCGGTTACGTCGGCGAGAGCGGGGGCGATGCTGGACATGGTCACCACGAGAGCATATCTACGCGCGTAGCGACCTGTACAGGGGGTGGGGGGTTCCCGGGCGGGGCCTCCGGCGCTTCCCGCGGGGCCGCGGACCGGACGGGAAACCGCCCCGGGAATCCGCCCCCGGAGCAGGATCCGGAACCGTCCCGGGAACAGGGTCGGCGCAGGCCCGGGAACAGCATCCGGAACAAGGCAGGCGCAGGCCCCGGAACAGGATCCGGAACAGAGCCGGAACAGTCCCCGGCCGGGCCCGGAGGGGGCCGTGAGGCCGATCACGCGGGGCCGGCGGCGCGTACGGCAGAATCGACGGCATGAGCACCTCGCCCCCGCCCGCGGAACCCACCTACGCCGATCGTGTGTTCCGGTCACCCGCCGGGATGGCCGGCGGGGTCCTGCTGCTGGCCCTGGCCGCCTGGCTGGGCGGGGACGCGCTCATCCGGGGGGAGGGACTGACGCCCTGGTTCGCCGCCGCGATCGTGCTGATCGCGGCGCCGGTGGTGGTGGCGTTCACCCTGCGGCCCGCCGTGTTCGTGAACGACGACCGCGTACGGATCAGGAACCCGTTCCGGACGATCACCCTGCCCTGGGCCGTCGTTGAGGACGTACGCGCCGGGTACTCCAGCGAGATCTTCACCAAGGACGGTACGAAGTACCAGCTCTGGGCCGTGCCGGTCTCCCTGCGGGCGCGCAAGCGGGCCAACCGGCAGCAGATGAGGCTCGCCCGGGACCAGGAGCGCGGCCGGACCCCCGCGGGCGGCCACCCCGACCGCGCCCCGCAGGCGCAGACCGACCGCACGATCGCCGAACTCCGCGAACTGGCCGCGCACAACGCGGCCCGCCCCGCCGCCCAGGGCGAGCCCGCCGTCCGCTGGGCCTATGAACTCGCCGCCCCCGCGGCGGCGGGCGCCGTCCTCCTCGCGGTGCTGCTCGCGATCAGGTAGGGCGGTGACCGGAAGGGTGTGCCGGTGAGCCTGCGGCGTCCGGTGTGGTGCGGCGCGAGGCGGAGGTCCGCAGCTCGTACGCGCCGTACTCGCGCGGTCCGACAACCCCGCGACGCCCGTGCCGGGCGTCGCAGGCCGGTGAACGCTTCCGGTCACCACACGAGGCCCGCTCGTCCGGATCAGGCCCGGCTCGCGTGGCCTGGTGCCGCGTAGGTACGCCCGCCCGCCTTCGGGCCGGGAGGGTGCCCGGGCTCGGCCCGCCGTGCCCGCGGAGGCCGGTCCGCCGCACCGGAGCGCCGACGAGGGGGGAGTGGTTCCGGGCGTGTCGCCTGAGAGCGGCGCTCGGGTGCGGCCCTTGCGCGTCGGCCGGCCGAGACCGGCCGACGGATGGGGAGGCGCCCTAGGGGTGCAGGATCGTGCGGAGGCCGACCCCTGTCCGCAGGTCGGTGAAGGCCCGGTGGATGTCGGCGAGTGTGCCCTCGGTGCCGACCAGACGGTCCAGGGGGAGCCGGCCGGACTGGTGCAGCGCCGCCAGGCGCGGGAAGTCGACGGCCGGGACGCTGGAGCCGTAGTTGCAGCCGAGGATCGACTTGCCCTGGTCGGCGAGGTCGAAGGGGTCGATGGACACCTTCGTGCCGATCGCGGTCATCCCGACGAGGACGGCCTGGCCGCCGGCGCGCAGCAGGCCCGGCAGGGACTCGATGGTGGCGGGGCGGCCGATGGCCTCGAAGGCGTGGTGGGCGCCGGCCGTGATCTCGTGGATCTTCGCCGTGAGCTCGGGGTCGTCACCGCGCAGCGTGTGCGTCGCACCGAGTTCGCGCGCCGATTCCAGGCGTTCGGGGGAGAGGTCGACCGCGATGATCGGGTGCGCGCCCACGAGCCGCAGGCCGAGTACGACGGCTTGGCCGACGCCGCCGCAGCCGATGACCACGGCCGACTCGCCGGGCTGGACCTTGGCGGTGTGGACGGCCGCGCCCACTCCGGTGGTGACGGCGCAGCCCACGAGTGCGCCGACGTTGAAGGGCACGTTGGCGTCGACCGGGATCGCGGCGGTCTCGGGGACGACCGCGTACTCGGAGAAGGCACCGACTCCGAGGAAGGGGAGGACGGGGTCGCCGTTCTCGTCGCTGAGCGGGGTGGAGCCGTCGGGGAGGGTGTTGGAGACGGCCTTGGTGTTGGTGCACAGCCATGCGCGGCCCGCGGCGCACGCTTCGCAGCGGCGGCAGGGGGCGAACCAGGAGAGGACGACATGGTCGCCGACCCGCACATCGCGGACGTCGGGGCCGACCGCTTCGACGATGCCCGCGCCCTCGTGGCCGAGGACCAGGGGAGCGTCGGTGGGCCAGTCGCCGTCGACGATGTGCAGGTCGGAGTGGCAGACACCGCTGGAGACCACCCGGACGAGAACCTGATCCGCGCGCGGTGCGGCGATGGTCAGGGTGCGCAGACGGGTTTCGCCGGTCGACGGGTCGTAGACGACGGCCCGGGTGGTGCGGGGGCCGTCGGCAGCGGCGGACGTGGTGCTCATCGGTGGTACTCCCGGATGGAGGTCGCGGTGGGGTCGGATTCCGGCGGGGTCTCGCCGGGCTGCGCGAAGGACTCGGCAGTGGCGATGCGGAGATGGGGTTTGGCGGTGAACAGATAGATCGCACCGATCACGCACAGGGCGGAGAAGACCGTGATCACGGCCCAGACCACGATCCAGGGCGCCCCGGGTGCGGCGAGGGCGGCACGCGGCCAGGCCACGTTGATCGCCTCGAAGGTCAGCCAGACGACGGCGACGATGTTGAGGATCAGTCCCTTGCGGCCCAGGCGCAGGGCGCCCTTGTCGGGGTTCCAGCGGCCGGTGAGCCTGGCTCGCAGGGCGGTGCTCGTGACGATCAGGAAGACGATGTAGAAGCCGCCGGAGCCGAAGGCCATCAGGGTGCCGGCGGCGTTGCCGTTGAGGCCGAGCAGCAGGCCGGCGCTGGCGAGGACGGTCACGGTCCACAGGGCGGTGTGCGGGACCCGGCGGCGGCTGACCTTCTTCAGGAGGCGGGAGCCGGGGAGCATGCCGTCGCGTGCCATGCCGAAGATGGCCCGGCCCAGGTACGTCTGGATGGAGACGGCGCAGGCGATGAAGGCGATCAGGACGACGGCGATGAAGGGGCGGTTGGCCCAGGGGCCGAACGCCTCGACGACGGAGGCGTGGACCGGGTCGGCGACCGCGCCGGACTCGGCGGCGGCCACGTCCTTGTAGGAGAGGGTCACGGACAGGGCGGTCAGCAGGACGACCAGGCCGACGGCCGTCAGTGAGCGGAGGATGGCGCGGGGGACGTCGCGGCGCGGGTTGAGGGTCTCCTCGGACACCTGGGAGCAGGCGTCGAAGCCGAGGAAGGCCCAGCCGCCGACGGCGAGCGCGGCGAGGAATCCGGCGGTCCCGCTGCCGCTCGCGGGTCCCTCGAAGAGGATCGAGAAGTCGTGGTTGCGGAAGAACAGCAGCAGTGCCAGGGAGATGCCGATGGAGGCGACGGCCTCCGCGATGATGCCGGCGTTCAGGAACCACTTGAGGGGGTTCACACCGAGCTGGTTGATCAGCAGGGCGAGGACGAGGAAGACGACGCCGCACAGCACCTGCTGCCCGGGGGAGGGCGCGTATCCGGTGAAGAGCGAGAAGAGCCAGGGACCGCCGAGGTAGGCGACCGTGGACAGGGACGCGATGGCGGAGGAGAGGTACAGGAAGCCGGTGAACCAGCCGGCCCGGTCACCGGCGAGGCGGCGTACCCACTGGTAGCAGCCGCCCGCGATGGGCCACTGCGAGGCGAGTTCGGCGTAGACGGAGGCGACGGTCAGCTGGAGGACCAGGACCAGCGGGATCAGCCAGACCCAGGAGGGGCCCGCGGTGATGTAGCCGAGGGAGACGGCCGCGTAGATGCCGACGACCGGTGAGACGGTGGCGAAGCCGATGGAGAACGTGGACCACAGGCTCAGTCCGCGGTGCAGCTCCTGGGAGTAGCCGGTGTCGGTTCCGGTGGGCTCGTGGGCGGCGGACCCCGGGCCCGTCGAGCGCTGCGGGCCCGCTGGACCTGCGTGTTGCGTCATGGCGTCCTGATCTTTCTGGAGGCGGTGCGGGGTCGGGGTGCTTCCGGTGCGGGGCGCGGGAAGCGTGCCCGGAGGGAGGATGTGCCCGATGGGCCGGGGTGTGCCCGAGGCCGGTGTGTTCAGGGGACCGGGATGTCCGGGGCGGGGGGTTGTGTCCGGGGGCGGGGGCCCTGGAGGTGTGCCCGGGGCCGGGGCCGGGGGAGGCGGGAGCGGGGGCTCCGCGGTGGTCCCGGCCCCGGGTCGGGGAGTGCTCGTTCCCCGGGCCGTGGTGCGGCGGAGGGAGGAGTCACCCGGTGGCGTCAGGCGGTTCCGTGCGCTGTCATGACGTGCTTGACACGCGTGTAGTCCTCCAGACCGTAGCCGGAGAGGTCCTTGCCGTGGCCCGACTGCTTGAACCCGCCGTGCGGCATCTCGGAGGCGAGCAGGCCGTGCGTGTTGATCCACACGCAGCCGAAGTCGAGAGCGGCGGACAGGCGTACGGCACGTCCGTGGTCCTGGGTCCACACGGACGAGGCCAGGCCCTGCGGTACACCGTTGGCGAGCGCGATCGCCTCCTCTTCGGTGGTGAAGGTCTGCACGGTCACCACGGGGCCGAAGATCTCCTCCTGGACGATCTCGTCGTCCTGGCGGAGCCCGTCGACGACCGTCGCGGCCAGGTAGTAGCCCTGGTGTCCGTACTGCTCGCCGCCGGCCCGTACGGTGGCGTGCGCGGGCAGCCGCTCCAGCAGGCCGAGAATCCGGGACAGCTGCGCGGCACTGTTGAGCGGGCCGAAGTCGGCCTCCTCGTGCGGCGGCCGGCCGGTGCGCGCGGCGTCGGCCCGCGCGGCCATGGCCTCGACGAACGCGTCGTGGACATCGGCGTGAACCAGGACGCGGGTGGCGGCTGTGCAGTCCTGGCCCGCGTTGTAGTACGCGGCGCCCGCGATGCCCTCGGCCGCGGCGACGGGGTCGGCGTCGGGGAAGACCAGGACGGGCGCGTTGCCGCCCAGTTCCAGATGGGTGAGCTTGAGCGCGCCGGCCGCCACGCGTGCGACCTCGGCACCGGCCCGGGTGGATCCGGTGATGGACACCAGGGCGGGTATCTCGTGACCGACCAGGGCGCGGCCTGTGTCACGGTCCCCGGGGACCACGTTGACGACACCGGCGGGCAGATGCTCGGCGCATATCTCGCCGAGCATGACGGTGGTCGTCGGTGTGGTCTCGGCGGGTTTGACGACCGTCGTGTTGCCCGCGGCGACGGCCGGGCCGATTTTCCACACGGCCATCATGAGCGGGTAGTTCCAGGGGGTGATCTGCGCGCAGACACCGACGGGCTCGCGGCGGATGGAGGAGGTGTGCCCGTTCAGGTATTCACCGGTCGCACGGCCCTCCAGCATGCGCGCGGCGCCCGCGAAGAAGCGCAGCGCGTCGGCGCTCTGCGGGATTTCCTCGGTGAGGACGATCCGGCGCGGCTTGCCGGTCTCACGGCACTCGGCGTCCGCGAACTCCTCGGCGCGGGCCTCCAGGTCGTCCGCGATCCGCAGCAGTGCGGTCATCCGCTCGCCGGGGGTGGTCTTGGACCAGCCGGCGAAGGCGTCCCGGGCCGCGCGCAGGGCGGCATCGACCTCGTCGGGGCCGCACAGCGCGGACGTCCCGGAGACTTCTTCGCTGGACGGGTCGGTCAGCTCCAGGGTGCGGCCGTCGGCGGGCAGGACGCGGGCGCCGGCGATCAGGGCGGGGAGGGTGCTCATGCGGCGGCTCCTTTGCGCAGGGCCAGCAGGCTGACCAGGTCGTACGCGACGTGCGATGCGGCGGTGGCGGTGATGTCGGCGTGGTCGTAGGCGGGCGCCACCTCGACGATGTCGCCGCCGATGAGGCGGGTGCCCTTCAGCCCGCGCAGGATCTCCAGCAGTTCACGGGAGGTGAGGCCGCCGGCCTCCGGAGTTCCCGTGCCGGGGGCGTGGGCCGGGTCGAGCACGTCGATGTCGATCGACACGTACAGCGGCCGGTCGCCGATGCGCGCGCGGAGCTGGTCGACGACCTCGTCGACGCCGCGCCGCATCACATCGGAGGAGGTGACGATGCCGAAGCCGAGGCGCTGGTCCTCGTCGAGGTCGGCCTTGCCGTACAGGGGGCCGCGGGTGCCGACGTGGGAGAGGGCCTCGGTGTCGAGGATGCCCTCCTCGACGGCGCGCCGGAACGGTGTCCCGTGCGTGTACGGCTCACCGAAGTAGGTGTCCCAGGTGTCGAGGTGGGCGTCGAAGTGCAACAGGGCCACAGGGCCGTGGCGGCGGGCGGCGGCGCGCAGCAGCGGCAGCGAAAGGGTGTGATCCCCTCCGACGGTGACGACCGAGGCGCCGGTGTTCATCAGCTCGCCGACCTGCTCCTCGACGGTGGCCACGGCTTCGCCGATGTTGAACGGGTTGACCGGGATGTCACCGGCGTCGGCGACCTGCACGGACGCGAACGGGGAGACGTCGAGGGCCGGGTTGTACGGGCGCAGCAGGCGGCTGGCCTCGCGGACGGCCGCGGGGGCGAAGCGGGCGCCGGGCCGGTAGGAGACACCGGAGTCGAAGGGGATCCCGACGACCGCGACATCGGCGGCGGGGACATCCTCGATGCGCGGCAGTCGCGCGAAGGTCGCCAGGCCCGCGAAACGGGGGACACGGGCGCTGTCCACGGGGCCGACGGGACCGGCCGGAGGGACGGTGGGCATACGGGTGCTCTCTTCCGGACTGTGGTGCTGCCGGTACCGGGGCGCCGGATCGCAGGCTCACACCCTGCGGGAGGACGGGCCGGTCGGCCGATGACGCCTTCACCTTAAAGTTGTCTGCCGGTAACATCACTGGATATTCCATCCCATCCTCCGGCATTCTTGGGTCGAAAGGTCCAAACCCCCACCATCGTGGACCGATGACCGCCCTGGAGGTCTCGCCGTGGACACCGACAGCAAGAGCACCGAGGCCACGGCGGACGCCGCAGCGTTTCGCCCGGCCGCGGGGCCCCGCCCGCCGACGGATTCCACCGGAGGGCTCCGGCCGGTCGCGATGCCCGCGCCCGAGGCGGAGGACACCGTCCCGCTGGACGAGATCACCGGTCTGCCGGACCTCGGACTGCGGGTGCTGACGGGACACGCGCTGCTCCACCGCGAGGTGCGGTGGGCCCACGTCAGCGAACTGGCCGATCCGGCGCCGTACCTGGACGGCGGCGAACTGCTGCTGACCGCGGGCCTGAATCTCCCGGCCGGACCGCGCCGGCTCCACGACTACGCCCGCTCTCTCGCCGCCACCGGCGTCACCGCGCTCGGCTTCGGCCTCGCCCCCGTGCACACCGAGGTGCCGGCGGCCCTCGTCGAGGCATGTGAGAAATACCGCCTGCCACTGCTCGCCGTCCCCCGGGGCACCCCCTTCCTGGCGGTGAGCCGGGCCGTCGGCCACGCGCTCGAAGACCGCAGGGCGGCCAGGCAGCGCGGGCTGGCGGAGGCGCAGGGCCAGGTCACACGGGCCGCCCTGCACGGCAGGCCACGCGTGCCCGCGGTCCTCGCGGCCGTGGCGGAAGCCGTGGACGGCTGGGCGGTGCTCCTCGACCACGAGGGGCGACCGGTCCGGACGGCCGGAGGCGCGCCGGAGCCCAGCCCGGACGTCGTACGCCTGGCACTTCAGCTCGGACGGGGCTCGGGCCCGCGCAGCGCGGCCGACGCGAGCGGCGGCGTCTACGTGGACCTGCACCCCGTCGACTCGGCCCAGGCCCGGACGCAGGTCCTGGTCCTCGGACGGACGAGGCCCTTCACCCCGCCCGACCGTGCGGTGACGGCGGTGTGCGTGGGCCTGCTCGGACTGCTCGCGGAAACAGAGAGAACGGCGGGAGTGCAGGACGGCCTGATGACCCGGCTGCTGCTCGGCGAGGACCCCGGCCCGACGGCCTCCGGCGCCCCGTCACGGGCGGGGCGTCTGCTGCACGCGCTGTTCGGCACCGGCGAACCGGAACCCGTACGGGTGCTGCGCGGTGTCTGGAAACCGGGGGGCGCGGCGACCGGGCCGCGGACCGCGCCCGACGACGTGGCGGCGGTGGTCCGGGCGATCGGCAGCCCGCTCGTCGACATCAGCGACGGGCACGTGTGCGCGATCGCCCCGGCCGGGACGTCCGTGGAGCAACTGACCGCCCTGCACGCCGAGTCGGGCTGGCTGGGGGCGCTCAGCCGTCCCGTGGAACCCGGGCGGCTCACCACGGCCGCGCAGGAGGCCCGCCTCCTGCTGGAACGAGCGGTTACGGTCGGCACACCGCTCGTGGCACGGGCTGCCGGACCCGGCGTGGGCGAACTGGTCGACCGGGCGCTGGCCGAGGACTGGGCACGACAGACCCTGCGCCCGATCGCCGAGCGCTCGGCGGACGGGACCGATCTGATCGGCCTGCTGCGTACCTGGCTGGCCTGCCACGGCAACTGGGACCGCACAGCGAAGACGGTGGGCATCCACCGCAACAGCGTCCGCCACCGCGTCGCCCGCATGGAGCACCTGCTCGGCACCGACCTGAGCGACCCGGACACCCGCGCCCAGCTGTGGCTGGCCCTGACATGGCACGGCACGACACCGCACGACGGCCCCGGGCACCGGCCTGTCACCACCCACCGCGGGGGCACGCCGGACGATGCCCCGGCGACCCGGCGGGGCCATGCCGAAGCGGACTCCTGACCACGTCGGATCGCCGGACTCCGGAGGATCTTCGATAGCCGGGGTGGGGACGCTTCCGCATGGCGCGGACGACTCGGCGCGGCGGGGCGCGCCTCCGCGCGCCGGGAACCCCGCGCCCCGGGCAGGCCGGCACCGCGGCCCGAGGCTTACGGCGGCCCCTGCCAGACCAGGAGCATGTAGGCGCCCGACCACGAGGAGAGCAGGGTGGCCGACGCCAGGGTCACGAGCACCGTGGCGGGGCGGCGGGCGCGCGCCAGGGCCAGGGCCAGGGGGAGCAGCAGGGGGAAGCCGGGGAGGAGGAAGCGGGCGCGGGGGAAGTAGACGCCCGCGCTGCCCAGGACCACGAGGAGCAGCACCCCGGTGAAGACCAGCAGCGGCAGCGGCTGGCGGTCCGTCCAGCCCAGCACGTACAGCACCGCCGAGATCACGAGCACCGCCGAGACGGTCAGCGGGAAGAGCTGTGGTTCGGTGGCGTAGACGAGCTGCTGGCGCAGTTCCAGCAGGGTCGCCCTGCCGCCGTCCCACTCGTTCTTCCACAGCCGCTGCACCGCGAAGTAGCCGTCCACCCGGCCCACCCGCAGGCCCACCCAGGCCACGAACGCCAGCCAGCCCAGCGGGGCGATCAGCCCGGCCGTGAGGACCGGGGCACGGCGGCCGGGACGTTCGCGCCGGGCGGCCAGGGCGGCGGCGACCGTGACCGCCGCCGCGACCGCGACACCGGTGGGGCGGGTGAGGCCCGCGAGCGAGGCCAGCGCGCCCGCCCACAGCCAGTGCCCGGTGAGGACCGCGTACAGCGCCCACGCGGTGAGCGCGGTGAACAGGGACTCGGTGTACCCCATCCACTGCACGATCGCGACCGGCAGCACCCCCCACAGCACGGTCAGCAGGGTGCCGACCCGCCGGCCGTGGAGGCGGTCGCCCACCGCGAAGACGCCCCACGCGGCGACGAAGGAGCACAGGACCGCCAGGAGCAGCCCGACGGAGGCCCGTGAGCCGGGGGTGACCGCCGCGACCGCCTTCACCAGCATCGGGTAGAGCGGGAAGAAGGCGAGGTTGTTGGCGTTGACCTCGGTGCCGAGGGAGTCGGCGTAACCGTGGTCGGCGATGCCCAGGTACCAGTCGGAGTCCCAGGACGTCGCCAGGGTCGTCCACACGCCCTGGCCCTTGATGTGCGCCAGACGGGCCAGGAACAGCAGCCCGCAGAGCCGTACCGCGAGATACGCGGTCAGCGCGGGTGCCGCGTACCGCAGGGAGCGCAGCAGCCGGTCCCCCGCGCGGGGCGCGCGCCCGTGGCCGGGGGCCGGAGGGCGGCGGGAGGCGGGGACGAAGGCGTGAACGGTCGCGGCGGGGGACAACGGCGGCTGCTCCTGGTGGCTCGGCGGGCGCTACCGGGCCACCATTGCCCGGACCGTCCCGGCCGGGGGCCGGGCTGCCGCCATGCCGTACAAGAATCACCCGGACGGCCCATTCCGGGTGCTGTCCGGCCGCCCGGCCGCGGGGCAACTGTTCGGGGCACCGGGGCTATTGCAGGCCCGCCGCCGCCGACAGATCGCGCTTGATCGCCGTCAGGACCTCCGCCGCGCGTTTCCGCGCCCGCTCCAGCCCGCTCGCGCCGGCCACCGGTACGACGACCTCCAGATAGCACTTCAGCTTCGGTTCGGTGCCGCTCGGGCGCACGATCACCCGGGCCCGGTACCCGCCGTCCAGGAAGTACCGCAGGCCGTCCGTGGGAGGCAGGGAGCCGCTGCCCCGGGCCAGGTCCTCGGCCCGGGTCACCGTCAGCCCGGCCAGCGCGGCCGGGGGCGCGGAGCGCAGCCGGTCCATGGCGGCCGTGATGATCCCCAGGTCGTCCACGCGCACCGAGAGCTGGCCCGTGGCGTGCAGTCCGTGCTCCACCGCGAGCTCGTCCAGCAGATCGGTGAGGGTGCGTCCCTGCTCCTTGAGCACGGACGCCAGCTCGGCGACGAGCAGCGCGGCGGTGATGCCGTCCTTGTCGCGTACGCCGTCGGGGTCGACGCAGTAGCCGAGCGCCTCCTCGTATCCGTACCGCAGGCCCTCGACGCGCGCGATCCACTTGAAACCGGTCAGCGTCTGCGCGTACGGCAGCCCCGCGGCCTCGGCGATACGGGCGAGCAGGGACGAGGACACGATCGACTCGGCGAAGGCGCCCCGCGCCCCCGAGCGGACCAGATGGACGGCGAGCAGCGCGCCCACCTCGTCGCCGCGGAGCATGCGCCAGTCGCCGTCCGGTCCCGGCACGGCCACCGCGCAGCGGTCGGCGTCGGGGTCGTTGGCGATGACGATGTCCGGGCGGGCGGCGCGCGCGGTCGCGAACGCGAGATCCATCGCTCCCGGTTCCTCCGGATTGGGGAACGCGACGGTCGGGAACGCCGGATCGGGTTCGGCCTGCTCGGGCACGAGGACGGGCGCGGGGAAGCCGGCGCGGGCGAACGCGGCGGTCACCACGTCCTTGCCCACACCGTGCATCGCCGTGTAGACGACACGGGCCGTGCGCGGTGAGCCGTCGGTCAGGACCGCGTCCGTACGGGCCAGATAGGCGTCCAGGACCTCGTCACCGAGCGTCTCCCAGCCCGAGTCGGCACGCGGGACGCCGTCCAGGCCCCCGATCGCGGCGATCTCGGCGGCGATCTCCGCGTCGGCGGGCGGCACGATCTGGGAGCCCGCCGGGGACGCGGTGTCGGGGTACCCCCAGCCGAGGTAGACCTTGTAGCCGTTGTCGCGCGGCGGGTTGTGGCTGGCGGTGACCTCGACCCCGGCGACCGCGCCCAGATGCCTGATCGCGAACGCGAGCACCGGTGTGGGCAGCGGGCGCGGCAGCACGGCGGCGCGCAGACCCGCGGCGACCATCACGGCCGCGGTGTCGCGGGCGAAGTCGGCGGACTTGTGGCGGGCGTCGTAGCCGATGACGACCAGGCCGTCCCGCTTGCCCCGGGCCGTCAGGAACGCGGCGAGCCCGGCCGCCGCGCGGATCACGACCGCGCGGTTCATCCGCAGGGGTCCGGCCCCCAGCTCCCCGCGCAGTCCGGCCGTGCCGAACTGGAGCGTGCCGCCGAAGCGGGCGGCCAGTGCGGCGGTGTCCCCGGCTTGTGCCACCTCGATCAGTCCGGCCAGCTCGGCGCGGGTGTCGGGGTCCGGGTCCTCGGCGAGCCACGCCCGCGCCCGGGCGATGAGGTCCTGCTGCACGGTGTTTCCGCCTCTCGTGTCCGTACGTCCGTGCGGGGGGTCAGATACGGGCCAGGACCCTCGTCAGCAGGTCGCCCATCCGGGCGGCCGAGTCCCGTCCGGCCCGGAGGACCTCCTCGTGGTTCAGCGGCTCGCCCGACAGGCCCGCGGCGAGATTGGTGACCAGTGAGATGCCCAGTACCTCGGCGCCCGCCTCACGTGCGGCGATCGCCTCCAGCACGGTGGACATGCCCACGAGGTCCCCGCCCATCACACGGACCATGTTGATCTCCGCGGGTGTCTCGTAGTGCGGTCCGGTGAACTGCACGTAGACGCCCTCCTCCAGTGTGGAGTCGATCTCCTTGCACAGCGCGCGCAGCCGGGGGGAGTACAGATCGGTCAGGTCCACGAAGTTCGCGCCGACGATCGGGGAGGTCGCGGTGAGGTTGATGTGGTCGCTGATCAGCACCGGCTGACCCGGCCGCATGCCCTCGCGCAGACCGCCGCAGCCGTTGGTCAGGACCACGGTCTTGCAGCCCGCGGCCACCGCCGTGCGCACCCCGTGGGCGACGGCGGCGACGCCCCGGCCCTCGTAGTAGTGCGTACGCCCCAGGAAGACGAGGGCCCGCTTGTCCCCGACGCGGTACGAGCGGATCCGGCCGCCGTGGCCCTCCACCGCGGGTGGCGGGAAGCCGGGCAGTTCGGTGACGGGGAACTCGGCCTCGGGCGCGCCGAGGGCGTCCACGGCCGGAGCCCAGCCGGAGCCCATCACCAGGGCCACGTCATGGGTCTCGGCGCCGGTCAGCTCCCGCAGCCGCGCGGCGGCGGCGTCCGCCAGTTCCTGGGGGGCGGCGGCAGCGCCGTCGGGGTCCGGATTCACATGTGCGTTCACGCGAATGAGGGTAGCCGGTGATTCCCTACGCGCGTAGATGAACAGGCCGCGGGCCCGCGATCGTTGTCTTGTCGTTTCCGGCGGTCACCCTGGGTGACCGGCCGCCACGGCCCTAGCAGGGGCGCTTGCGCAGTTCCATCACATAGTCGTGGGGTGCGCCGGCCGAGTCGGCCGCGTCGGCGATCTCACCCAGATAGCGCGCCGAGGGCAGCCCGCCCTCGTAACCGTTCAGCACGTACACCCAGGCGGGCTCCTCGCCGTCCAGGGTGTGGACCCGAAGGCGCATCCGCCGGTAGATGTCCATGCCGACACCCTCCCAGCGGTCCATCGAGTCCTCGTCCATGGGCGCGATGTCGTACAGGGCGACGAAGACCTGTGAACGCGGCGCCTCCACGATCGTGGCCAGCGCGCCCTCCCAGCCCATCTGCTCGCCGCCGAACGTGAGCCGCCAGCCGTTCAGCCAGCCGGTGCCGCGCAACGGGGAGTGCGGAGCGCGGCGCGTCATCAGCCGCGCGTCGAGGTTGCCGGCGTACGCGGCGTAGAGCGACATGGGATCGAGGGTACGGGAGGGGCGCGGGTGGTCGCCTTTCCCGACGTGCTGCCAGGGGTTCTGTCCACCGGGAAGCCGCGGGGAGTCAATCCGCGGACCCGGGGCCCGACAGGTTGAAGCGTGCGGGACAATGGAGGACGTACTCCAAGCCCAGCGGGACACCCCCACCCCGGCCCACCCGGCAGCAACGAGAGCGCGAGGCGTAGACCCCAGTGACCCGGATCGTGATCATCGGCGGCGGACCCGGCGGATACGAGGCCGCCCTGGTGGGCGCCCAACTCGGCGCGGAGGTGACCGTCGTCGACTGCGACGGCCTCGGCGGCGCGTCCGTACTGACGGACTGCGTACCCTCGAAAACCCTGATCGCGACGGCCGAGGTGATGACCACCTTCGACTCGTCGTACGAGGAACTCGGCATCATCGTCGCCGACGACACCCCGCCGCTGGAGCAGGCGGCCCGGGTGGTCGGCGTCGACCTCGGCAAGGTCAACCGCCGGGTGAAGCGGCTCGCCCTCGCCCAGTCCCACGACATCACCGCGTCGGTCACCCGGGCGGGTGCCCGGGTGATGCGCGGCCGGGGCCGGCTGGAGGGCCAGCAGGCCATGGACGGCTCCCGCACGGTGGTCGTGCGCGCGGCCGACGGCAGCGAGGAGCGGCTGACCGCCGACGCCGTCCTGATCGCGACCGGCGGCCACCCCCGCGAGGTCCCCGACGCGCTGCCCGACGGGGAGCGCATCCTGAACTGGACGCAGGTCTACGACCTCGACGAGCTGCCCGAGGAACTGATCGTGGTCGGCTCCGGTGTCACCGGCGCCGAGTTCGCGGGCGCCTACCAGGCGCTCGGCTCCCGCGTCACCCTCGTCTCCTCCCGGGACCGGGTGCTGCCCGGTGAGGACCCGGACGCGGCCGCGGTGCTGGAGGACGTCTTCCGCCGACGCGGCATGAACGTCCTGGCCCGCTCCCGCGCCGAGTCCGCCAAGCGGGTCGGCGACCGGGTGGAGGTCAGCCTCACCGACGGCCGGGTGATCTCCGGTACGCACTGTCTGGTGGCGGTCGGCGCGATCCCGAACTCGGCGGGCATGGGTCTGGAGGAGGCGGGCGTACGGCTCCATGATTCGGGCCACATCCGGACCGACAAGGTCTCCCGTACCAGCGCCCCCGGGGTGTACGCGGCGGGCGACGTCACCGGTGTCTTCGCGCTGGCCTCCGTGGCCGCCATGCAGGGCCGGATCGCGATGTACCACTTCCTCGGCGACGCGGTGCAGCCGCTGAACCTCAAGACCGTCTCGTCGAACGTCTTCACCGACCCCGAGATCGCGACCGTCGGCTACACCCAGGCGGACGTGGACGCGGGCCGGATCGACGCCCGGGTGGTCAAGCTGCCGCTGCTGCGCAATCCGCGCGCCAAGATGCAGGGCATCCGGGACGGCTTCGTGAAGCTGTTCTGCCGTCCGGGCACCGGGATCGTGGTCGGCGGCTGTGTGGTCGCCCCCCGCGCGAGCGAGCTGATCCACCCGATCTCGATCGCGGTCGACAACAATCTGACCGTCGAACAGATCGCAAACGCTTTCACCGTGTACCCCTCTCTGTCGGGGTCGATCGCGGAGGTGGCACGGCAGTTGCACACCCGTAAGGCGACGGGCGAGAGCTGAGCGGCGCTCACCGGCTGCCGGGGAGGGGGAAAACCCGGGCAGGACAGGGCAGTTCGCCCTGCAAGTGATCAGGTTTGGGTCAACCACTGGTCAAAGGTGAGCCAACAGTGATCGCGTCCATACCACTTGATGGCCCTTCGTGAGCGCAATACTTGTTAATCGGTGCATAGAGCTGAAAACCGTCGGCCAGTCAGGTTACTGTCAGTTTCGTGTTCGCTGCAGAACGTCGCCAACTGATCCTTGAAATGGTGCGCGCCAATGGAGCCGTGTCGCTCCGGGAGCTCGCCCGCGTCGTCCAGACCTCCGAAGTGACCGTACGCCGGGACGTGCGCGCGCTGGAGGCCGAAGGACTCCTCGACCGCCGTCACGGCGGTGCGGTACTGCCGGGTGGTTTCACCCGGGAATCCGGCTTCCCGCAGAAGTCCCTGTCCGCCACCGCGGAGAAGACGGCCATCGCCGATCTCGCCGCGAGCCTCGTTGAAGAGGGCGAGGCGATCGTCGTCGGCGCGGGGACGACCACGCAGGAGCTGGCCCGCAGGCTCGCCCGGGTGCCCGGGCTGACCGTCGTCACCAACTCCCTGCTGGTCGCGCAGGCCCTGGCCCATGCCAACCGCGTCGAAGTCGTCATGACGGGCGGCACGCTGCGGGGCTCCAACTACGCGCTGGTGGGCAGCGGGGCCGAGCAGTCCCTCCAGGGGCTGCGGGTGTCCCGGGCGTTCCTCTCCGGGAGCGGGCTCACCGCCGAGCGCGGGCTGTCCACCTCCAACATGCTCTCCGCGAGCGTGGACCGGGCGCTGGTGCAGGCGGCGGCGGAGGTGGTGGTCCTCGCCGACCACACCAAGCTCGGCGCCGACACCATGTTCCAGACCGTGCCCACGGACGTCATCACCCGCCTGGTGACGGACGAGCCCCCGCCGCACGACGACCGCGCCGCGACCGAGCTTCAGGCGCTCGCGGACCAGGGCGTCCAGATCGCGGTGGCCGGCACGGGACCGGCCTCGTCGGAACCCGACTCCCCGCCGGGCCGCCCTGCCCGCCGTGAGGTCCCCCTCCCCGGCCAGCGCCGTACCCGCGGTGGCGCCGGCCCCCAGCGCCTGACCCCCCACGGGCTGGAGCCCGGCCGGGACGGTCTGGGCGGTGGAGGGGCGATGGAACGCAGCGCCCGGGTGGCGGACCTGCGCCGCCGCTGACGGTCACCGTCCCCCGTACTCCCGGGGAGCCGGTGGCGCCCGGGGTGCGGTCAGCCGGGGTCGGGGCGCAGCCCCCGCAGGGTCAGGGCGAGCAGGCGGTCCGGCAGCTCCGGGTCGTCCGGGGTCTGTTCCGCGGCCAGGGCGATGCCGTTGGTCAGCTGGAGCAGATCGCCGATGGAGGCGTCGGCGCGCGCCGCCCCGGTCTCCTTCGCCCTCGCGAGCAGGCTCTCACCCGCCTCGTACAGCGGTACGCAGCACGGGGAGAGTGCCGAACTGCGGTCGTGGGACGCCGACATGAGCGCGCGGGCCAGTCCGCGGTACTCCCCGGCGCAGGTGATGAAGGCCCGCAGCCACTCCGCGAGGGCCTCGCGGGGACTCTCCGCGCCGGCCAGTTCCCGCGCGCGGTCGAGCAGTGAGGTCAGGGCCTCCTGGAAGACCGCGTTCATCATGGTGTGCCGGTTGGGGAAGTGGCGGTACAGCGTGCCGATGCCGACGCCCGAGCGGCGGGCGATCTCCTCCAGGGACGCGTCGGTGCCGCGCTCCGCGAAGACCGTGCGCGCCTCGGCCAGCAGCCGCTCGTAATTGCGGCGTGCGTCCGCCCGCTTGGGCCGTGCCGTGTCCGCCCCCGTGCTCGTCGCCATCGCGCCGTCCTCCGTCCTCCGTCGTCCGCCCGGACTCCAGGATGCCATCGTGACGGCGGGGCACATCCCCGTGCGCGGAGACCGGTCACGGGAAACGGCCCGCCCGGACGAGCTTCACCACTCGCCCGGACAGGCCGCCGGCCCGACAGTATGTCAGTCCCCGTGGAAGGAACCGGTACGCGAGCCGCGGTGGACGAGCCTCGCGGATCGCGTGCCGGTGCGTCAGTCCTTGATCTCGCAGATCGTCGCGCCCGACGAGATCGACGCTCCGACCTCGGCGCTCAGGCCCTTCACGGTGCCCGAGCGGTGCGCGTTCAGGGGCTGCTCCATCTTCATGGCCTCCAGAACGACGACCAGGTCGCCCTCCGCGACCTCCTGGCCCTCCTCGACCGCGACCTTCACGATGGTGCCCTGCATCGGGGACGCGAGGGCGTCACCGGAGGCGGCGGACGCGGACTTCTTGGCGGCGCGGCGCTTGGGCCTGGCGCCCGCGGCGAGGCCGGTACGGGCCAGGGACATGCCCAGCGACGACGGCAGGGAAACCTCCAGCCGCTTGCCGCCGACCTCGACGACGACCGTCTCGCGGCCCGGCTCCTCCTCCGTCTCCGCCTCGGCGGGAGCGGCGAACGCCGGGATCTCGTTGACGAACTCCGTCTCGATCCAGCGCGTGTGCACCCGGAACGGGTCGCTGGTGAACGCCGGGTCCGCGACGGCCGCGCGGTGGAACGGGATGGCGGTCGCCATGCCCTCGACCGTGAACTCCTCCAGCGCGCGCGCCGCCCGCTGGAGCGCCTGCTCGCGCGTCGCTCCCGTGACGATCAGCTTCGCGAGGAGCGAGTCCCACGCCGGGCCGATGACGCTGCCGGACTCGACCCCCGCGTCCAGCCGGACCCCGGGCCCGGTCGGCGGGCTGAAGACGGTGACCGTGCCGGGCGCGGGCAGGAAGCCCCGGCCCGGGTCCTCGCCGTTGATACGGAACTCGAACGAGTGGCCGCGCACCGCCGGGTCGCCGTACCCCAGCTCCTCGCCGTCCGCGATGCGGAACATCTCGCGCACGAGGTCGATGCCGGTGACCTCCTCGGTGACCGGGTGCTCGACCTGGAGCCGGGTGTTGACCTCCAGGAAGGAGATCGTGCCGTCGACGCCGACGAGGAACTCGACCGTGCCCGCGCCGACGTAGCCGGCCTCCTTGAGGATGGCCTTGGACGCGGCGTACAGCTCGGCGTTCTGCTCGTCCGTCAGGAAGGGGGCCGGGGCCTCCTCCACCAGCTTCTGGTGCCGGCGCTGGAGCGAGCAGTCGCGGGTGGAGACGACCACGACATTGCCGTACAGGTCGGCCAGGCACTGGGTCTCGACGTGCCGGGGCTTGTCGAGATAGCGCTCGACGAAGCACTCTCCGCGCCCGAACGCGGCGACCGCCTCGCGGACGGCCGAGTCGTAGAGCTCCGGGACCTCCTCCAGGGTGCGCGCCACCTTCAGACCGCGTCCGCCGCCGCCGAAGGCCGCCTTGATCGCGATCGGCAGCCCGTGCTCCTCGGCGAAGGCGACGACCTCGTCGGCGCCGGAGACCGGGTCCGGGGTGCCCGCGACCAGGGGGGCGCCCGCGCGCTGGGCGATGTGCCGGGCGGCGACCTTGTCACCGAGGTCCCGGATCGCGGAGGGCGGGGGGCCGATCCAGGTCAGCCCGGCGTCGATGACGGCCTGGGCGAACTCCGCGTTCTCGGAGAGAAAGCCGTAGCCGGGGTGGATGGCGTCCGCACCGGCGTCCTTCGCCGCCTGGAGCACCTTGCCCATGTCCAGATAGCTGGCCGCCGGAGTGTCACCGCCCAGGGCGAACGCTTCATCGGCCGCGCGGACGTGCAGAGCGTCCCGGTCCGGATCGGCGTAGACGGCTACGCTCGCGATCCCGGCGTCCCGGCAGGCTCGGGCAACGCGGACAGCGATTTCGCCTCGGTTGGCGATGAGCACCTTGCGCACGATGGCTCCCTCCTTGAAACAAGCTGAGTTTAGGGACTGCCGACACGGCCGTTCGACCCGTCCCCTATGGTGAGCTTGCCCACACGGAGCGTGATTCGAGGCTCGCTCGAGACGCGAAATCCCTTGTCGCACCACGGTACGACGGGTTTCCCTCCCGCACAGTAGTCCTGATATGTGGCACAGGTCTCTGTCCGAGAGCCCTGCCGCCGAACCGGTTTCTTTGTGGAGTCCCTACGAATGGGCGAATGATTCTTTGCCCCCGCTCCGAGCGCGCCGGGAGTGCGGCACGACCCTTGTGGTGGCGATTACCCGTTAGTAGCGTTCGCGCTGTCCGAGGTACGTACTTCCGGTAACACAGGGTTGGGGGCGCCGTGGTGCGCAGACCGGCGGCCGTGGTGGCCGCGGCAGTTCTGCTGGTGGAAGCGGTCGGCTTCGTCGTGGTCAACGGCATCCTCGCCGCCTTCGTGGACGGCCAGTCGATGTCCCTCGACGGTCTCGACCCGGACGCGATGGTCGTCGGGACCTGGGTCCTGGGCGTGGTCACCGGACTCTTCCTCGCCGGGTGCGGGACGGTGTGTCTGCTGGCGGCCGTACGGGACCGGGCACCCGGCCGGGCCGCCCGGATCCTGCTGATCTCGGCGGCGGTGCTGCACGGGGTGCTGGGGGCGGTGACCGTGGGGCTCCTGGGATGGGCCGCGTTCACGTTCATGATGGTGGTGCTGGGGCTGATCGTGCTGGTGCTGGTCTCCTATGGCGACCACCGCCCCGAGGTGTCTACCCCGAACGGCCGTCGGCCCAACGGCCCCGCGCCGGGCACCCGTACGTCCGGCACCCGTCCGGTGGAACCGGCCCCTCCGGCGTTTCCCCCGAAGCCGCCCCCGACCGAACCGCCGGGAACAACCACCAGGGTGGCCCCCGCCTAGACCGGGGCACCCGCCGGGGCCGGGCGTTCCCGTCCGGCCCGGCGCCGCCGGAGCGATCGAGGGCGCGAGCCCACCGTGGTGGCCGGGTCAGGCCCAGAGGTCGGTGATCGAGTACCCCAGCTCCGCCAGCAGGGCCCGCAGCAGCGGGAGCGAGATGCCGATGACATTGCCGTGGTCGCCCTCGATGCCCTCGATGAAGGGACCCGAGAGCCCGCTCAGCGTGAACGCGCCCGCGACCTGAAGGGGTTCGCCCGTCGCGACGTACGCCGCGATCTCGTCGTCCGTCGGCTCGCCGAAGCGGACCGTCGTGGACGCGGTCGCGGAGGCGATCCGGCCCGTGGCGGTGTCGGTGACGCAGTGGCCGGTCCGCAGCACGCCCTCCCGGCCCCGCATCGCCTTCCAGCGGGCCGTGGCCTCCTCCGCGTCGGCGGGTTTGCCCAGCGCGTCCCCGTCCATGTCCAGCACCGAGTCGCAGCCGATCACCAGCGCGCCCGTCACCTCGGGGCGCGCGGCGACGACCGCCGCCTTGGCCTCGGCGAGCACCAGGGCGAGTTCGGCGGGGGTCGGGGCGCTCAGGGCGTCCTCGTCGACGCCGCTGACGATCACCTCGGGCTCGAACCCGGCCTCGCGCAGCAGGCGCAGACGGGCAGGGGAAGCGGAGGCGAGAACGAGGCGAGGGGCTGGGACGGTCATGGCGCCATCGTAGGCGCCGGTCAGCGCAGGCTCACCACAATCATCCCGAGCACCATCGCCATCGCCAGCACCAGACCGGCACGGCGCATCATCGCCTGCGTCTCGCGCAGTTCCTTCGGGGGCTCGTTCTCGGGGTCCGACCACAGCATGCCCCGATCCTGCTCCGGGGGACGGATCCGCGCCTGAGTACGGGTACTCAAGCACGGTTCCGGAGCCGGTGACATGTGCCTCAGTCGCCCGGCGGGCCGCCGTGGGCCCCGCCAGGGACGGGCGGCGCCCCGGCTACACCGGCCAGTAGGTGCGCGCCCACGCCCGCGGTCCCGGCAGGGGCCTGGTGCTGCGCGCGATCCGCGCCGGGTCCGCCCACTGCTCGGGAGGCGGTGCCGCGCCCTCCATCGCCGAGGCCGTCGCCGCGGCCCGCGCCCGGACCACCGCCAGAGCGGCGGCCAGCTCCTCCGGGGTGGGGTTGCCCCGTACGATCCTGATCATCGTGACGCCCTTCCTGGAGGTCTACAGGGGGATGTTGCCGTGCTTCTTCGGCGGCAGGCTCTCCCGCTTGGTCCGCAGCTGGCGCAGCCCGCGCACGACCTGGGCCCGGGTGTCCGACGGCATGATCACGGCGTCGATGTAACCGCGTTCGGCCGCCGTGTACGGGTTGAGCAGCGCGTCCTCGTACTCCTCGATGAGCCGGGCGCGCGTCGCCTCCTCGGCCGCCGCGTCACCGGCCGCCGCGATCGTGCGCCGGTGCAGGATGTTCACCGCGCCCTGCGCGCCCATGACCGCGATCTGCGCGGTCGGCCAGGCGAGATTGAGGTCCGCGCCCAGGTGCTTGGAGCCCATGACGTCGTACGCGCCGCCGAACGCCTTGCGGGTGATGACCGTGATCAGCGGGACCGTCGCCTCGGCGTACGCGTAGATCAGCTTCGCGCCCCGGCGGATGATGCCGCCGTACTCCTGGTCGACACCCGGCAGGAAGCCCGGCACGTCGACGAAGGTGAGCACCGGGACGTTGAAGGCGTCGCAGGTACGGACGAACCGCGCCGCCTTCTCGGAGGCGTTGATGTCGAGACAGCCCGCGAACTGCATCGGCTGGTTGGCGACGACACCGACCGGGAAGCCCTCGACCCGCCCGAAGCCGGTGAGGATGTTCGGCGCGAACAGCGCCTGCGTCTCCAGGAACTCGCCGTCGTCCAGCACATGCTCGATGACCGTGTGCATGTCGTACGGCTGGTTGGCGCTGTCCGGGATGAGGACGTCGAGCTCGCGGTCCTCGTCGCCCGTCGCGAGGTCGGCCTCCTCGGGGAAGGCGGGCGGCTCCGACAGATTGTTCGAGGGAAGATAGGAGAGCAGGGACTTGACGTACTCGATGGCGTCCTTCTCGTCGCCCGCCATGTGGTGCGCGACGCCCGAGGTGGTGTTGTGCGTACGGGCCCCGCCCAGCGCCTCGAAACCGACGTCCTCGCCGGTGACCGTCTTGATGACGTCGGGCCCGGTGATGAACATGTGCGAGGTCTGGTCGACCATCACCGTGAAGTCGGTGATCGCGGGGGAGTAGACCGCGCCGCCCGCGCAGGGGCCGACGACCAGCGAGATCTGCGGGATGACACCGGAGGCGTGGGTGTTGCGGCGGAAGATCTCGCCGTACATCCCGAGCGCGCTGACACCCTCCTGGATGCGCGCGCCGCCGGAGTCGTTGATGCCGATGACGGGACAGCCGGTCTTCAGCGCGAAGTCCATCACCTTGATGATCTTCTGGCCGAAGACCTCGCCGAGCGCCCCGCCGAAAACGGTGAAGTCCTGCGAGAAGACCGCGACCGGACGGCCGTCGACCGTGCCGTAGCCGGTGACCACGCCGTCCCCGTACGGACGGGTCTTCTCCAGGCCGAAGCTGGTGGAGCGGTGCCGGGCGAACTCGTCCAGCTCCACGAACGAACCCTCGTCCAGCAGCAGACCGACGCGCTCCCGGGCGGTCAGCTTGCCCTTGGCGTGCTGCTTCTCGACCGCGCGCTCGGAGCCGGCGTGGGCGGCCTCGTCGATACGGCGCCGAAGATCCGCGATCTTGCCCGCGGTCGTATGGCTGCTGGGTTCGTGAGAACGGGCGGTCTGTTCCGGCTCGGACATCGGGATGCGGCTCCCTGCCTGGTCACGGGGGGTGGTGGAGGTGTGGGGGTCGTTGCCGTTGGCTACTGGTTCGTAGCGTATCCGCGCCGATACGGATCGGCAGTGCGGCGTTTACCACACCTAACCTGGCTTGCATGACGCCTCAGAATGCGCCCGGCGATGCATCCGGGAACGCGCGCGGCGGCCGCTGGTCCGACCTCGGCCGGCCGCCGCTGAACACCCCCGCACTGCGCCGGGCCCTGCTGCGGCCCGGCGGGCTGTGGACCTCGCTCACCGTCGTGCCCGCCACCGGCTCCACCAACTCCGATCTCGCGGCCCGCGCCGCCGAGGGTCTGGCGGAGGGGGCCGTCCTGGTCGCCGAGGAGCAGACGGCGGGGCGGGGGCGGCTGGACCGCACCTGGAGCGCGCCGCCGCGCTCGGGGCTCTTCTTCTCCGTACTGCTGCGCCCGGGCCCCGAGGTGCCGGTGGAGCGCTGGGGCTGGCTGCCGCTGCTCGCCGGGGTCGCCGCCGCGACCGGGCTGAGCCGGGCCGCGGGCGTCGACATGTCCCTCAAATGGCCCAACGACCTGCTGGTGACGGTGGGCGGCGAGGAGCGCAAGACCGGCGGCATCCTCGCCGAGCGGGCCGGGAACGACGCGGTGGTGGTCGGCATCGGCATCAACGTCAGCCTGCGCGCCGGTGAACTGCCCGTCCCCACGGCCGGGTCCCTGGGCCTCGCGAACGCGGTCTCCACCGATCGCGACCCGCTGCTGCGGGCCGTCCTGCGCTCGCTGGAGCAGTGGTACGGGGCCTGGCGCGCGGCGGGCGGCGACCCCGCGCTCTCCCGGGTCCAGGCGGCCTACGCGGCGGGGTGCGCGACCCTGGGCCGTACCGTACGGGCCGAACTGCCCGGCGACCGGTCGGTGACCGGCGAGGCGGTGGCGCTGGACGGGGACGGCCGGCTCGTGCTGACCCTGGCGGACGGGGAGCGGCAGGCCGTCGGCGCGGGCGACATCGTGCATCTGCGGCCGGCCGGCTGACCGTCGTCCGCCCCGCCCGAACCGGAACGGCCACGGGGACGTGAGCCAGGGCACACCTGCCGTATCGTTGAGGCGATCGAGCGACAGATCGGCAGGGCAGTTGCGCAGGGAACGGGCAGGAGGCGGCTGGTGACCGTCGACGACACCACTTCCGGCGCGGGCGCGTCCGGTGGGTCCGCGTCCGTGTCCGATTCCGGTACGGCATCCGGAGCCCCCGGGGCGTCCGGAGCGCCGGGGGCCGCGGGACCGTCCGGTGCCGCCGGGGCCCCGGGCTCACCCGGTGCTTCGGGCGCTCCCCGCACTTCCGGTGTTCCCGGTACTGCTTCCGGTGTTTCCGGTACTCCCCGTCCTTCCGTCTCGGGCCCCTCCGGGCCTTCTGGCGCTGGGGCTTCCGGCTCCGGGGAGCGGGCACGGGCCGAGGCCGGCGAGGCATCCGGAGCGCCGGGGTCCGCCGGGGGGCCGGTGTTCTCCGGAGGGCCTTCCGGGGCCCCGGGGCCGGCCGGACCCGAGGGCCCGCCCGATGCGCAGGCCGGGCTTTCCGGCGCCGAGGCTTCCGGAGGTTCCGCTTCCGGTGCGGCGCCGGTGCCCTACGGCTCCTCTGGGGCGGTCCATCCGACGCCGCACCACGCCGTCGACCACACCGCCGAGCCGACCGACGACCCCCTCGCCATCCGCCTCGAACAGCTGATCCTCGGCGCCGACCGGCGCTACACCCCCTTCCAGGCGGCCCGCACGGCCGGCGTCTCCATGGAGCTGGCATCCCGCTTCTGGCGGGCCATGGGCTTCGCCGACATCGGCCAGGCGAAGGCCCTCACCGAGGCCGACGTCCTCGCGCTGCGGCGGCTCGCGGGCCTCGTGGAGGCGGGCCTGCTGAGCGAGCCCATGGCGATCCAGGTGGCCCGCTCCACCGGCCAGACCACCGCCCGGCTCGCGGAGTGGCAGATCGACTCCTTCCTGGAGGGTCTGACCGAGCCGCCCGAGCCGGGGATGACGCGTACGGAGGTCACGTACCCCCTGATCGAGCTGCTCCTGCCCGAACTCCAGGAGTTCCTGGTCTACGTCTGGCGGCGGCAGCTGGCGGCCGCGACCGGCCGGGTCGTCCAGGCCGCGGACGACGAGGAGATGGTCGACCGCAGGCTCGCGGTCGGCTTCGCGGACCTCGTCGGCTTCACCCGGCTCACCCGGCGGCTGGAGGAGGAGGAGCTCGGCGAGCTGGTCGAGGCGTTCGAGACCACCTCCGCCGACCTGGTCGCCGCCCACGGCGGCCGGCTGATCAAGACCCTCGGCGACGAGGTCCTCTACGCGGCGGACGACGCCGGCACGGCGTCGGAGATCGCGCTCCGGCTCATCGACGCGATGAACCAGGACGAGTCGATGCCCGCGCTCCGCGTCGGCATCGCCTTCGGCACGGTCACGACGCGCATGGGCGACGTCTTCGGCACGACCGTGAATCTGGCGAGCCGTCTGACGTCGATAGCGCCCAAGGACGCGGTGCTGGTGGACGGGGCGTTCGCGCTGGAGCTGATCCGCACGGGCGACGCCCCGAAGTCGGAGACCCAGGCGGCGGAGGAGGCGGCCACCGCGGAGAAGGAGGGCGAGCCCCCGCCGCCGTACCGGTTCGCCCTGCAGCCGATGTGGCAGCGGCCGGTGCGAGGGCTCGGGGTCGTCGAGCCCTGGCTGCTGTCCCGCCGGGAGTGAGCGGGCGCCCCACCCGGTGAGGTGCGGGCGTGCGGCCCGGGTTGTCCCGGGCGCGGATGGCCCCCGGGCGGGGGTCGGCGCCTGCGTATGGGCCGTCTTCCCGCGTACGGGCCTTCCTGGGCGGGCTGTTGCCGCGTACGGGCCACGCCGGCCCCCGTTCCCGTGCCGGGCCCGCGTACGGGCCGCACCGGGCTCGGCGGCTCCTGCGGCGGGTGGTCGCTGCCTACGGGCTGGTCCTGGGCGTGAGCCCGTTCCTGCGCGCGGGCGGTCGCTGCCTACGGGCTGGTCCTGTGCGCGGGCGGTCGCCGGGTACAGCCGCACCGGGCCCGGCGGGTCCTGCGCGCGGGCCGTTTCTCCCGCACGGTGGCCCTCGTGGGCGAGCGCCTATGATCCGGTGAACCATCGTTAACCGGGAGGGTGCCCAGATGTCCGAGCAGCGCTTCGGCGAGTTCGTCCTCGTCCGCACACACGCCCATGTCGCCGAACTCGTCCTCGACCGTCCCCGGGCCATGAACGCCGTCTCCACGGAGATGGGCCGCTCCATCGCCGCCGCGTGTGACGCGCTCGCCGCCGACCGGGACGTCCGCGTCACCGTGCTGACCTCCTCGAACGATCGCGCGTTCTGCGTCGGCGCCGACCTGAAGGAGCGCAACTCCTTCAGCGACGCCGAGCTGCTGCGCCAGCGGCCCACCGCGAGGGCCGCGTACACCGGGGTGCTGGAGCTGCCGATGCCCACCGTCGCCGCCGTCCACGGGTACGCGCTCGGCGGGGGCTTCGAGCTGGCGCTCTCCTGCGATGTCATCGTGGCCGACGCCACCACCGTCGTCGGGCTGCCGGAGGTCTCCGTCGGTGTCGTTCCCGGGGGCGGAGGGACCCAGCTCCTGCCCCGCAGGGTCGGCGCCGCGCGCGCCGCCGAGCTGGTCTTCACGGCCCGCCGGGTGGCGGCGGAGGAGGCGCGGGAGCTGGGGCTCGTCGATCTGCTCGCCCAGGACGCCCGTACGGAGGCGCTCGCCCTCGCCGGCCGGATCGCGGAGAACTCCCCGGTGGGGCTGCGCGCCGCCAAGCGCGCGCTCCGGCTGGGGCAGGGGCTCGATCTGCGCGCCGGGCTGGAGGTGGAGGACGCGGCCTGGCGGTCGGTCGCCTTCTCCGGCGACCGGGCGGAGGGTGTCGCCGCGTTCAACGAGAAGCGGAAGCCGAAGTGGCCGGGGGAGTGACGGACCGGCGACCGGGCGGGCGCCGAAAGCAGCGCCGAATCCTGCGCCGGAACGAGCACCGGGACGAACGGCTGGACGAGCCCCGACGCGGTCGGTGCGGCGAACGGGCGTGTGGACGGACCGGCTCACGCCATACGCATATGTCATCACTCACCGTCATATGGCCCGGCTCCGTTCAACCGATCAAAACCATGGAAACCCTCCTAAGCTGGGGTGATGGCTGAGGATCGGCGGTTGCGGGCCGTAGTGGCGCTGGCGCAGGCGATGGCGGCAGCGCAGACCCCGCGCGACTTCTGGCGCGCGGCGGCCCAGGGCGCCTGCGCCGCGCTCACCGGGTCGTTCGCCGCGCTGTCCGTGTGGGAGCGGGAGCTGGGCCGCCTCAAGGTGCTGGTGAACGCGGGGCGGCGGGCTCCGGACGAGGAGGAGTTCCCGGAGTCGGAGACCTATCCCGTCAACCGCTTCCCGGAGATCACGGAGTTCCTCCACGAACGCTGGGCGGGCGGCGGCGCACCGGAAGCCTGGGTCGAAACGGCCGAGCTCGCGCCGGACTTCCCGCCCGCGCCTCCCCCGGCATCAGCCTCCGGGACGGCGGGTGCCGGTGCCGCGTCCCGTACGGCCGCCGGGGTACCGGGGCCCGGGACACCCGCCGAGCCGCGCCCCAGGGCCCCCGGCTCCCCGGCCGCCGGGTCTCCTGAGACGGAGACGGGTCACCAGGACTCCGGGGCATCCGGGTCACCCGGGGCCGGGCATCACCCCGTCGGCGGGGCGGCCTGGGAGGAGGCCGGGCGGGGGTCGGTGGTCCCGGAGTACGGGCCGCCCGCCACGGCGCCCCGCAGCTACCGCCACCCCTCCGTGCCTCCCGTACCCGGCGGAGCCGAAGGGCGGGCCGCGGCCCTGCGGCGGCGGCACCGGGGGTCCTGTGTCGTGGCGCCGATCGTGCTGCACGGGCGTGCCTGGGGCGAGCTGTATGTCGCACGCCCGCTCGGCGCGCCCGTCTTCGACCGGGACGAGGCCGACTTCGCGACCGTGCTCGCGTCCGTCATCGCCGCCGGGATCGCGCAGACCGAGCGGCTGGAGGAGGTGCGCCGGCTGGCGTTCACGGATCCGCTCACGGGCCTCGCGAACCGTCGGGCCGTCGACATACGGCTCGACGAGGCGCTGGAGCGCCACCGTGAGGACGGGGTCGTCGTCAGTCTGGTGGTCTGCGATCTCAACGGGCTCAAGCGGGTGAACGACACCCACGGCCACGCGGTCGGCGACCGGCTGCTGGAGCGTTTCGGCTCGGTGCTGTCCCTCTGCGGCGCGATGCTGTCGGACGCGCTCTCCGCCCGCCTCGGCGGGGACGAGTTCTGCCTCCTGTGTGTGGGGCCGTCGTCCGACGAGGTGGTCCGGGTCGCCGACGAGCTCTGCGTACGCGCCGCCGAGCTGGAGCTGGGGGAGGGCGTGGCGTGCGGGGTCGCCTCGACCGGGGACCCGATCGGGCGGGTCGGAAGCGCCCGCAGGCTCTTCCGGCTCGCGGACGCGGCCCAGTACCGGGCCAAGGCCGCCCGCTCGCCCAAGCCGGTGGTCGCGGGCCGGGACGGCACCGTACTCCGCCTCGCGGACACCCCGCCGCGCCCGCAGCCGCAGGAGCGGCGCCGGTTCCGGGGTGTGGCGCCGGAGGACGCCGAGGAGCCGTGGAGCGAGCCCTGAGCCGCCGCGCCCGACGCCCGGCCCTGGTCCTCTCGGCCCTGATCCCGCGGCGGTCTCTCGGCGGTCTCGCGGCCCTGATCCCCCAACCTTGGTCTCTCGGCCGCTGATCTTCTCGGCCCTGATCCCGTGGCCCTGGCCTTTTGTCCCCGACTCGCCGGGCCCGGCTCCGCGCGTCCGGCACCCGGCCCGGTGCCTCCCGCCCGGTAAGGAGTCACCCCGGCCACCACTGGTGACGTATCGCAATTCAATCCGTACGCTGCTGAATATGCATATGCAGACACTCGTGGTGAACACGTCCGGCGCCACCGCGGCCGACGTCATCGCCGTGGCCCGCGGGGGCGCCCGTGTGGAGATCTCCGCCGCCGCCCTGGACGCCCTCGCCGCCGCGCGGGCGGTCGTGGACGCGCTGGCCGCCAAGCCCGAGCCCGTGTACGGCGTCTCCACCGGGTTCGGCGCGCTCGCGACCCGGCACATCGGCCAGGATCTCCGGGGCCGGCTCCAGCGCAACATCGTGCGCTCGCACGCCGCCGGCATGGGCCCGCACGTCGAGCGGGAGGTCGTGCGCGCGCTGATGTTCCTGCGGCTGAAGACCCTCTGCTCGGGGCACACCGGCGTACGCCCCGAGGTCGCGCGGACCATGGCCGACGTACTGAACGCCGGTATCACCCCCGTCGTCCACGAGTACGGCTCCCTCGGCTGCTCCGGAGATCTCGCACCGCTGTCCCACTGCGCCCTGACCCTCCTGGGCGAGGGCGACGCCGAGGGGCCGGACGGCCGGATCCGGCCCGCCGCCGAGCTGCTCGCGGAGCACGGCATCACCCCCGTCGAGCTGCGCGAGAAGGAGGGGCTGGCGCTCCTCAACGGCACCGACGGCATGCTCGGCATGCTCCTCCTGGCCATCGACGACCTCCAGCGGCTCTACACCAGCGCCGACATCACCGCCGCGCTCTCTCTCGAAGCGCTCCTCGGCACCGACAAGGTCCTCGCCCCCGAGCTGCACGCCCTCCGCCCCCACCCCGGGCAGGGCGCGTCCGCCGCCAATATGAGGGCCGTGCTCGCCGGATCCGGGCTCACCGGGCACTTCCAGCAGGACGAGGCCCCGCGCGTCCAGGACGCGTACTCCGTGCGCTGCGCCCCCCAGGTCGCGGGCGCGGGCCGGGACACCCTCGCGCACGCCCGTCTGGTCGCCGACCGCGAACTGGCCTCGGCCGTCGACAACCCCGTCGTCCTGCCGGACGAGGGCCGGGTCGAGTCCAACGGCAACTTCCACGGCGCCCCCGTCGCCTACGTCCTCGACTTCCTCGCCGTCGTCGCCGCCGACCTCGGCTCCATCGCCGAGCGCCGCACCGACCGGCTCCTCGACCGGAACCGCAGCCACGGCCTCCCGCCCTTCCTCGCCGACGACGCGGGTGTGGACTCGGGCCTGATGATCGCCCAGTACACCCAGGCCGCCCTGGTCGGCGAGATGAAGCGGCTCGCGGTCCCGGCGTCCGCCGACTCGATCCCGTCCTCCGCGATGCAGGAGGACCATGTGTCGATGGGCTGGTCGGCCGCCCGCAAGCTCCGGACCTCGGTCGCCGCGCTCGGGCGGATCATCGCGGTCGAGCTGTACGCGGCGACCCGGGCGATCGAGCTGCGGCACGGTCTCACCCCCGCGCCCGCCTCACGCGCGGCCATCGACGCGCTGCGCGCCGCCGGGGTGGGCGGGCCGGGGCCCGACCGCTACCTCGCGCCCGATCTGGAGGCGGTGGACGCGTTCGTACGGGAGGGAAGGCTCATCGCGGCGGTGGAGCGGGTGACCGGCCCGCTCGCCTGAGAGCACGGGCTGTGCACCGCCCGTCACCCGTTCGGCGCACGGTTCACCGCCCGTCGCCGGGCCCCTGCGGGCCGCGGGGTCCGTTCACATCCGGACGGGCCCCCGCCGGCGCGTCGCATAGGTCACGAACCCCACCCCGACCCCGAGGAACGCCGTCCCGCCGATCAGGTACGGGGTGGTGTCGAAGCTGCCCGTGGCGGCCAGCCGCAGTTCCTGGGAGTCCGTGCCCTGCGTTCCGGCGGAGCTGTGCTGTCTGCCGTCGTCCTCGTTCTCGGCCGTGGCGTTCGCCGACGGAACGAACCACAGCGCACAGAGCAGAGACCCCGCGGCCGCGGCGGTCAGAAGCGGACGGCGTGTGACGGACACGAACTCGATCTCCCTTGGCACATCGTGGACTTGGGCGTCGGCTGATGCTAGTGAACCCGGCGGCCCGCGGGAAAGCCGGGCCGCTCCGGGCCCTGACCTCGGGCATATGACCGCTGCTGAGTCATCACGGTATGTACGGTTGACGGAGGAATCACTCCTGAAGATCGGATCGAACGCGACCCCGATGCGGTCGGGCGGGACCCCGACCAGCAGGATGGCGGGAGATCAGGGAGGGGCGGCCGGCCGGATCGAGCCGTGCGACGGCCACGGTGAACCCGGACAACCGGGGATACGTGGGGCGTACGGCGGCCGGAAGGCCAGGGTACGGCGAGTGGTATTCGCCACATTCTGCGAAGGATGTGGAACCGGGTACCCCGAGATAGATGTTGTCCCCAATGGTTCGGTAGTTCGGTCAGGGGACTCGGCGACGATGGAGAAGCGTGTGAAGAGGGACAGCAAGCGGCGCAAGGGCCTCATGGTCGCGTCCGCTGTGCTCGGCGGTGCATTGGTGCTGTCGGCCTGTAGTGACGGCGGGGACAAGGGCGGCAGCAGCGCGGACAGCACGAAGACGTCGCAGGCCCAGGTCGACGAGGCGGCCGCGAAGAAGGTCTCCGAAGCCCGAATAGTCATCGAGCCCAGGACCGGTACGAACAACGCGAGCATCAACAACGCCAAGGTCACTGTCACCGCCGGTACGCTCACCGACGTCACCCTGGCCACCGCCGACGGCAAGGCCGTCGAGGGCAAGCTGGCCGCGGACGGCAAGAGCTGGACCCCGGTCAAGGCGCTGGAGCGGTCCACCGCGTACAAGGTCACCGCCACCGCGAAGGACGCCAACGGCTTGGAGGCCCACGAGAACTCCTCCTTCACGACGGTCTCGCCGGACAACAGCTTCATCGGCAACTTCACGCCGGAGGACGGCTCCACCGTCGGCGTCGGCATGCCGGTGTCGATCAACTTCAACAAGCCGATCACCGACAAGAAGGCCGTGCAGTCCGGCATCACCGTGTCGTCCACCAGCGGCCAGGAGGTCGTCGGGCACTGGTTCAACTCCCAGCGCCTGGACTTCCGGCCGGATCAGTACTGGCAGGAGGGCTCCACCGTCACGCTGAAGCTCGCGCTGGACGGGGTCGAGGGCGCGAACGGCGTCTTCGGCGTCCAGCAGAAGACGGTGACCTTCACGATCGGCCGCAATCAGGTCTCCACCGTCGACGCCCGGACCAAGATGATGACGGTCACGCAGGACGGCAAGACGGTCAGGACCATCCCGATCTCCGCGGGCGCGCCCTCCACGCCGACGTACAACGGACAGATGGTGATCTCCGAGAAGTTCAAGGAGACCCGGATGAACGGCGCGACGGTCGGCTTCACGGACTCCGACGGCAAGGGCGAGTACGACATCAAGGACGTCCCGCACGCGATGCGGCTGTCCACGTCGGGCACGTTCATCCACGGCAACTACTGGGGCCGCGGGGTCTTCGGCAACTCCAACACCAGCCACGGCTGTGTCGGGCTGGAGGACTCCCAGGGGGCCAACAACCCCAACAAGCCCGGCGCCTGGTTCTACGACAACTCGATGATCGGCGATGTCGTCATCGTGAAGAACTCCAAGGACAAGACCATCAAGCCGGACAACGGCCTGAACGGCTGGAACATGAACTGGGCCGACTGGAAGGCCGGTTCGCAGGTCTGACCCGGGCCCAGGCTCCGGCCCAGACCCGGCCCCGGCTCCGGCCGACGCTCCGGATCGCGCGGTGTCCCCTCGGGGGCACCGCGCCTTTCGTTTGCGGCCCTCGCCTCCGGCGCGGGTGCGCCGTCAGCAGGCCGCGCCGGAGGAGCGCGGGAAGCGGTACGGGGAGGCCAGGGTGTAGTCGCCGGGGCGGTCCACCGTCAGCCGGGTCCACTCGCCCGCCTGCCGGAGGCACGCGCCTTCGGCGCGGAGCCAGGGGGAGTGGGCGACCCGTACCGTCACCGAGCCGGCCGCGGGCATCCGGACGACCAGCTCGGCGGCGTCGGCGCGGACCACCGTCGCCGGGGAGGAGACCAGGGGCACCGCGTCCCGTACGCGGTAGATCGTCCAGCCGTCGTCGCGCCAGACCCGCTCCAGCCACGGCGGTTCACTCTGTACGATCGCGGCCTCGCCCCGGGCCGGGCCGTCCGGCCGGCCGTGGTGGAGGACGACGTAGCCGACCGCCCAGTGGTCCAGCCAGGCACGGTACGTCCGGGGGTCCAGCGACCCGTCGTAGAACAGGCGCCCCCGCTCCACGTCGAGCTGGCGGTTCCAGCCGCGCGCCATGTTGATGTGCGGGGCGAGGACGGTGGCCTCGCGGTGGTTGCGGGCGGGGACCACCTCGACGCGCGTACGGTCCGCGCCGAGCCGCTCCAGCTCCCGTACGACACCGCCGGTGTTCGCGGCCCAGGACGGGACCTTGTTGGAGACGGCGAGATCGTCCTCGGTCTTGTCGATCAGCCAGTTGGTGTTGACGGCGAGGGCGGCGACGAGCGCGAACCGGAGCGCGAGGGTCCGGGCCCGGCCGCCACGACCGGCGTCACCGCCCGCACCCGCCTCGGCACCGGCCGTGGCGGGAGGGGCGGTGCCGGGACCCGTACCGCCCCCGGCGCGCAGGAAGGCCGCCACTCCGCCCGCGGCGCTCACCCCCGTCACCACCGCCGCGAGCAGCACGGGCGGCCCCGCCAGCCCCGCCAGGCGCTCGACGTTCCGCCCGATCGGCGAGGGGATGACGTAGGTCAGGACGACTCCGAGCCCGTACACCAGGGCTCCGTACCGCACCACACGCCACTCGCGCGGCGCGGTGAGAGCCACCGCCGCCGACACGACGAGCGGCAGCCACAGCTTCTCCGCCTGCATCGGCATCTCGCCCTTGAAGGGGAAGAGGAGCGTCGTCACCGCCACCACCAGCGCGGGCGGCACCACCAGCGCCACCGCCGGACGCCACCGCCGGTCCAGCAGATACGCGGCTCCCGCGACCACCAGGAAGAGGCCGGCGACCGGGCTCGCCATCGTCGCGAGCGCCGCGCACACACCGGCGAGCACCGGTCTGCGGACGTACAGCAGCGCCAGCAGCGCGATCGCGACGCCCAGCGCGAACGTGGTGCGCCCGGACGCGATGTTCGCCCAGAGCGCGCCCGTCCCGGCGAGCGCGGGCCACAGCGGACGCGTCACCCCGCTGCGGACGACGAGCCGGGCCAGCGCCCAGGTCGCGAGGAGCCCGGCGGCGACCGAAACCGCCCGCACTCCGAACACGGCCATCAACGGCGGGGCCAGCAGACTGTAGTTGGCGGTGTGCATTCCGCCGTACCAGGAGAGGTTGTACGCCGACGACGGATGCCGTTCCGTGAAGCCCGTCCACGCCAGCTGGGCCGCGAGATCGCCGCCGCCCGTGGCGAGCCAGCCCGCCCACAGGACGTACAGCGGCACGGCGACGGCGGTCGCGACGAGCGGAACGCGCCACAGCGGGACGCGCCACCGGGGTGCCGCGTCCCGCTCGTCCTCCGCGCGCCCCGGCACGGCCGCCGTCACCGTCGTCTCTGCCCGCTGCTCACTGATTCCCACGCGGAAACCCTAACGGCGTGATCGCGCCACACGGCCGCCGCGTCCGGGCCATGTTCGAGCGTCGTTCGATCGGATCCGTGAGGTCAGGCCGTCAGCGGCGCGGTGGGCGGTGCCGTTTTCGGAGTCGTTCGCGCTGCTGTCGGCGGTGCCGTTCGCGGCGCCGGCCGGTGCGTCCGAGGTGGCGCCGTCAGCCGTCCGGAACGCAGCTCCAGCCGCTCACCCCCGAAGCCGCTCCGGAACCGCCGGTCGTGCGACACCGCGACGATCGCGCCCCGGTAGGACGCCAGCGCCTCCTCCAACTCCTCCACCAGACTCAGCGCCACATGGTTGGTCGGCTCGTCGAGGACGAGCAGATCCGCGGGCGAGGCCAGCAGCCGGGCCAGCTCCAGCCGCCGCCGCTGCCCCACCGAGAGCGCCGAGACCGCGACGGTCAGGTCCTCCTCCCGGAACAGCCCGGTCCCGAGCAACTCGTCCGCGTACTCCTCGGGCAGCCCGCGCCGCCCGCGCGCGTAGGCGCGGAGCAGCGGCTCGGGCGAGGGGACCGGCGGCAGCTCCTGGCGGAGATATCCGATCCTCACCCGTTCCCGGTGGTGGACCGTGCCCCGGTCGGGGCGCAGTTCACCGGCCAGGACGCGCAACAGGGTCGTCTTGCCCGCGCCGTTCGGGCCGGTCACCAGCAGCCGGTGCCCCGACTCCACCCGGAGCCCGTCCAGCCGCAGCCGGTCGCCGACGGCGATGTCCGTCAGCTCGGCGAGGAGTCCCGTGCGGCCGGAGGTGACGGGCCGCGCCCTGAACCGCAGCGGCTCGGGCGGCGCGGCCACGGGCTCCCGCCGGAGCCGCTCCAGCCGCACACGGGCGGCCCGGACCTGCCCGGACAGCTTGGCGTCGTGCGAGCGGCGGTGCTTGCCGAAGCCCTGGCGGGGGTCCTTCCCGCTCGTCGCCAGCCGCTGTCCGGCCGCCGCGACCAGCTCCGTCGTACGGGCCAGCTCGTCCAGCCACTCCTGGTGCTCCTGCTCCCGGCGGCGGCGGGCGGCGGCCTTCGCCGTGCGGTAGCCCTCCCAGCCGTCGCCGTACCGGTGCACCGCGCGGGTGTCCCGGTCGACCTCCAGGATGGTGGTGGCGACGCGTTCCAGAAACGCCCGGTCGTGGGTGACGGCGACGACCGTGCCCCGGTGTTGCCTGAGCCGGTCCTCCAGCCACTCGGTGGCCCGGCGGTCCAGATGGTTCGTCGGCTCGTCGAGCAGCAGCAACTCGGGTGCGGCGGCGAGCACACACGCCAGCGCGAGCCGCGACTGCTCCCCGCCCGACAGCGTGCCGAGCCTGCGCCCGCGCCCGATCCCGGCCAGCCCGAGAGCCTGGAACGCGGCGTCGACACGGGCGTCCGCCGCGTATCCGCCGCGCTCCTCGAACGCGGTCAGCAGATCCCCGTACGCGGTGAGCGCCTCCTCGCCCGCGTCGGTTTCGAGGTCCTTCTCGGCCTGCCGCAGCCGCCGCTCCAGGTCACGCAGTCCGGCGAGCGCGGCATCGACGGCGTCGCGGACGGTGTGTCCGGGCCCGAGCCCGAAGGTCTCGGCGATCGTCTGGGCGAGATGCCCGGTCCCGCCGGGGGCGCCGACGGTGATCTCGCCGGTGTCGGGCGCGTCGGCTCCGGCGATCAGGCGGAGGAGGGTGGACTTCCCGGAGCCGTTCTCACCGATGACTCCGGCGCGTTCGCCGGGCCGGACGGTGAGCGACACCTGATCGAGGACGGGGCGGGTGCCGTACGCCTTGGAGACGTCCTTCATGGTCAGTTGGGCGCGTTCGCGCATGGTTCTTTCCCTGATGACGAAGAGGGTTCGGTGAGGGACGGGCGACGGCGGACGGCAGCGGAACTCACTCGCTCACGGTCGGAGCGAGTGGCTCGACGCGGCGTCCGCGCCCGGAATCAGAGAAAGAAGTAGTGCTTGTGCGAACCCATGCGCCCAGGCTAGCCAGGGGGCCGCTCCCGCGCACGCGGATATCCGCTGGACAGGTGGAGCCCGGGACGGCGGGAATCGCACGCGGGCGGGCGCCGCCGTGCGCGTTCCCGTACGAGCGAGGCCGGCCCACCGGCCGCGGCGGGGGTCCCGGGGACGGCCGGCTCCCGTGCGGTGCTCGCGCCGGTACCACCGCGCCCGCCGGGCACAGCCCCGGTCCCGGGGGAGCCACGGGGCTGCCCCGGGACGGCTTCGGGCGGCTCTGAAGGGGTTGGTCCGCCGTCAGCCCTGCGGGGACGCCGGTTCGACGTCCTTGGACAGCGACACGTCTCCGGTGTTGTCGACGTGCCGGGCGGCGACCCACGCGGCCTTGTCGCGGAGCAGGTACCAGATGCTGTTGCCGTCGATGGTCTGGGCGTGCACCTTGCTGCGCAGACCGACCTCGGCGCCCTGGTTCAGGTTGCCGATGACGGAGGAGTCCGTGCTCGGATACTTCCGCAGGTTGACGCCGATGTTGCTGACGACGGTGCCGAACGGCTTGGGTGGACTGGGCATCATGACCTCCAGGGGTTCGCCGGAGCGGCGAGACGTTGTCCGGTATCCGGACAGATTGCTCGCACGATAAGGGCGATCCCCACCGGGGAGCCGGAGGCGTGCGGGGCACGCCACGACCGGCGCACAAGCGTCATTCCGATGGATCCGTCCCTCAGCCCGGCCCGGCCCCCAGAGCCTCCACCAGCACACCGGACAGCTCCCCGGCGGCCGCCGTCCGGTCGGGTGATCCCGGCGGAAGCGGCCTCCGAGGGCCTACTTCTCCGGGGTTTCGGGCGCCGGAGCCACGCCCGTCGGGCACGACGCCCCCCAGTTCGTCTCGAACGGGGCATCCAGCTCGACGCCCGTGCCGCCGATGCCGCAGTAGCCGGCGGGGTTCTTGTCGAGGTACTGCTGGTGGTACGCCTCGGCCGGGTAGAAGGGGCGGCCCTCCGCGGGGAGCAGTTCGGTGGTGATCGTGCCGTAGCCCGAGGCCGTCAGGACCCGCTGGTACGCCTCGCGGGAGGCGGCGGCCGTCGCGGACTGGGCGGGGGAGTGGGCGTAGATCGCCGAACGGTACTGGGTGCCGACGTCATTGCCCTGACGGAAGCCCTGGGTGGGGTCGTGGGACTCCCAGAAGAGCTTCAGGAGCCGCTCGTACGAGACCACCGACGGGTCGAAGACGACGCGGACGGCCTCGGTGTGGCCCGTGAGGCCGGAGCATGCCTCCTCGTAGGTGGGGTTCGGGGTGTGGCCGCCCTGGTAGCCGACGAGGGTGGTCCAGACACCGGGGGTCTGCCAGAACTTTCGCTCCGCGCCCCAGAAACAGCCCAGGCCGAAGTCCGCGATCTCCAGACCCCCGGGGTACGGGCCCAGCAGCGGGTTGCCCAGGACCGTGTGGCGGTCGGGCACCGTGAAGGCGGGGGTGGGGCGGCCGGGGAGGGCCTCGTCCGGGGTGGGGAGGGCGGGGGCGCGGCGGGACAGGAACATGCGTGCTCCTCCTCGGAGGTATCTCGGTAATGGAGGAACGCGCGGGGCGCTTCCGGCATTCCTCCGGGTGCCGTGGGGGAGCACTCCCCGGCCCCCGCCACCGGCGCCGGGCCCGGACCCGCCGCCACCGGCACCCGCCCCCGTCCCAGCGTCCATCCCGGCGCCCGAACCCCGCCCCGGGCCCGAACCCCGCCCCGGGCCCGGGCGCGCCCGCGCCCACTGCCTGCCCGGTGACGGCGGCCCGCCCGCTACCGCCGCAGTGTCACCGGGCTGCCGCCGTTCGCCTCGTAGCCCGCCACCGCCAGGTTCCGGTACACGGTGTACTCCGCCGCCGGGTCGTCGCTCAGCGTCCACGGCAGGGCGCCCACGTGGCCGTCCACCCAGATGAGCTGGTTCATCGCCTCGGCCCACCGCTCGGACCGTACGAGGAAGCCGATGAGCAGATGGCGTACGTGCGCCAGCATCGGGTCGCCCGGGCGGGCGGAGTGGACCGCGTACAGCGCGCCCTCGACGGCCTTGGTGACGACCGCGCTCTGATAGAAGCCCTGCACCAGGACCAGGTCCGGGATGTGCTCATGGACGGCGAACAGGGGCAGCGCGGCCAGCAGCGAGCCCTGGGGCGCGCGGGCCGCGGCCGTCGTCGCGAAGTGGTCGGCCTCCTCACGGCTGCCGTGCCACTTCTCGCACCAGTAGTGCAGCGCCGCCAGATGCGCGCCCATGTGCTCCGGCGCGCGGTCGATCACCTTCGCCCACACCTGGTCGAAGCGGTCGTGGGGGTAGCCGAGGCCACGCGCCACGGCCAGCTCCACGATGTACGGAACGGGGTCGCCCGGAGCCAGCAGCGCGGCCTCCTCGCAGACCCCGCGCGCCTCCTCCAGGATGATCCGGAAGTCGTCCTCGCCGACGGACGAGGACCGCCACGCCTGCTGCACCAGGAACTCCGCGTGCACCTGCGCCCCGCCCGCGTCCTTCGGTGCCTCCGCCCGCCAGGTCCGCAGCCAGGCCCCGCCCACGCCGGGCTTCTGCGCGAGTTCGAGTGACGCGGCACCGGCGAACGCCTGGACCCGCTGCCAGCGGACCTCCCCCTCCGCGGGCGTGCCCGCCAGCAGCTGGGAGGCCGCCTGCCAGCTCTGGGTGCGCTGGACGACGTCGAGCACATCGAGGAGATCCTGGTCGGGGCCGGGCAGCCGGATGTCCAGCTCCTCTTGGCGGAGAAAGCCGTAGTCGTCCGGGTTGGCCGCGTCCGGGGAGCGGGGGTCGACCTGCTGGAGGCCCGAGCGGCGGCGGTTGACGAAGGGGACGAGGATGCCGACCAGCAGCGCCATCGCGATCAGGAACCAGAGAATCTCCATGTCGCCATTGTCCCGGACCGCGCCGGACGGCTGCCACGAGTGGGCTCCCGCGGCGTTACCCTCGGGCCTCATGAGCCACCAGCACAGCTTCCACAACCTCGAAACCCTCGCGATCCACGCGGGCAACACCGCCGACCCGCTGACCGGCGCGGTCGTCCCGCCCATCTACCAGGTGTCCACGTACAAGCAGGACGGGGTGGGCGGGCTGCGCGGCGGCTACGAGTACAGCCGCAGCGCCAACCCGACCCGTACCGCGCTGGAGGAGAACCTCGCGGCGCTGGAGGGCGGCCGGCGCGGGCTCGCCTTCGCGTCCGGGCTCGCGGCGGAGGACGCCCTGCTGCGTACGCTCCTCGAACCGGGCGACCATGTCGTGATCCCGAACGACGCGTACGGCGGCACCTTCCGTCTCTTCGCGAAGGTCGTCGCGCGGTGGGGCGTCGAGTGGTCGGTCGCCGACACCTCCGACGCGGCCGCCGTGCGGGCCGCCATCACTCCCAGGACCAAGCTGATCTGGGTCGAGACGCCCTCCAACCCGCTGCTCGGCATCACGGACATCGCGGTGCTCGCAGAGATCGCCCACAGCGCGAACGCCCGGCTGGTGGTGGACAACACCTTCGCCAGCCCCTATCTCCAGCAGCCGATCGCGCTCGGCGCGGACATCGTCGTGCACTCGCTCACCAAGTACATGGGCGGGCACTCCGACGTCGTCGGCGGCGCGCTGATCGCGGCGGACGCGGCGGTCGGCGAGGAACTCGCCTACCACCAGAACGCGATGGGCGCGGTCGCGGGCCCCTTCGACTCCTGGCTGGTGCTGCGCGGGATCAAGACGCTGCCCGTCCGCATGGACCGGCACAGCGAGAACGCCGGACGGGTCGCCGAGATGCTGTCGCGCCACCCGAAGGTCACCGAGGTGCTCTACCCGGGACTGCCGGACCACCCGGGCCACGAGATCGCGGCCAAGCAGATGAAGTCCTTCGGCGGGATGGTCTCCTTCCGCGTCCGCGGCGGCGAGGAGGCGGCGGTCGAGGTCTGCAACCGGGCGGAGCTGTTCACGCTCGGTGAGTCCCTGGGCGGAGTCGAGTCGCTGATCGAGCACCCGGGCCGGATGACCCACGCGTCGGTCGCGGGGTCCGCGCTGGAGGTGCCGGCGGATCTGGTGCGGCTGTCGGTGGGCATCGAGGCGGCCGACGATCTGCTCGCGGACCTTCAGCGGGCGCTGGGCTAGCAGCGGGCCAGCAGTGACGTTACGGCTCCGCACGGCCCGGCCTGCACCGCAGGGCTCCGTACCGCCTCGTATCCCCGCGCGTACGGTTCGGTCCGGTTCGCAGGACGATTCCGGTCGTACGGAGTACCTGCCGGTCGTACGGGTACGGGGTACGGCTCCGCACGGATCCGTGCGGTCCTGGCAGGCCGGGAACCGGCGGCCGTGTGCCGCCGGTTGCACGCCGCCCGTACGGTTCCGGGGCCGTGCGGCGGCTTCGTACGGCTCCGTTCCGCGGCGTACGGCGGGGCGGGCGCACGGGAGCCGGCGTCCGTGAGGGACGCCGGCTCGCCGTCGCCGTCCGGGGTACCCGGACAAGACCGGTGTTCCCTGGCCCGCCGGACAGGTGGCCGTCCAGGACACCCACCGGTACCGGGCAGGTGTCAGTGCTGCGCGGGGACCTTCTCGTCCTCCAGCATGCCGCGGATCTGGTCCCGCAGCTCGGGGGAGTCGGTGTGGCTGTGCACGGAGACCGCGTGCTCCGTCGCCGCCTTCACGACTTCCTCTTCCTCACCGGAGATGGTCAGCGTGCAGTCCGTCTCGCTCGGGAACTTGCGGCAATCGGCGACTTTCCTGGTCATGACGACCCTCCTTGGAGCTGTCCGTACACCGCTGTTTCCAGGATAGGACCGCACGGTCCGGAGATTCGTACGGACGAGGTCACAACGGGCGAGAGGCGCTGTCCTGCACGAGCCCGGACTCATGTGCAAGCCCCGATTCCTGTCCGGTACGGGCCCGGACCCCGGTCCGTCCGGACACCGCGCGGGTCACACGCCCACGACCGGCGGCGTCGTCCGCGTCGGCTGGCCTTCCCACGGCTCCGCCACCGCCGCCCACGCCGTGAACGCGATCACCGCCGCGAGCAGCAGCGTCCACGCCGTGGCCCGGAGCGCCCGCCGCCGGCGCAGCAGCCGGGTGCCCTGTTCCCTCGCGCGGGCCGCCAGATCTGCGGGGACCGGCAGGTGCGGGGTGCCCAGCATCCGGCGGACGTCCGCCTGCTTGCGCGTCTGGCCGCTGATCATCACAGCGCCTCGGCGGGGGCGGTCCGGGCCGCCGGGGGCCGCGCCTGCGGGGTGTGCACCGTCGCGACCGCCCGGTGGCAGATCTCCCGGACGCGCTCCACGGGAAGCCCCAGCTGCGCCGCCGTCTGCTCCTCGGTGACCCCCTCGTACAGCCGCAGCACCAGGACCAGCCGCTCCCGCGGAGTGAGCCGGCACAGGACGCCGCCGCCCGCCCGGTGGCGGCGCCACGCGGCGCGTGCGAAGCGAACGGCGAGATCCTGACGGGTGCGGCTGTACGGATCCTCACCGCGCAGCCGGTCCCAGGCCGCGTAGGTGTGCGCCAGCGCGTCGGTCAGCAGACGCCGGGCGTCCGGGTTGTCCTCGGGGAGCTCCGCCGTGAGGAGAGTGGCGGCATGCAGCAGCCGGCCGCCCGCGCCCGCGACGAACGCCTCGAACTCGCGGGTGCGGCGACGTGTCGACTCGGCCCGCCGCTCGCCCACGTCCTCATATAGAGGCAGACGCGCGGCCGGGGTCAAGACGTCGGCACCGCTTCGTACCGCGGCCGGCCGGGCACCGCGGGTGCGCGGATCAGTGCCGCGGCCGGGTACTCGGACGGGTATCGCGATCGAGTGCGGCTTGATAACGCCGCCGGAAAAGGGCTTCTTTTCGCCGTCGCCCGCGGGAGGCCGCCGGGAGAGCGCGCGGTCCGGGCCGGAACGTCCGGCGGACCCAGGTGGTCGGCGTACCAGGGTCGTTGCGCCGGTGCGGCAGGCTCGGCCCACGCGGTCCCGTTCGGTGGCTCACGGCAGAGACGGGGACGGGGGAACGCGCAGGGTTATGAGGTGGCGGGCGGCACATCCGCCCCGGACTGGCGGGCCGCCAAAGCCGTGTTGAAGCGGGTCAGCAAGGTGCAGAACAACTCGCGTTCCGACTCCGTCCAGCCCTCCGTCACCCGTTCCATCAAGCCTCGGCGGGAGGAGCGGACCTCCTCCAGGCGGGCCTGCCCGCGCGGTGACAACTGGAGGACGACCGCTCGGCCGTCCTCCGGGTGTGATGTGCGCTTGACCAGACCGGTGTCAACGAGGGGAGCGACCTGGCGGGTGACGGTCGACGAGTCGATCCCCATCCCCGCGGCGAGCGCCTTCACACCCATCGGTCCTTCCCGGTCGAGCCGGTTGAGCAGCAGGTAAGCGGCACGGTCCATCGAATTGCGGACCTGCCCGACTCCACCGAGCCGGGTCTGTTCCGCACGGCGGGCGAACAGGGCGACCTGGTGCTGGAGAGCATCGAGGAGGCCGGGGTCTAGATGGGTCGTCATGTCCTGAGAAGTGGGCATGGCAAAGGGCTCTCTCGTGCGGGGGCGGTCGATTGGTGGGGGACAGATTACGCGGCCCCGGGGCAGTCCGTACGGGGCCTGAGAAAACCGGCAAAGAAGCGGTACGGAAGCGGTGGGTGAATGCGAAACGGTGGGCTGCGGGCCCGCTTTGAGCTGCGAGACTGGCGTCATGACCTTCCGCACGCCTGACACCTTCCGCCCCGTCATCCTCGATGACATCAGGGGTGCGCAGAAGATGCTCTCCGGGGTGGCGCGCACCACCGCGATGGAGGGCAGCAGGCACCTCTCCCAGCTCGTGGGCGCTCCGGTGCACCTCAAGTGCGAGAACCTTCAGCGGACCGGCTCGTTCAAGCTGCGCGGCGCCTATGTACGGATCTCGGGGCTCCGCCCGGAGGAGCGCGCGGCGGGCGTCGTCGCCGCCTCGGCCGGAAATCACGCGCAGGGGGTAGCGCTCGCCTCGTCACTGCTCGGGGTGCACTCGACCGTGTTCATGCCGGTGGGCGCCCCGCTGCCGAAGGTCGCCGCGACGCGGGAGTACGGCGCGGAGGTACGGCTGCACGGTCAGGTGATCGAGGAGACCCTGGAGGCGGCCGAGGAGTACGCGAGCCGGACGGGCGCGGTCTTCATCCACCCCTTCGACCACCCCGACATCATCGCCGGTCAGGGCACGGTCGGACTGGAGATCCTGGAGCAGTGCCCGGAGGTGCGCACCATCGTCGTCGGGATCGGGGGCGGGGGCCTCGCGGCCGGCATCGCGGTGGCGGTGAAGGCGCTGCGCCCGGACGTGCGGCTGATCGGGGTGCAGGCGGAGGGCGCCGCCGCGTATCCGCCCTCGCTGGCGGCAGGGCACCCCGTCTCCCTCGACAGCCCGGTGACGATGGCGGACGGCATCAAGGTGGGCCGCCCCGGGGACGTGCCGTTCAAAATCATTGGCGAATTCCTCGACGAGGTCCGTACGGTCTCCGAGGACGCACTGTCCAGTGCGCTGCTGCTCTGCCTGGAGCGCGCGAAACTCGTGGTCGAACCGGCGGGGGCGAGTCCGGTCGCGGCCCTGCTCAGTGAGCCCGGGGCGTTCCGGGGGCCGGTCGTCGCCGTGCTGTCGGGCGGCAATGTGGATCCGCTGCTGATGCAGCGGATCCTGCGGCACGGGATGGCGGCGGCAGGTCGCTATCTGTCGCTGCGGCTGCGGCTGACGGACCGCCCGGGGGCCCTCGCGGCCCTTCTGGCGGCGTTGTCAGTGCTGGACGCTAACGTGCTCGACGTGAGTCATGTACGGACCGATCCGCGGCTCGGGCTCACCGAGGTGGAGGTGGAACTTCAACTGGAGACCAAGGGCCCGGAGCACTGCGACGAGGTCGCGGCGGCGCTGAGGGAGGCGGGGTACGGGGTCATGGGCACGGACTGAGCGCCCCGGCGTTCCGGCTCACACCGGGTGACCGGGGGACGCGGCTCCCCGCGCGGGAGACCCGGCCGAGGCCGGGGTCCGCGGGGGCGGCACCACCGGCGGAACCCGTCCGCAGGCCCTACGCGATGCATCGCGATGCCTCTTGAGTAACGCGATACATCGCGTTATGGTGAGGCTCTGCCGTGCTCCTGTCAGGAACTCCGGCCTGGACGGCTCGTATGGAAAATGCCGCAAAGTGCTGTAAACCTGTACATCCCATGTAAGCCGCTCCCCGGTGGCACCGCCGTACGGAACGACCGCGCACGACACCACTCCGCAAGTACCGCCCGCACCACACCGACACCGCTCGACCGCACACCAGCACCAGCGCCAGCACCAGCACCAGCCCGGACACGACACCGGTACCACCACACACCGGTACCGGTACGACACCCGCGCCGGCACGAGTGCCGCACCCGAGGCGGCACCACCGCAGGCCGCGCCAGCCCGCCCGCCCACACGACGCACGCACCGATGTGACGAACTGTCATCTGCACCCTGGGAGACTCATATGCCAGGCGCCATTTACGCCGAAGGTCTGGTCAAGACCTTCGGCGAGGTAAAGGCTCTGGACGGCGTCGATCTCGACGTCCCCGAAGGTACGGTCCTGGGACTGCTCGGCCCGAACGGCGCCGGCAAGACCACCACCGTCCGTGTCCTGACCACGCTGCTCCAGCCCGACAGCGGCAAGGCCGTCGTCGCCGGACTCGACGTCCTGCGGCAGCCGAACGAAGTCCGCCGCTCCATCGGCCTCTCCGGGCAGTTCGCCGCGGTCGACGAATATCTGACCGGCCGCGAGAACCTGCACATGGTCGGGCAGCTCTACCAGATGAGCTCCCGGGACTCGAAGGCGCGCGCGGTCGAGCTGCTGGAGCGCTTCAATCTCTCGGACGCCGCCGACCGGCCCGCGAAGACCTACTCCGGCGGTATGCGCCGCCGGCTCGACCTGGCCGCCGCCCTGGTCGTCGCCCCGCCGGTGATGTTCATGGACGAGCCGACCACCGGCCTCGACCCCCGCAACCGCCAGCAGCTGTGGGGCGTCATCCAGGAACTGGTCAAAAGCGGTACGACCCTCCTGCTCACCACCCAGTACCTCGAAGAGGCAGACCACCTCGCCGACACCATCTGTGTCGTCGACCACGGCCGGGTCATCGCCCGTGGCACCGCCGACCAGCTCAAGGCCCAGACCGGCGGCGAGCGCGTCGAGGTCGTGGTCCACGAGCGGGACCAGATCGACCCCGCCCGCGAGGTGCTGCTCGCCCTCGGCAAGGGCGAGGTCGCCGTCGAGGACCACACCCGCAAGCTCACCGTCCCCGTCACCGGCGGCGCCAAGCTGCTCGCCGAGGTCATCCGGGACCTGGACACCCGGGGGGTGGAGATCGACGACATCGGGCTGCGCCGCCCGACCCTGGACGACGTCTTCATCTCCCTCACCGGGCACGCCGCCGAGATCCTGCCGGAGGAGTCCGGCGACGCTCCCGAGGCCGCAGCCGGCCGCAAGAGCCGCAAGCCCCGTAAGGAGAGCGCGAAGTGACCACCACAACGGAAGCCGTCAAGATCGCGGGCCCCCGGCCCCGGGGCGGCATCGCGCAGTCGGTCAACGACTCGCTCGTGGTCGCCCGGCGCAATCTGATCCGGATGACCCGCATCCCGGAGATGATCATCTTCGGGATGATCCAGCCGATCATGTTCGTCGTGCTGTTCACCTATGTCTTCGGCGGCTCGATCAAGGTCGGCGGCTCCACGTCCGCCGACACCTACCGCGAGTTCCTGATGGCGGGAATCTTCGCCCAGACCGTCACCTTCGCCACCGCGGGTGCCGGCGCGGGCATCGCCGACGACATGCAGAAGGGCCTGATCGACCGCTTCAGGTCGCTTCCCATGGCCCGGGGCGCGGTGCTCACCGGGCGTACGCTCGCCGACCTCGTACAGACCGCGCTCACCCTGGTCGTCCTCGCCGTCGTCGCCGTCATCGTCGGCTGGCGGGTCCACGAGAACATCGGCAAGGTGCTCCTCGGCTTCCTGCTGCTGCTTCTGCTCGGATACGCGTTCTCCTGGATCGGCGCCCTCATCGGCCTGTCCGTACGCACCCCCGAGGCCGCCACCTCCGGCGGACTGATCTGGCTGTTCCCGCTGACGTTCATCTCGAACGCCTTCGTGGACGCCAACCAGATGCCGGGCTTCCTGCGCCATATCGCCGAATGGAACCCCTTCAGCGCGACCGTCCAGGCGTGCCGCGAGCTGTTCGGCAACCTTCCGCCCGGGTTCAAGACCCCGGACGCCTGGCCCATGCAGCATCCGATCCTGGCGTCCCTGCTGTGGTCCGTGCTGATCATCGTGGTCTTCCGGACGCTGGCGGTCCGCAAGTACCGCTCGGCGGCCTCCTGACGCGCCCGGCCGAGCCGGTCCCCGGCCGGGTCGGCCGGGGACCGGTGATACCGGTCCCTGCCCGGTGGCGCCGGCCGGCGCCCGGTGTGCCGGCCCCGCCGTTTCGGCCCGTATCCGATCAGTGTCCTGAATCACTCCCTGATCGGCGTCCGGAAAGCGATGGGGGAATCCACGGTGTCCGCGCTATCCGCGGAGGGGAATCCGCGCGGGTGGCGGCCGGGAATCCGCGCACGGGAAAGGGGCCGGACCGCTTTCACGCGGTCCGGCCCCTTCTGTCTGTCCGGTGTCGTACGCAACCCGACGGTCGCGCGAGCGCTCTTGTCAGCCGGAGTACGGCTTGGCCGCGAGGATCTTCACCGAGGCCGTCCTGCCGTTCGGCAGTTCGTACTCGGCGACGTCGCCGACCTTCTTGCCACTCACCCCGGTGCCCAGCGGCGACTGCGGTGAATAGGTCTCGACGGTCGCGCTCGCGTACTCGCGGGACGCCATCAGGAACGTCAGCGTGTCGTCCTCGTCGCCGTCGAAGGCGATCGTGACGACCATGCCCGGCTCCACGATGCCGTCGTCCGGCGGGGCCTCGCCGACCTTCGCGGTGTCCAGGAGCTGGGTCAGCTGGCGCACACGGAGTTCCTGCTTGCCCTGCTCCTCCTTGGCCGCGTGGTACCCGCCGTTCTCCCGCAGGTCGCCCTCCTCACGAGCCGCCTCGATCTTCTTGGCGATCTCGGTGCGCGCGGGACCAGACAGATACTCCAGCTCGGCCTTGAGCTGGTTGTACGCCTCCTGGGTAAGCCAGGTGACGTTTTCACTGGTCTGGGTCACAGGTGCTCCTCGTAGGTACTGGGATACAAAGCAACGCCCTACCCAGAAGGATGTGCCTTCATGGAAGGGCGAAACCACGACCCTAACAATTTCGTGGCGAAAGGGGGAGAACAAAAGCCCTGAGAATCGCGTCAAGGCAGGTCAGGCATTGAAGTGCTGCCGTGCCGCGCGGGCTGTTTCCTGCGGGGTCCGCTCAGGCGGCTATGAGGTGGTGCACTGCACCAGCTCCGCGGTCGTGCCCCGCGCCATCGTCCGGATGGTGACCACCCGGTCGATCCGGGTGTCGCCCCGCTGTTCCACGGCGACGTCCAGCCGCCCCACTTCCGTGCCGTCCTCCGAGCGGGACCGCAGGGTGCAGGTGCCGGCGGAGTCCGCGTCCTTGCGGATCTCCAGATGCACCTGGACCTCGGAGTCCGAGGCCACCGAGAACTTGATGACCTCGGCGCTGATCTTCTGCCCGGCCACATAGTCGTAACCGAACCAGCCGACCATGGCGATCAGTCCCGTTCCCAGGACGGCGCCCACGACCTTGAGCCGCCGGTCCGCGCGCCGGTCCGCCGAGCGGCCGTAACGCCCCTCGGGAAGCTGCTCGCGCACGCCGGTCATGGTCATTCCTCTCGGACGGATCTCCCCCGGGGCCGGCGGAATTTTTCCGCCCCCCGATTCGGTCACTATAGAGACGCCCTCCCGCCTCCCGACCACCCGCCCCTCACCGACGTCCCGAACGGGACGGCACCGACCATATGCGACGAATCCTGAGGATTGAGTCTTGACTGAGCAGCTGCGACTGATGGCCGTTCACGCCCACCCCGACGACGAGTCGAGCAAGGGCGCGGCCACGATGGCCAAGTACGTGTCCGAGGGGGTGGACGTGCTGGTCGTGACCTGCACGGGCGGCGAGCGCGGCTCCATCCTCAACCCCAAGCTCCAGGGGGACGCCTATATCGAGGAGAACATCCACGAGGTCCGCCGCAAGGAGATGGACGAGGCCCGCGAGATCCTGGGCGTCGACCAGGAGTGGCTCGGCTTCGTCGACTCCGGGCTGCCCGAGGGCGACCCGCTGCCGCCGCTGCCGGAGGGCTGTTTCGCCCTGGAGGACGTGGAGAGCGCGGCGGGCCGCCTGGTGCGGTCGATCCGCTCGTTCCGCCCCCAGGTGATCACCACCTACGACGAGAACGGCGGCTACCCCCACCCCGACCACATCATGACCCACAAGATTTCGATGGTGGCCTTCGAGGGCGCGGCCGACGCGGAGCGCTTCCCCGAGTCCGAGTTCGGCCCGGTCTGGCAGCCAATGAAGCTCTACTACAACCAGGGCTTCAACCGCCCCCGCACGGTCGCGCTCCACGAGGCGCTCCTCGCGAACGGTCTGGAGTCCCCGTACGGGGAGTGGCTGGAGCGCTGGAAGGAGTTCGAGCGCGCCGAGCGCACGCTGACCACGCATGTTCCCTGCGCCGACTTCTTCGAGATCCGTGACAAGGCGCTGATCGCGCACGCCACGCAGATCGACCCCGACGGGGGCTGGTTCAACGTTCCGATGGAGCTCCAGAAGAAGGTCTGGCCGACGGAGGAGTACGAGCTGGCGACGTCTTTGGTCGACACCTCCCTCCCCGAGGACGACCTCTTCGCGGGCATCCGCGAGAATGCCTGACATGAGCGCTAGCGCAAACCTCGCAATCACGCACGCGGCGACCCTGGCGAAGGAGCTCGACGAGAACAAGGTCACCCCGGGTGTCCTGGGCTTCCTCATCTTCGCGGTCATGGCCGTCGGTGTGTGGCTCCTCATGAAGTCGATGAACCGGCACATGGGCCGCATCGACTTCGAGGAGTCCGCCGTGCCGGACGCCCGCGCGCCGAAGTCCTCGTCGCAGACGGCGTCGTCGTCGGAGACGGGCACGGTGTAACGCCGGTCCGCCGGCTCTCCGGCCGCCCCGGGTGCCCCGACCGCGCCCGGCGGCGGCCTCGCCGTACCGTCGCCCGCCCCGTCCGCCGGGCCTCCACGGCCTGTCGGACGGCACGCGGTGCGGGCCCGGTCACGACCGGTGTACCGGTGTCTGCCGTGACCGGTGTGGCGGGTGCCGGCGGCTTTGTCCGGTGGTCTTCTGTGGCGGGTAGGCGGGAGCGTGTCTGGCGTAGGGGCGGGCTGGCGCGACCGCCGTGGAGTGTGCCGGCGGCTTTGTCCGGTGGTCTTCTGTGGCGGGCAGGCGGGGCGTGTCTGGCGTACGGGTGGGCTGGCGGTGGCAGGGTCTGCCGTGACCGGTGCCATCGAGCTGCCCGGTCGGTGACCGGAGTCACCGAACCGCCCCGCTTCGTGGACGGGGCGGCCCGGCCGGTCCGGGCCGCCCACCCCCGGTTCAGCCCGTCGCCACCACCGGGACCCCCATGACCTCCCGGGCGTGGCGGTTCGGGACGAGGCCCAGATTCCAGGCCCCCCAGCCGTCCTCCAGGCGGACGCCCCGGTCGAGGATCACCGAGAGCGCCTCGGCACAGTCCTCCAGCTTGCCGTCGCGCGTGGGGTGGCGGGCCGCGATCAGGCGGGACAGCTCCTCCTGCGCGACCACCGTGCCCACCTCCGTACCGCCGGGGGAGGCGTAGGGGAGCAGGGTGCAGCGCAGGAAGCGGGCCCAGTCGGCACCCCGCTCGTCGTCGTACGAGGTGAACAGCCCGAGCGCCTCGTCGCACAGCGTCAGCGCCTGCGCCGCGCGACTGTTGCCCGCGTCGATCAGGGCGAGCTCCAGACAGGTCCACGCCTCGCCGTGCGCCACCCCGATCCGGCGGAAGTCCGCTCGCGCGTCCACCAGCAGCTGGCGGGCGAAACCGGAGTTGCGCAGATTGCCGGTCTGGGCCGCGCGCTGGTCGCGGGTGACCCGTCCCGAGTGGTGGCGCGCGCACGCCAGCCCGTACACGTCCCGCATCCGCGAGAACATCGTCCGCGCCCGCTCCAGCTCCCGTACCGCCTGGTCGCGGTCGCCGCGCTCCTCCAGCGCCTGCCCGAGGTAGTACAGCGTCCACGCCTCACCGCGCGCGTCCTCGTTGTCCCGGTGCCGGGACAGCGCCTGCCGCAGTTGGTCCACCGCCGGCACCGGATCGCCGTCGACCAGCCGGGCCCGCGCCAGCTGGGTCAGCGCCCACGCCTCACCCCGGCCGTCACGGGTACGCCCGTACTGGTCCAGCGCGGTCCGCAGCTCCGACTCCGCGCGCGGCACATCGCCCATCCGCAGACAGACCTGACCCAGCTGGAAGTGCGTCCACGCCTCACCGTGCAGCGACTCGCCCTCGCGGTGCAGCTCCAGCGCCGTCGCCAGCAGCGTCTGCGCCTCCGCGAGACGGGCCTGGTCCCGCCGTACCGAGGCGAGCGCGTGCAGCGACCACGCCCGGTCCTCCGCCAGCTCGTCCGACGACTGGAGCGCGATCGCCTCGTCCAGCTTCGCCGCCGCCTCCGTCAGATTGCCCTGGTGGTGCAGGGTGATCCCCAGCGAGCAGAGCGCGAGCGCCGCCCCGGCCTCGTTCTGCGCCTCCCGGTAGAGCCCGACCACCGACGACAGGGTCGTCCGCGCCTTGTCCAGCTCGCCGAGCTGACGGGCCGCGATGCCCGTACGCCACCGTACGGAACGCTCCAGCAGCCCCTGGTCGACCGCCTGCGACAGCTCGCTGATCTCCCCGAGCCGGTACAGATCGCCGCGCAGCAGACAGTAGTCGGCGAGCGCGCCCAGCAGATTGAGCACACTCTGCTGGTCCACACCCTCCGCGTGCCGCAGCGCCGAGGTGATGAAGCTGGACTCGTCGTCGAGCCAGCGCAGCGCCGACTCCAGCGAGGAGAAGCCGTGCGCGCCGAACTTCCCCGCCCGGGTGGAGAGTTTGCCGTCGACCATACGGATCACGGCCCCGGCGAGGTCCGCGTAGTTCTGGATCAGCCGCTCCTGCGCGGCCGTACGCTCCGACGCCTCCTCCTCGTCGAGCAGCCGCGCCCGCGCGAAGGCGCGGACGATGTCGTGGAGCCGGTAGCGGCTGGAGCGCACCCGGTCGATCAGCCCCGCGTCCGCCAGCTCCCGCAGCAGCCGCTCCGACTCCTGCTCGTCCGTGGCCAGCAGCGCCGCCGCCGCTGCCGCGCCCAGGGACGCCCGCCCGGCGAGCGCGAGCCGGCGCAGCAGCCGGCGGGACTGCTCGCTCTGGTCGGTGTAGCGCAGCCACAGGGCCCGCTCGACCGGTTCGAGCGTGCCGTACGCCTCCAGATCGGCGGACAGCCGCTCCGCCGTACGCGGCCCGAGCGAGGATCCCGCGATCCGCAGCGCCAGCGGCAGCCCGCCGCACAGACGGGCGACACGGTCGGCTCCCTGCGCGTCGTACGGTCCCTCGGACGGGGCCGAGGCCACCGCCCGCAGCAACTCCTCCGCGCCCGCCTCGTCCAGTGCGTCCACCGGCAACTGGTGCACCCACGCGGGGATGTCCCCGGGCAGTTCGAGGGGCGCCCGGGACGTCACCAGCACCAGGCTGTCGGAACGCTCCGGTACCAGGGTGCGCACCTGCGCCGGATCGGCCGCGTCGTCCAGGACGACCGTGACGGGCAGCCCCGTCAGATGCTGGTGGTACAGCTCGCTCAGCCGCCGCACCTGCTGCTCCGCCGACGACCGCTCGCGGAACAGCAGTTGCTCGCGCGGCGCGCCCAGCCGGTTCAGCAGATGCAGCAGCGCGTCCCGGGTGGACAGCGGATGGTCGCCCTCGCCGCGCAGATCGACGACACACGCCCCCCGGAACTGGTCCTTGAGATGGTGCGCCGCCCGCAGGGCGAGGGTGGTGCGGCCCGATCCGGGCTTCCCGTGCAGGACGACGATCGTCGGCTTCGTCTCCGTCGACGCACGGGCCGCGTGCACCCACTGCGTGATCTGGCTCATCGCCTCCCGACGGCCCGCGAACGGGCCCTCCCGCAGCGGCAGATGCCCGAACGACTGCTCCAGCACCGACCTCCTGCGCGCCGCCGCGCTCCGGTCGCCGCCCCGCAACTGCGGCGTGGTGCCCTGCTGCCCGGACCGCACCGGCCGGGGCCGCGCGGTGGCCAGCAGCATCCGCTGCTGGTCCAGGAACGGCCGTACGCCCCGCACCTCGAACGCCGTCAGCCACTGGAGCCTCAACTGCTCGGCCCCGCCCGGCTGTCCGAGCGCGCCCGCCCTGCGGTGCGCGGCCGGCCAGTGCGACGCGGTCACCTTCAGCACCGTCGTCGCCGCCCCGGCCACCGCGACGACCGCCCCCGCGCCGAGCGCCGTACCGGATGCCGTGCCGAGCGCGAGGTCTGCCCCGGCCGCCGCGACGGCGGCAACCGCCGTCACCAGCAGGGGAGTCGACAGATTCGCCCGGTTCAGCCGCGCGGACAGCGGCTGCCGTGCCGCCTCCGCCTCGGCGAGCGCCTGCTCGTAAGCGGCGTACTCCTCGGCCGCGTTCGTGGCCATCACGTCGAGAGCGGCTCTGCCGCGGGCCAGCAGGGTGCCGGTGTCCGCCTGCCCGCCCGAACGCCGTGCCTCTTCCTCCACGGCGCGTACCAACAGCCGCTCGGCTTCGGTCCGATGGCTGTCCCGCATACGAGCCCCCTCCGTGTCCGGTTCCGATCCGGACACAAGTGTCCTGCGTGTTGTGCGTCTGCGCGAGAGAGCGTGTTTTTTGGGGTTCGTTCTCCCCAGACTCCGTCCGGGGGCCCCATCGCCTTTGGCGGGGGGTGGCGGTCGATGGTGCTGGGTGGGCCGTGGGACCGCACTCCGGACAGTGACCGGCGCGCGCCTTTGTTTGTGGCTCCCTCTCCCCCAGACTCCGTCCGGGGGGACCCCCACCGGGGGCCTTTAGTGTGTGTCGACGGTCGATCGTGCTCGACCGCTCGTTCCTCGCGGCCTCCGCGCGTTCTCTCTTTCGACACCCACGACCCCCTTCGGCTCACTCACCAAGCACATGGGGTGAGGGGGAGGGTGGAGGCGGCCGGAAGCGGGGCGGAACAGGCGGGCGCGAACACCCACCGTCCCCTTCGGCTCACTCACCAGGCCCAAGGGGTAAAGGGGAGGGCGGAGGCGGCCGGAAGCGGGGTGCGGCGGGCGGTCCGCTTGGCTGTCCGCTGGGTGGGGGCGGGGGCGTTCTGGTACCGCAGCAGTCCTTCACATCTCTCGGATGACGACGCGGCTGCCGCAGAGCTTCGACCAGTCGTCGCGGTCGGAGGTCAGGACGATGGCGGGCGCCGGGGCGCGGAGAGCCAGTGCGGCGACGAGGGCGTCGATGGCGTACTTGTGCCCGTGCAGACCGCCGGCATCCCGAAGCAGCGCTACCGCGGTCAGTGCGTCTTCCTGGCTGACCGGTTCTACCCGCAGCCGGGAGAGAACCCAGTTCAACCGTGCCGAGTCCGTCTTCCCCTGTACCGCTTCGACGATGGTCAGGACGGACACGAGGACGGGAACTCCGGCCTGCCGGGAGGCTTCGATGCGAGCTGCCATCTTGCGGTCATTGCGCAGAAGCAGGGAGAGCGCCTCGGAGCCGAGCACCAGGGATCGGGCGGGCTGCTCCTTCACGCGGCGCTCCACCCGGTGCCCTGAGAGTTCACTTCCCCGAACAGCTCGCGGCGCGCGGCTTCGACCTCCTGCTCTGTGAGCGCGCCATGTTCCTCTTCATGTGAGGCGACGATCTCGGCGAGGCCGTCCATGGCGAGCTGGTGCCGGACCGCCTCGGTGATGTAGCCGGACACACCGCGGCGTCCGGCTCGTGAGCGCAGCTCAGTGACCAGGTCGGCGGGCATGGAGACGGAAATGTTCTCGGTCATCCCGGCGCGGGTCGGCTTCATGCCAGCAGTGTACGGCAAGGTGTATTACAGTGCTGGCTGCTGGTGGGCGCTTCATGACCGGATACGGATGGTCCGGCTTCGCGTCGACGGTTTCCCTGCCCGCGCTGCGGGACCCCGGCCGTGTGGGCATGGGAAGGTAGAGGCATGAACCGACTGGCCGATTCCCAGTCGCCCTATCTCCTCCAGCACGCCACCAATCCAGTCGACTGGTGGCCATGGGGAGAGGGGGCGATGCAAGAGGCCAAGCGGCGCGACGTACCCATCCTTCTCTCGGTGGGCTATTCGTCGTGCCACTTAGCCGACTGATCACTGGTGTCATGTGATGGCGCACGAGTCCTTCGAGGACGAGGAGACGGCCGCCTATCTGAACGAGCACTTCGTGCCGGTGAAGGTCGACCGCGAGGAGCGGCCGGATGTCGACGCCGTGTACATGGAGGCCGTGCAGGCGGCGACCGGGCAGGGCGGCTGGCCCATGACCGTGTTCCTGACCGCCGACGCCCGGCCGTTCTACTTCGGGACCTACTTCCCGCCCGAGCCCCGGCACGGCATGGCGTCCTTCAGGCAGGTGCTGGAAGGGGTCACGGCCGCCTGGGCGGACCGGCGGGACGAGGTCGCCGACGTCGCGGGGAAGATCACCCGGGATCTGTCCGGGCGGTCGCTCGCGCACGGCGGGGAGGGAGTGCCCGGGGAACCGGAGCTGTCGCAGGCGCTGCTCGGGCTCACCCGGGACTACGACGAGCGGCACGCGGGATTCGGGCGCGCGCCCAAGTTCCCGCCGTCGATGGTGCTGGAGTTCCTGCTGAGGCACCATGCCCGCACCGGTGCCGAAGGGGCCCTCCAGATGGCCGCGGCGACCTGTGAGGCGATGGCCCGGGGCGGGATCTACGACCAGCTCGGCGGCGGCTTCGCCCGCTACTCCGTCGACCGGGAGTGGATCGTCCCCCACTTCGAGAAGATGCTCTACGACAACGCGCTCCTGTGCCGGGTGTACGCCCACCTCTGGCGCGCCACCGGGTCCGCCCTCGCCCGCAGGGTCGCGCTGGAGACCGCCGACTTCATGGTGCGGGAGCTGCGGACCGCCGAGGGGGGCTTCGCGTCCGCGCTGGACGCGGACAGCGAACTCGACGGCAGGACGGTCGAGGGCGCGTACTACGTATGGACTCCGCGGCAGCTGCGCGAGGCCCTCGGCGACGAGGACGGGCAGCGGGCGGCCGAGCTGTACGGGGTGACCGAGGAGGGGACCTTCGAGGAGGGCGCGTCCGTGCTGCGGCTGCCGGGCGCGGAGCCCGATCCGTCCGTACGGGAACGGCTCTTCGCCGCACGCGAGCGCCGGCCCCGCCCGGATCGGGACGACAAGATCGTCGCCGCCTGGAACGGGCTGGCCGTCGCCGCCCTCGCCGAGACCGGCGCCTACTTCGACCGCCCGGACCTCGTCGAACGCGCCACCGAGGCCGCCGATCTGCTCGTACGGCTGCACATGGACGACGGCGCCCGCCTCACCCGTACGTCGAAGGACGGCGCGGCCGGTGCGAACGCCGGTGTCCTGGAGGACTACGCCGATGTCGCCGAGGGCTTCGTCGCCCTCGCGGGTGTCACCGGGGAAGGGGTGTGGCTGGACTTCGCGGGATTCCTGCTGGACCACGTCATCGACCGGTTCACCGGCGAGAACGGGACCCTCTACGACACCGCCCACGACGCCGAACCGCTCATCCGCCGGCCGCAGGACCCGACCGACAACGCCACCCCCTCCGGCTGGACGGCCGCCGCCGGGGCGCTGCTGTCGTACGCCGCGCACACCGGGTCCGAGGCCCACCGCGGCACGGCGGAAGGCGCGCTGGGTGTGGTGAAGGCGCTGGGGCCGCGCGCGCCCAGGTTCATCGGATGGGGGCTCGCCGTGGCGGAGGCGCTGCTCGACGGGCCGCGTGAGGTGGCCGTCGTCGGTCTTGAGGGCGACCCCTCGGCCGGGGAACTCCACCGGACGGCCCTGCTGGGAACGGCCCCCGGCGCGGTCGTCGCCGCCGGTCCGCCCGACGGCGACGAGTTCCCGCTGCTGAGGGGCCGCCCGCTCGTGGACGGGCGGGCCGCCGCCTATGTCTGCCGGGGTTTCACCTGCCGGCGGCCCACGAACGAACCGGCCGAGCTGGCCGAGCAGCTGAAGTGAGCGGCACCCCGGCGGTCCGGGCACTCGGCGGCCCCCGGCCCCCCCCGGGCGGTGACCCGGAGGCCCGGCGCTCCCGCAACCGCGCGACGCCCCCGGCGGGACGCACGCCACGACAGCGCGAGCGCCTCCGCCGGGGCCGGGTCACGGCAACGCCGGGCTCGTCACGACGACGCGAGCGCCTCTGTCGGGGGCAGCCTCGCCGCCCGCCGTGCCGGATACAGCCCCGCCACCGCGCCGATCAGCGCCGCCGCGCCGACCCCGCCCTTCACCGCTTCCGCGGGCAGCACCAGGGGCCAGCCGCGATGGACCGCGTAGCCGAGGGTGATGCCCATCCCGATGACCAGCCCGAGCAGCCCGCCCAGCAGCGACAGGGCCACCGCCTCCGTCAGGAACTGCGTCCGGATCTGCCGCCGGGTCGCGCCCAGCGCCCGCCGCAGCCCGATCTCCTGACGGCGCTCCAGGACCGAGATGACCATGATGTTCGCGATGCCGACGCCGCCGACGAACAGTGCCACCCCGCCGAGGCCGAGCAGCAGTCCGTTGAACACGGACTTCGCAGCCAGCTGGGCCGTCAGCGCGTCCGACGGCCGGCTCACCCGTACCTCCTGGGGGTGCTCCGGCGAGACCGTGGCGGCGAGCACCTGCCACACCCGCTCGACGGCGGAGTCCTTCGAACGCTCGTAGATACGGGTGGGGTGACCGTCGAATCCGAGCTGGGCCGCGTACTCCCAGCCGAGCAGCGCCGCACGGTCGATCTCGGGGGCCAGCGGCAGGGGCTTGAGGATGCCGATGACCGTGACCCAGCGGCCCGCCGTGTAGACCTGCTCCCCGGGCCGGTCGAAGCCGAGCCGCCGTGCCGCGACCGAGCCGAGGACGACGGAGGGATAGCGGGCGGTCGCCGCGTTGAGGAACACCCCGGACGCCATCGGGTCGCCCGAGCCGCCGATCGTCCGCAGCAGATCGAGCCGGGCGGCCTGGACCCCGATGCCGCCCGTCTCCGCCACGGGGATGCGGTCGGTGCGCCGTACCGTCGCGTCCGGGACGGTGCCCACCGCCGAGACCGACTCGACACCGGGGATCTGCCGGACCATGCCCACCGCGTCCTTCGGCAGCTTGGCGTCGTCGCCCCGCAGGGACTGGCCGGGGGCGGCGGTGAGGAGGTTGGTGCCGAGGGCCTCGACCTGTTTCAGCAGGCCCGCCCGGCTCACCGTACTGATGCCCAGGACGGAGACGAGCGCGGCGATGCCGATCGCGATGCCGAGCGCGGACAGGGCCGCGCGCAGGGGGCGTCCCCGCAGACCTCCGAGGCCGACGCGGGCCAGATCGACCGTGCTGAGACGGGCGGGCACGGGGAGGGGGTGGGGCGTTGCCGCATCCGCCGGGGAGGGCGCGAGGAGCGTCATCCGGACCCCTTCCCGCGTACGGACTCCGTGTCAGTGGCCGGGTCCGTGCCTGTGTGGGTGCCCGGGTCCGTGTCTGTGGCCAGGACCGTGCCTGCGTGGGTGCTGGTGTCCGCGCCTGTGTTCGTGCGCGGGGCCGCCTTCGTGTCCGTACGGATCCGGCCGTCCAGCAGCTCGACCCGTCTCGGCAGCGAGGCCGCGAGCGCGTGGTCGTGGGTGATGACCGCGACGGACGTGCCGTCCCGGTTCAGCTCCGCGAGGACCTCCATGATCCCCGTGCCCGTCGCCGAGTCGAGTGCGCCGGTGGGCTCGTCCGCGAGCAGCAGGGCCGGGCGGTGGACGACCGCGCGGGCGATCGCGACCCGCTGTTTCTCCCCGCCGGAGAGCTGTCCCGGCCGATGGCTCATCCGGCGGCCGAGGCCGACCCGTTCGAGACCCGCGGCGGCCAGGGCCCTGCGCCGCCGCAGCGGAATGCCGCTGTAGAGCAGGCCCGTCGCCACGTTGTCGAGCGCCGAGAGGTGGGAGGTCAGAAAGAACTGCTGGAACACGAAGCCGATCCAGCGCGCCCGGATGGCCGCGAGCCGCCGGTCGGACAGGGCCGCGACATCGTGGCCCCGTACCGTCACCAGGCCCGTGCTCGGCCGGTCGAGCGTGCCCATCAGATGCAGCAGCGTGGACTTTCCGGAGCCCGACGGGCCGACGATGGCGAGGAGTTCGCCGGGGCCGATGGTGAGCGAGACCCGGTGCAGCGCCCGTACGCTGCCGGGGTACTCCTTGGACGCGGCGCGCAGCTCCACCACGGGCACGGCGCCGCCGGTCCGGGAATCGGTCGTCATGCGCCCGGCACCTCCACCGTGGTCCCGGCCGTCAGGGCACCGGTCACCTCGACCTTGCCGTCGGCGAAGACCCCCAGCTCCACCGGGACGCGCCGTACACCGCCGTCCGCCGCCACGGCCCGTACCGCGTAGCTGCCGTACGGCATCGCGACCAGCGCGCTCACCGGCACCGCCAGGACGTTCTTCCGCACCCCGCTCGTGAAGCCGACCGTGACCGGCGCCTTGTCGAACCGTCCGGCGTCCGCGGCGCGGTCGAGGGTGATCACCACGGGGAGGGTGGCCGTCTCGGTGCCGGCGCCCGGTTGCTGCTCGTCGTCGCCGTCGCCGCCGGTGGCCACCTTGCCGACGGAGGCGACCCTGCCCGTGGCCGGCTTCCCGCCGGGGAACTGGATCCGCACCGCGGCACCGGCGACGGCCAGCTCCTGCTGTGCCACGGGCAGGTCCACCAGGATCCGGCGTTCGGTGCCGGAGGCCGTGAACACCTCGCCGGCCGCCTGCGCCCCCAGCACTCCGGTGACGGAGGTGACGCGCAGCGCGCCCGGTTTGACGACCACGTCGCCCGGCCGCACGGTTCCCGACGCGGTGACGCCCAGGTCCTTCTGCCACTTCTCGACCGCGGCGGCCGTCGCCGCGCTGAAGTGGTCGTCGACCGCGAGGGAGGAGCCGTGGCCGAGGCGGACGAGATTGCGTTCCAGCAGGGTGACGTCCGGGCCGTCGGTCATGCCCCGGGTCAGCGCCCGCCACAGCGGAGTGGCGCCGTAGAGCAGGGGAACGGGATGCCCGTCGACGCCGTACACCCGCTGTCCGCGCCGGATCACCTCCCCCTCGGCGGGCAGCCAGGTGATCGTCCCCCGCGCCCCGGCGGTCACCTTGTGGCTGCCGGAGTAGTCGAGCGTGCCGTCCAGTTGGGTGCGCTGGGCGAGATCGGTCCGGACGACGGGGGCCGTGGACATGCGCGGACCGGTCCCGGGGCCGTCCTTCCCCCGGTCCGGTACGAAGAAGGCGGCGGCACCCGCCGCGCCGCCGACGAGGACGGCGGCGACGAGGACGGCCGGCCCGCGCCGGACCCGGCTCCGGCGCGGCGGGACGGGCGGCTCCCCCGGTGGCCCCGGGGGACCGGTCTCCACCACGGTCATGACGAGGTGCCCTTCTCGTCCTCGGGCGGGCCGGCCTCCTTCTGGCAGGCCCGCTGGGCCTTCTCGACCTTGGCCTCCTCGCCCGCCCTGGACATCAGCTCCAGCGGCTTTCCGGACTGGGGGTCCTTGACGTCGAGGCCGTTGGCGCGCAGACAGCGGGCCAGCTTGAGGTCCTTGTCGTGGGCGTTGGGATCACCGGGGGTGTCCCTGTCCTCCGGGGCGTACTTCTTGCACGCGGCCTCCGCCGCCTTCAGCTTGGCCTCACCGCCCTCGGGGACCTTGATGCGGGAGCCGCCGTCGGCGGCCGGGTCGGCCGCGTCGATGCCCTGCTCGCGCAGGCACGTGGCGTACGCCACCCCGTCCCGGCCCGCCTTGGGGGAGGGGCTCTCGGCGCCGGCCGCCTCGCCCGTGTCCCCGGAGGAACCGCAGCCGGTCAGCGCGGCGAGCAGCAGGGCGGGGAGCGCGAGGGCGGGCAGCAGCCGGACCCCGCGCCGGCGTCCGGGAGGACGGGGCGCGGCGGGGGCGGGCGCGGGCGCCGTGGAAAGCGCGGCGGTGGTGGCCGTGGGAAGCACAGGGGTGAGAAGGGCGGCCGGGTGCCGGGGCGTGTGCCCGGGCCGTTCCGGGTGTCGCACATGCTGATTCATGGCCGCAACGCTGCCCCGGCGGGGGTTTCGCGCCGGTGACCCGGGCGTTCACCGCCTCCTTACAGGACGCGAGCTACCAAGACAGTCATGCGACTACTCGTGGCCGAGGACGAACGCCCGCTCGCCGGACTGCTCGCCACCGGTCTGCGCCGGAACGCCCTGGCGGTGGACGTGGTGTACGACGGCTCCGCCGCGCTCGAACGGCTGGCGGTCAACGACTACGACGTCCTGATCCTGGACAGGGATCTGCCCGGGGTCCACGGCGACGAGATCTGCCGCCGACTCGTCCGGGAGGGGGCGCCGGTACGCATCCTCATGCTCACCGCCGCGAGCGCGGTGAGCGAGCGGGTGACCGGCCTCGGCCTGGGCGCCGACGACTATCTGCCCAAGCCCTTCGCCTTCGCCGAACTCCTCGCCCGTGTCCGTTCCCTGGGCAGGCGCAGTGGCCCGCCGCTGCCGCCCGTGCTGGAGAGGGAGGGCATCAGCCTGGACACCGGCCGCAGAGAGGCGTACCGGGACGGGCGGTACCTGCCGCTGACCCCGAAGGAGTTCGCCGTGCTGGAGGTGCTGCTGCGCGCGCGGGGGGCGGTGGTGAGCAGCGAGGAACTGCTGGAGCGGGCGTGGGACGAGCACACCGACCCGTTCACCACGGTGGTGAAGGTGACGATGAGCAAGCTGCGCGCCAAGCTGGGGGAGCCCGCCGTGATCCTCACCGTCGCGGGCGGGGGGTACCGGCTGTGAGCCGGGCCCGGGATGTCGTACGGGGGCGGCGCGCTTCCGTACGCGTACGGCTCACGGCCCTCTACAGCGGACTGTTCATCACGGCCGTCACCATCCTCCTCATCACCGTGAACCTGTTGCTCGGCCGGGTCCTGGAGCGCGAGGCCGGGACGCTGCACGAGTCGTACGAGCCGTACGCCTCCCAGGGCCGGTATCCGTCCGACGGACCGAACGGGCGGCCCGGGACACAGAAGCCGTCCGGGCCCTCCGTTTCGCGGGCGGCACCGAAGAACCCCGATGCGCCGGAGCTGTCGGAGCCGGGTACGTCATCGGGTACGTCCCCCGGGAAGACGGCCCCGCCCCCGACCCGTGGCGAACCGTCGGCGAACGTGCGGAGCAGCTCCGAGAGCTCGGCCGAACGGTTCAAGAACACCGTCCTCGCCTACCAGTGGGACGTGACCTGGATCGCCGTCGGGGTCCTCGCCCTGGTCTCCGTCGCCGCCGGATGGTGGCTGGCCGGGCGGCTGCTGCGTCCGCTGCACCTGGTCACGGCGACGGCGAAGCGGCTCTCCCTCTCCCGGCTGGACGAGCGGATCGCGCTGCGCGGCCCCCGCGACGAGCTCAAGGAACTGGCCGACACCTTCGACGACATGCTCGAACGACTCCAGCGCGCGGCGGACACCCAGCGCCGTTTCATCGCCAACGCGTCGCACGAGCTGCGGACCCCGCTCGCCGTCCAGCGGGCGGCCATCGACATCGGCCTCGACCGGCCGACCCCGCAGGAACTCGCCGAGATGCGCCAGGAGCTGCTGAACGCCAACATCCGTACCGAGAAGCTGATCGACGGGCTGCTGATGCTGGCCCAGGGCGAGCGGGGACTCGAATCCCGTGAGCCGGTGCGGCTCGACGAGCTGGCGGTCGAGGCCGCCGCCCAGTACCGGGGCGCCGCCACCGGGGCGGGTATCGCGCTGGAGACCGATCTCGCACCGGCGGTGGTCGAGGGCGACGCGGTCCTGCTCACCCGGCTGATCGGCAATCTGGTGCACAACGCCGTCCGGTACAACCACCCGGGCGGCCGGGTTCTCGTACGGACCACACGCTCCGGCGGGATCACGGTGACCAACACCGGTCCGGTGGTGCCGGCCGGGCGGGTGCCCGAGCTGTACGAGCCGTTCCGGCGGCTGCGCGTCCCCCGCACGGCCGGGCCCGGGGACGAGGGGCCCGGCGGGCTGCCCGCCGAGGGCGCGGGCCTCGGCCTGTCCATCGTCGCCGCGATCGCCGACGCGCACGACGCGCCCCTGACCACCGTCGCCAACCCGGACGGCGGGCTGACGATCTCGGTCACCCTGCCCGCGCCGAGCCCTCTTCCCGCGCCCTAGACCACGAGGGCCCGGTCCGTGGCGGGAATCCCTCAGACGGTGACACCCGGTCGCGTACGGTCCGCTGAGCGGACACATGTGAAAGTTCCGCGGCCTCCAGCACGCCAAGTGTCAGCAATGCGATGGCGTTTGTCGGATGATCGCCGGACTTTCACATTCCGCGGATATGGTCCCCACACAAGACGTGGCCGGGAACATGCGCAAGGGGAGTGCATGAGACCACCCGGCCGCACACGCGCGCTTTCTGGCCAGGGGGGTCCTGACGCCACGCGCGAGGGGCCAAGGGGGGCTTCGTGCTGTTATCGGTGCTGGTCGTGGCCATATCCATGGCCCTTTTCTGGATGGCGGCGTTCACGCTGTGGTGGCAGATGCACGCCTGGCGCACGCCTGAGACGCTCGCAGCGACCAGCTTCGACCGGCCGGACGGCGGGGTGGGACTCTCGTTCTCCCTGCTGTTGCCCGCCCGGCACGAACAGGCGGTGCTGGAGCACACCATCGAGCGGCTCCTGGAGTCCAGCCACTCCAACTTCGAGATCATCGTCATCGTCGGCCACGACGATCCGGAGACCGCGGCGGTCGCCGAGCGCGCGGCCCGGAAGGATCCCCTCCGGGTCCGGGTCGTCACCGACACCCATGAGTCCAAGAACAAACCGAAGGCGCTGAACACCGCGCTCCCGCACTGCCGCGGCGACATCGTGGGCGTCTTCGACGCGGAGGACCAGGTCCACCCCGAACTCCTCGCCCATGTGGACCACGCGTTCAGAAGCACCGGCGCCGATGTCGTCCAGGGCGGAGTGCAGCTGATCAACTTCCACTCCAGCTGGTACAGCCTCCGCAACTGCCTGGAGTACTTCTTCTGGTTCCGCAGCAGGCTCCATCTGCACGCGCAGAAGGGCTTCATCCCCCTCGGCGGCAACACCGTCTTCGTCCGCACCGACGTCCTGCGGGAGGCGGACGGCTGGGATCCGGAGTGTCTCGCCGAGGACTGCGATCTGGGGGTACGGCTCTCCTCCGTCGGCAAGAAGGTCGTCGTCGCGTACGACAGCGACATGGTCACCCGCGAGGAGACCCCCGGCAGCCTGATGAGCCTGCTCAAGCAGCGGACCCGCTGGAACCAGGGGTTCCTCCAGGTCTACCGGAAGAAGGACTGGCGCCGGCTGCCCAGCCGGGGACAGCGGCTGCTCGCCCGCTACACCCTGATGACACCGTTCCTCCAGGCGTTCACCGGCGTCGTCATCCCGCTGAACGTGGCCATCGCGCTCTTTGTCGACGTCCCCGTGGGCGTTGCCATCGTGACCTTCCTGCCGCTGATCACCGCCATGATCACCTTTGTTTTCGAGATCGTGGGACTGCACGACTTCGGCAAGCAGTACGGGCTGCGCGTGCGGTCGGTGCACTACCTCAAGCTCATCGTCGGCGGCCCCTTCTACCAGGTACTCCTCGCCGGCGCGGCCGTGCGCGCGGTCTGGCGGGAGCAGCGGGGCCGCAACGAGTGGGAGCTGACCAGCCATGTCGGCGCGCATCTCACCGAAACCCGAGAGGACGCCCACCGGTGACGACCACCCTGCCCCCCGACGAGAAGACCCCCGCACCGGACGGTGCCGGTACCCCCGGACCGGACGGTGCCGCACCCGGGACGGGCGGGTTACCGGAACCGGACGCAGTACCGGAAGCGGACGGAGTTCCGGAACCCGACGGCGCTTCAGAACCCGGCGGGACGCCGGACGGTACGGCCGAGGCGGCTTCCGGCACGACGGCCGAGGCGGCCCCGGGCACGACGGCCGAGGGAACGCCGGGCACGGCCGGCACCGCCTCCGCCGCCGTCACCGCGCCCGAGCGGTCGCACACCGGAAAGGACAGGTCCGAGGCCCTGCCCGCCCGGATCCGGGCCCGGGTCCGTGTCCTGCCCCGGCCCGTCGTACGCTTCCGCAACTCCCGGCCCGATGTGCTGCTCTGCCTCGGCCTGCTGGCCGTGATCGTGCTCGTCCAGGGCTGGAACATCACCCGCTTCCCGACACTCAGCGACGACGAGGGCACCTACCTCGCCCAGGCGTGGGCGGTCCAGCAGGGCAAGGGCCTGGCCCACTACACGTACTGGTACGACCATCCGCCGCTCGGCTGGCTCCAGATAGCCGGACTCACCTGGATACCCTCCCTCATCGCGCCCGAGTCGATGACGGTGGCACCGATGCGCTGGGTGATGCTGGGGGTCAGCGCGGCCTCCGCGGTCCTCGTCTATGTGCTGGCGCGGCGGCTGTTCCTGCCCCGCTGGGCCGCCGGGCTCGCCATGGCGCTCTCCGGGCTCTCCCCGCTGTCCGTCTACTTCCAGCGGGAGATCTTCCTCGACAACCTCGCGGTCCTGTGGATGCTGCTGGCCTTCTGCCTGGCCGCGTCCCCCAGCCGCCACCTCTGGCACCACTTCGCGGCAGGACTCGCGGGCGCGACGGCCGTCCTCACCAAGGAGACGATGCTCCTCGTCCTGCCGGCCCTCCTCGTCACGATGTGGCGGCACAGCCACCGCGACACCCGCAAGTTCGCGGTGACGGGCGCGGTGACCTCCTGCGCGCTGATCGGTCTGTCGTATCCGCTGTACGCGCTGCTGAACAAGGAGCTGTTCCCCAGCTCCGAGAGGGTCTCCCTCATCGACGGCATCACGTACCAGATGAGCCGTGAGGGTTCCGGTTTCCTCCTCACCCCGGGCACCGGCTCCCACAAGACCTTCCACTCCTGGCTCTACTACGACCCGGTCCTCCCGCTGGGCGGTCTGGCGGCGGCCCTGCTCCTGCTGCTGACCCTGCGGTGGTCCGTCACCGCTCGCGCCCTCGCCGGTCCCGCCCTCGCCGTCGCGATCCTCGCGCTGGTGGCGCTCCGCCCGTCGGGCTATCTGCCCGCGATGTACGTCATCCAGGCGCTGCCGTTCCTCGCGCTGGTCCTCGCGGGCGCGACGGCGAGCGTGGCGTACGGGATCCTGCACCGAGGGAAACCCCGGCGGGAGCGGGCGGCGTTCCCGTTCCTGACGCGCGGGGGGCCGGCGGCGAAGCCCGCGGTGGACCCGGCCGAGGACGCGGCAGAGCCCGCGCCCGGCACCGGCGATCCGCGGCAGGGACTCACGCCCCGCGCCCTGTTCGCCCGCCGCGCGTGTGTGGCCGCCCTCGCCGTCACCTCCGCCGTCCTGCTCGTCCCCCGCTGGATCGACGGCAACCGCGACGCCCTCACCGTGGACGCGAACGCGCCCTACCGGGCCGCCGCGGCCTGGCTGCGGGACGAGGTGGAGGACCCGGCGTCGACCCGCGTACTCGTCGACGACGCGCTCTGGCTGGACCTGGTCCACCAGGGCTTCGAGCCCGGCACCGGCGCGATCTGGTTCTACAAGGCGGACCTCGACCCGGCGGTGACGAAGACGATGCCGCGCGGCTGGCGGGACATCGACTACGTCGTGTCGTCCCTGACGGTCAGACGGGACGCGGTCGACCTGCCGAACGTCAGGGCGGCGCTGCGGCACTCGACCCCCGTCGCCGTCTTCGGCTCCGGTGAGGACCGCGTCGAGGTCCGCCGGGTCGACGACACCGGTACCGCGGGTGCCGCGGCCGCCCGGCCCGGCGACAGCGGTGCCACGGAGACCGGCACGACGAAGACGGGTGCGACGAAGACCGGGGCCGCGAAGACCGGTACCGCCCGGATCGCGGACGCGTCCGCCGGGGGCGGACGATGACCGCCCCGCACACCGGCGCCGAGGAACGCGGCGACCCCGAACTCGGCGCCGCCCAGCTGGCCGAACCGGGAGCGGTGACCGTCGTCATCCCGACCTTCAACGAGGCGGGGAACATACGGGAGCTGCTGCGCCGGCTCACCGAGTCCGTACCGTCCCGGCTGCCCTGCGAGGTCCTGTTCGTGGACGACTCCACGGACGGCACACCGGAGGAGATCGCCGGCGCGGCGCAGGACTGTCCGTTTCCCGTGACGGTGATCCGGCGCGAGACCCCGGCCGGAGGGCTCGGCGGCGCCGTCGTCGAGGGGCTGCGGAGTGCGGGCTCGGACTGGATCGTCGTCATGGACGCGGACCTCCAGCACCCGCCGGCCCTCGTCCCCGACCTGGTCGCCGAGGGGGAGCGGACGAACGCCGATCTGGTCGTCGCCAGCCGGTACATCCGCGGCGGCAGCCGCGAGGGCCTGGCCGGGGGCTACCGGGTCGCCGTCTCCCGTACGGCCACCTGGCTCACCAAGGCGCTCTTCCCGCGCGGTCTGCGCGGGATCAGCGACCCGATGAGCGGGTTCTTCGCGATCCGCCGCAGCGCGGTGAAGGGCGCGGTCGCCGATGGCGCGCTCAAGCCGCTGGGCTACAAGATCCTGCTGGAGCTGGCCGTCCGCTGCCGCCCCCGGACGGTCGCCGAGGTGCCGTTCGTGTTCCGGGAGCGGTTCGCGGGCGAGTCCAAGTCGACGCCGAGGGAAGGCGTCCGCTTCCTCAAGCACCTCTCGGGCCTGCGGACCTCGTCGCCGCTCGCCCGGATGCTCGCGTTCGGGCTGATCGGGCTGACGGGCTTTCTGCCGAACCTGGTCGCCCTGCACCTGCTGACGAGGGCGGGGATGCACTATCTGCCCGCCGAGGTCGTCGCCAACCAGTTCGGTGTCGTCTGGAACTTCCTCCTCATCGAGGTCCTGATCTTCCGCGACCGCCGCGGACACCGGCACTGGGCGGACCGGGTGGGCAGATTCGCGCTGCTCGCCAACGCCGATCTGCTGCTGCGGATTCCGCTGATCGCGCTGTTCGTGGGATGGCTGGGGATGGCGGTGCTGCCCGCGACGGGCCTGGCGCTGCTGCTGACCTTCGTTCTGCGGTACGCCGCCACGGAGACACTGGTCTATCTCCCGCGCAAGGGCCGCGGGCCGCGATCCTCGCGCGGCTCCCGCGCGCGCGGGCCCCGCCAGGACGCCTGAGCCCCGCCGCCGTACGGACCGGAGCACCGCGTCCGTACCCCCGGCGGAACACGACCCGGCGGCCGGGCCACCGGCCTCCGTCAGTCCCACGAGCAGATGGGACGCCGCACCGACAACCCACCCCGCGCGAGTCGGCCGTGCGCCGAGCAGGGACCCCTCGCGCCGAGCAGAAGGGAGAACCGCCATGCCATCAGCATTCCGCCGGCACAGATCCACCGCGCTGCTGGCCGTCGCGGCGATGACCGCCGCACTCCTCGTGACCGCGCCCGCGCCCGCGTCCGCCGGGCCCAATCTGGTCCAGAACCCCGGTTTCGAGACAGCGGGCGGACCGGGGAACGACGGCATGCCCGCGTGCTGGAAGAAGTCGGGCTGGGGTGACAACGACTTCACGTTCCAGACCGTCACCGACGCGCACTCCGGCTCCGCCGCGATGAAGGTCTCGCTCACCCGCCGGGTCAGCGGCGACCGCAAGGCCCTGGTCACCGAGAACGCGACCTGCGCACCCGTGGTCACTCCGGACCGGCAGTACGACCTGTCCCTCTGGTACAAGAGCACGACGCCCGACACCGCCGTCACCCTCTTCCGGCACGACGCCACGAACGGCTGGCAGTACTGGACCGACCTGATGACCCTGCCGGTCAGCGCGGGGTACGCGCGGGCCGAGGTCCGTACGCCCGCCGTGCCGCCGGGCACGGACCGGATCGCGTGGGGTGTGTCGGTGTACGGCGTCGGGTCCGTCACCACCGACGACTACACCATGGAGGAAGTCGGCGTTCCCACACCCGACCCCGAGTGCACCGCGACGCCCGTCGAGTGCGTGAAGGGCCGCTGGGACGTGCTGCCGACCCAGAACCCGGTGCGTTCCATGCACTCCGTGGTGCTGAACAACGGCAAGGTGCTGGTCATCGCGGGCTCGGGCAACGATCCGGCGATGTTCGCGGCCGGCACGTTCACCTCGGCGGTGTACAACCCCGCGAACGGGACCTGGCGTCAGATCCCCACGCCCGTCGACATGTTCTGCGCGGGCCATGTCCAGCTCCAGGACGGCAAGGTCCTGATCATGAGCGGCAACAAGGGCTACCCGTCGGCGGACGGCACGGTCGGCTACCAGGGCCTGAAGGACTCGTACATCTTCGACCCGGCCACCGAGTCCTACACCAGGACGAACGACATGCACGACGGCCACTGGTACCCGTCGGCGACCATCCTCGGCAACGGTGACGTCATCTCCTTCGGCGGGCTGAAGGAGGACTCCACGGGCAATGTGACGGCCGAGAAGTTCTCCGCCGCGCAGAACCGGTGGCTGCCGATCAACCAGGTCAACCAGACCTGGTCGTACTGGGGTCTGTACCCGTCGATGATCCTGATGCAGGACGGGCGGCTCTTCTACTCGGGCAACCACGTCTTCGGCAACGGCACCCCCGGCACGGGCGCGTCGATCTACGACTACAACGCGAACACCATCACCGATGTGCCCGGTCTGCAGAACAAGGACCAGCGCGACCAGTCCGCGAGCGTGCTCCTGCCGCCCGCGCAGGACCAGCGCGTCCTCACGATCGGCGGCGGCAACAACGAGCAGAACCCGGTCGCCAACCGGCTGACCGACATCATCGACCTCAAGGCGCCGAGCCCCGCCTACCAGCCGGGCCCGCTGCTGCCGCGGGGCGAGGTCGACCAGGGCGCGGGCAGGCGGCCGCAGACGGGCGCCGAGGGCAAGATGTACGTGTCCGCCGTGCTGCTGCCCGACGGCAAGGTCTTCGAGACCGGCGGCGGGATGCACGACCGGGCGGACCCGGTGTTCGAGGCGTCCTTCTTCAACCCGGTGACCAACACCTACGAGGAGGGCCTGGCGAAGGACCCGATTCCGCGCGGGTACCACTCGTCGTCGTTCCTGCTGCCCGACGGGCGGGTGATGTCGGTCGGCGACAACCCCGGCAACGGCACGTACAACCACAACGTGTCCATCTACACCCCGCCGTATCTGCTCAAGGGGAACCGGCCGGACATCACGTCGGTCGCCGACAACCGCTGGAACTACGGCGACACCCAGCGGATCACGGTGAACCGGCCCATCGCCAAGGCGGAACTGATCCGCCCGGCGGCGGTCACCCACTCCTCCGACCCCAACCAGCGCTTCGTGGATCTGCCGCTGACGGTCAACGGCAACAACATCGACCTCAATGTCACCAGCAACCCGAATCTGGCGCCTCCCGGCTGGTACATGCTCTTCGCCGTCGACGCGAACGGCATCCCCTCCGTCGCCGAATGGGTCCACCTCGGTCCTGCCGGCTCCGGCTCCGGCGCGCGGTCGGCGTCGCACGACAGCCCGTCGGCCCATGTCCACGACTTCGCGAACGACCTGGCCAAGCCCGCGAAGAAGCCCCTGAAGAAGCGGGCCTCGGCGCCCGTCAGCCCCAAGATCTCCGGCTGTGAGCGCAGTTACGGCTCCGCGGGCGTCTGTGTCCCCACGGCCTTCCCGAAGGCCGTGAAGCCGACGACCCAGGCCCGCTGCGACTGGCTGAAGGCCCACAAGTACGGCCGTCTGAAGCTCAACGGCAAGGCCGACCCCCTGAAGCTCGACCGCAACCGCGACGGCACCGCCTGCGGAAAGGGGGACACGGCCCGCTGACACCCGTCTGCCTGGGCCCGGGGGGTTTCCCCCGGGCCTTTGGCCTGACCAGGGGGCAAAGCCCCTGCAAGAGCCCGCGCCCCGCGGTGGGCCCGACCCTCGCCCCCTACAGCCGCAGACCACCCCTCAGCACCGACCGCGCCTCGTCCACCAGCTCCAACAGATCGTCCTGGTGGCCGCGCTCCGCCCAGACCACGATCACTTCCCGCAGCGCCCCCGTCACCGCCGCCGTGAACACGCGGAGGCCGAGATCGTCACCGTCACGGCCGGTGCGGTCGGCAAGGGCGCGGACGAGCACCCGTGACGTGTCCGCCATCGTCTCGCTCATCCGGGCCCGTACGGCCGGCACCTCCAGCAGCAGCTTCACCCGGCCGGCGACCTCCCCGGCGTCGTCGGAGGCGAGGGAGGACAGACTCTCCCGGAAGACGTGCAGCAACGACTCCAGGGGATCCTCGTCCCGCGGCCGGGCCCGCAGCCGCTCCTCCAGCACCGGGTCGTACTCGTCGGAGAGGACGATGTCCTCCTTCGTGGGGAAGTAGCGGAAGACCGTGGACGGGGAGACCTCCGCCGCCCGGGCGATCTGCTCGACCGTGGTCGCCTCGTATCCCCGCTCGGCGATCAGCCGGTACGTCGCGCTCCGGATCGCGATCCGCGTCTTGAGCTTCTTGCGCTCCCGCAGTCCCATCGGCGGCCGGGCCCCGGCGGTGAGCGCGTCGCGCGCGGAGATGTGCGACGGGTTACCGGCGGGGATACGTGCGGTGGCTGCCATGCGGTCATTGTCGGCCATCGCGACCGGCCCCGGGTGGCCGGTTCCGGATCGGTCCGGGTGCGCGCACGACGGGGCCGCCTATGCCCCGAAGTCGTACTCCAGGATGTAGGAGGCTGAGCCCAGGGTCATCTCGTTGACCGGCGCATTCGCTGGATCCGTGCCGCCCAGCTGATCGTCCGGCTGGAGGGCTGCACCGTGGTGGAACTGGACGCCGGGTCCTCCGCTGCTCGCGGTCGGTGACGGCGATGGGCCGTACCGCGACTCCCCGTCACGGCCATCGGCCCGCTGCTCTCAGTTCTGGTACGCCACCAGCGAGATCCCGACGTAGTGGACCACGAACGCCGCCAGCGTCAACGAGTGGAAGACCTCGTGGAAGCCGAACCACCGCGGGGACGGGTTCGGCCGCTTGATGCCGTAGACCACCCCGCCCGCGCTGTACAGCAGCCCGCCGACGATCACGCAGACGAGCACCGCGATGCCCCCGGCCCGCAGGAAGTCGGGCAGGAAGAAGACCGCGGCCCAGCCCATCGCTATGTAGCAGGGCGTGTAGAGCCACCGCGGCGCGCCGACCCAGAAGACGCGGAACGCGATTCCCGCCGCTGCCGCCGCCCAGACCGCCCACAGCAGGGGCCGGGCGGTCGAATCGGGGAGCAGAAGCATGGTCAGCGGGGTGTAGGTGCCCGCGATGATCAGGAAGATGTTCGCGTGGTCGAGCCGCCGGAGTACGGCCTCGCCGCGCGGACCCCAGTTGCCGCGGTGGTACAGCGCGCTCACCCCGAAGAGCAGGCACGCGGTCAGGACGTAGATCGCACAGGCCACCCTCGCCCTGGTCGAGCCGGCGAACGCGGTGAGAACGAGACCCGCCACCAGAACGGCCGGGAACATGCCGGCGTGGAGCCAGCCGCGCAGCCTCGGTTTCACCGGAGGAGGTTCTATCTCGTTCACTTCGGACGCGGCGGAGGTCATGCGTTGGATGGTACCTACGGACCCGTAGGTACGGGATGTCGGAGCCCGTATTCCGGTACGAATCCGGCCGCCCTGCACGCCCTGACCAGGCATGATCTCCAGCCCGCCCGGCTGGCATGCGCGCGACGTGAGTGGCGATGCTCACGTGAGTGGTCCTCTGGACAGATGGGCGCATGGCACGGATGATCAGATGAGTGCGGTCGGCACCGGATGAGCGGGCTACGAAGCATCCGGGTCGCGGCCCCCACGGGGCAAACAGATCAAGAACGTCGAACCCCTCATTTAGGAGCGATCGTGGCGCGCGACATCGCGGCTCCCAGCACCGTCCCCACCGAACACCAGGAACTGATCTCCTGGGTCGACGAGATCGCAGCAATCACGCAGCCGGACAGCGTCGTCTGGTGTGACGGATCCGAGGCCGAGTACGAGCGCCTGTGCGAGGAGCTCGTCGCCAAGGGAACCTTCCGGAAGCTGGACCCGATCAAGCGCCCGAACTCGTACTACGCCGCCTCCGACCCGACCGATGTCGCGCGGGTCGAGGACCGTACCTTCATCTGCTCCGAGAAGGAGGCGGACGCGGGCCCCACGAACCACTGGAAGGCCCCCGCGGAGATGAAGGAGATCTTCGCGGGCGAGAAGGGCATCTTCCGCGGCTCGATGAAGGGCCGGACGATGTACGTCGTCCCGTTCTGCATGGGCCCGCTCGGCTCGCCGCTCTCCGCCATCGGCGTCGAGATCACCGACTCCGCGTACGTCGCCGTCTCCATGCGCACCATGACCCGTATGGGACAGCCCGTCCTCGACGAGCTGGGCTCGGACGGCTTCTTCGTGAAGGCCGTCCACACCCTGGGCGCCCCCCTCGCCGAGGGCGAGCGGGACGTTCCGTGGCCGTGCAACTCCACCAAGTACATCTCGCACTTCCCCGAGACCCGCGAGATCTGGTCGTACGGCTCCGGCTACGGCGGCAACGCCCTGCTCGGCAAGAAGTGCTACGCCCTGCGTATCGCCTCCGTCATGGCGCGGGACGAGGGCTGGCTCGCCGAGCACATGCTGATCCTCAAGCTCACCCCGCCGCAGGGCGAGTCCAAGTACATCGCCGCCGCGTTCCCGTCCGCCTGCGGCAAGACCAACCTCGCCATGCTGGAGCCCACGATCTCCGGCTGGACCGTGGAGACCATCGGCGACGACATCGCCTGGATGCGGTTCGGCGAGGACGGCCGGCTGTACGCGATCAACCCCGAGGCCGGCTTCTTCGGTGTCGCGCCCGGCACCGGCGAGCACACCAACGCCAACGCCATGAAGACCCTCTGGGGCAACGCCGTCTTCACCAACGTCGCGCTCACCGACGACAACGACGTCTGGTGGGAGGGCATGACCGAGGCGGCTCCGGCCCACCTCACGGACTGGAAGGGCAACGACTGGACGCCCGCGTCCGAGACCCCGGCCGCCCACCCCAACGCCCGGTTCACCGTCCCGGCCGCGCAGTGCCCGATCGCCGCGCCCGAGTGGGAGGACCCGAAGGGCGTGCCGATCTCGGCGATCCTCTTCGGCGGCCGGCGCGCCTCCGCCGTACCGCTGGTCACCGAGTCCTTCGACTGGAACCACGGCGTCTTCCTCGGCGCGAACGTGGCGTCCGAGAAGACCGCCGCCGCCGAGGGCAAGGTCGGTGAGCTGCGCCGCGACCCGTTCGCGATGCTGCCGTTCTGCGGCTACAACATGGGCGACTACATGGCCCACTGGATCAAGGTCGGCGAGGCCGCCGCGGAGAAGGGCGACCGGTCCAAGCTGCCGAAGATCTACTACGTCAACTGGTTCCGCAAGAACGACGCGGGCAAGTTCGTCTGGCCCGGCTTCGGCGAGAACAGCCGTGTCCTGAAGTGGATCGTGGAGCGCCTGGAGGGCACGGCCGACGGCGTCGAGACCCCGATCGGCATCCTGCCGACCGCGGAGGCGCTGGACACGAACGGCCTCGACCTCTCAGCCGACGACCTCGACTTCCTGCTGAAGGTCGACAAGGAGGTGTGGCGCGAGGAGGCCGGCCTGGTCCCCGAGCACCTGAACACCTTCGGTGACCACACTCCGAAGGAGCTGTGGGACGAGTACCGCTCGCTGGTCGCCCGGCTGGGCTGACCGCGCGCCGACCGCCCGGTCCGGACCGGCAGGGTGTTCCGGGCTTCCGGCGGGGCCGGTCGAGCGTCACCGATACATCGCGGCGGACCGCCTGACAACCGCCCTGACCTGTGGAGTCTCGCCCGGGTCTGCCGCGTCCCGGCCCCCGGTGCCCCCTCAGGCTCCGGGGGCCGGCCCCTTGTGAGCACCGGCTGCTGCCGCCGAAGCCGCACCAGCGCATAGGCGTCCCCGTGGCCGGGGTGTGCCGTAGGGCACGGGGCACGGCGGGGTGCGCCCAGGCCGGGACCCGGGGGGAGGGGCCCGGCCGGGGCGCCGGGTGTGGCACCCGGTCCACGCGCCTTCGCGGCCCGTGGACCGGGGCCGTCAGGGGGCGCCGACCAGCCGGAGGGCGTCGAGGGCCGCGGTGTGGGCGTCCATCCGCTCGGCGGCGAGGATCGCCACGGCGGTGTCGGCCCGAGAGGCCGCCACGACCAGGGCGCGCCCGGCGAGCGCGTGGGCGCGGCGGTGCAGCGCCTCGGGGTCCCGGCCGCCGCCGGCCGTACGGCGCGCGGGCGGCGCGCCCCGCAGCCGCGCGATCTGGGACGCGATGCTCTCGGCCGCCTCGGTGAGTGCCAGGTCGTCGGTGACGGCCAGGAGCGCGGAGAGATGGCCGGCGAGCTGGATGTCCAGCTCCTCCTCGCGCGAGCGGTGGGGGTACTGCGCGTCCTGGGTCACCGTGTGGACGGACCTGGTGCGGATCGGCTCGTACATGGGGATGGCCTCCTGCTCACTGTCAGGAGACCATCCTAGCTTGGATTCAGTCTAAAGTTCGCCCTTGTCGGGAATCGCGAGGAGACCGGCGTCCCCGCCCGTCCCGGGCCGCCGGGGACGGGCGTTCAGTGCTGTCCGTAGCCGTCGAGGAAGGACCCGATCCGGGTCACCGCGTCCGCCAGGTCCTGCACCGCGGGCAGCGTCACGATCCGGAAGTGGTCGGGCTCCGGCCAGTTGAACCCCGTACCGTGCACGACCATGATCTTCTCGGCCCGCAGCAGATCCAGCACCATCTGCCGGTCGTCCTTGATCTTGAAGACCTGGGGATCGAGCCGCGGGAAGAGATACAGCGCCCCCTTGGGCTTCACACAGGTGACCCCGGGGATCTGCGTCAGCAGGTCGTACGCCACATCCCGCTGCTCCAGGATCCGCCCGCCCGGCAGCACCAGGTCCTCGATCGACTGCCGCCCGCCGAGCGCGGTGGCCACCGCGTGCTGCGAGGGCATGTTCGCGCACAGGCGCATATTGGCGAGGATGGTCAGGCCCTCGATATAGGAGGAGGCGTGGGTCTTGGGCCCGCACACGGCCAGCCAGCCGGAGCGGTATCCGGCCACCCGGTAGTTCTTGGAGAGCCCGTTGAAGGTGAGCACCAGCAGATCGGGGGCGATCGCGGCGGTCGGGGTGTGGGTGGCGCCGTCGTAGAGGATCCGGTCGTAGATCTCGTCGGAGCAGACCACCAGTCGGTGGCGGCGGGCGATCTCGGTGAGCTCGCGCAGCATCTCGTCGTCGTAGACGGCCCCGGTCGGATTGTTCGGGTTGATGATCACGATCGCCTTGGTGCGATCGGTGATCTTCCGCTCCACATCGGCGAGGTCCGGCATCCAGTCGGACTGCTCGTCGCACCGGTAGTGCACGGCCGTCCCACCGGCCAGCGACACCGACGCGGTCCACAGCGGATAGTCCGGAGCGGGTACGAGCACCTCGTCACCGTCGTCCAGCAGCGCCTGCATGGACATCTGGATCAGCTCGGAGACCCCGTTGCCGAGGTAGACGTCCTCGACGTCCAGGCCGATGCCCTTGGTCTGGTAGTGCTGCATCACCGCGCGGCGCGCGGACAGCAGCCCCTTCGCGTCACCGTAGCCGTGCGCGTCGCCGAGATTGCGGAGGATGTCCTCCAGGATCTCGGGCGGGCACTCGAACCCGAACGCCGCCGGGTTGCCGGTGTTCAGCTTGAGGATGCGATGACCTGCCGCCTCCAGCCGCATCGCCTCCTCAAGGACCGGACCACGGATCTCGTAACAGACATTCGCGAGCTTCGTCGACTGGATCACCTGCATGTCCGCGAGCTTACGGGCGTGTAACTCCGGTCGCCGCGTGTTTTTCCCGCGGACGGGTTTACGGGAATGTCCCCATTGATGCTTTCAATCGGCGAAATCGCCGCATGCCCTTCGAATGCAATACCGGAAGCGCCTTTTCGCCTGCGCTTCACACTGCCCCCGGGGGACGCAAGCGAACAGGTGTTGCCCTCGTCACCTACACCGCTGGGAGTGACGCGACGACGCCGAACAGCCGTCCCGGCCGCCAGGGGGCGGCCGGGACGGCTGGATCGGTCAACCGTGCTCAGAGCGTCTGCTCAGGGGCAGGTCTTCCAGGCGAAGCGGTACTCGGACTTGATCACGCCGTCCGTGGAGTCCATCGCCATGATGCTGGTGGTCTTCTTCGGGTCCGAGGTGCCGGCGTTGACCCGCAGTTCGGTGTTGATGTTGAAGTTGCGGTTCTCACCGCAGTTCTTCCAGACCAGCTGGGGCCAGCTGTTGACGTTGGTGACCTGCCAGTTGTCGGCCAGCGGGCCCCGGAAGGTGTGGGTCCGGGACGCGGTGTCCGGGGAGCCCTGGAAGTAGTACGACGCCTTCTGGGTGCCGATCGCGCCCCGCTCCAGGCTGGCGAAGCCGCGGTAGTCGGTGCTGGAGATCGCGTAGGTGAAGCCCTGCGGGACGTGCACGATCAGGCTGAGCTGGCAGTTCTTGCGGAAGTCCGTCGGCGTGGCGCCGACGCCGACCTTCGCCAGGTACTCGCTGTAGGTCACGGTGAAGGCGGTGTTGTCCTCCGAGACCGCGACGGCGGCGGTTCCGGGACGACAGCCCGAACCGTTGACCGTCGCGACCTCGATCGTGACCTTGTTGGGGCCGGGCGTGGCGAGGGACGGAGCCGCCGAAGCGGTCTGGGCGCTGAGCAGCGACCCCATCATCGCCGCGGCGGCGCCACCAACGAGAAGTGCGCGAGACATTGTTCTCCCATCGGGAAAAGTGAGGGGCTTGCCCGGAAAGACATGCCAAATAGACATGGGCATGTCACCTCTTCAACTATTTCACTGCGCTTGTCGAAGGGCGGGACTGATCGAATGGTAGAGACCAGGCAACGGGCTGGCCAGTGCAGCCGACGGGCTGCCCGGCCCAATGGCGTGAATTAACAGGAGGGCGGCCCTGATACGCACTATTCGCGCGCATCAGGGCCGCTGAACTCTGACTAAATGTCAGCGATTCTCATTTTCTCATACTGACTTAATGTCAGCCGTTCGCACCGGCAGTTCCGGCAGCTGGATCCATCGTGCGACCGGGTGACCGCCCACGGTGGCGGAGCCGGGCGCCGCGACGAGGCCGGCGACGGCGGCGGTGTGTGTCAGGGGCAGGTCTTCCAGTGGAAGTGGTACTTCGTGTTGATGGCGCCGTCGGTGGAGTCCATCGCCATGAAGCTGGTCGTCTTGGTGGGGTCGGACGTGCCGGCGTTGACCCGCAGCTCCGTGTTGATGTTGAAGTTGCGGTACTCCCCACACGGCTTGTAGATCCGCTGGTCCCACTCGTTGACGTTGGTGACCTGCCAGTTGTCGGTCAGCGGGCCCCGGAAGGTGTGGGACCTGGACGCGGTGTCCGGGGAGCCCTGGAAGTAGTACGAGGCCTTCTGGGTGCCGATCGCACCGTTCTGCAGGCTGGCGAAGCCGCGGTAGTCGGTGCTGGAGATCGCGTAGGTGAAGCCCTGCGGGACGTGCACGATCAGGCTGAGCTGGCAGTTCTTGCGGAAGTCCGTCGGCGAGGCGCCGACGCCGACCTTCGCCAGGTACTCGCTGTAGGTCACGGTGAAGGCGGTGTTGTCCTCGGCCACCGCGATGGCGGCCGATCCCGGACGACAGCCCGAACCGTTGATCGACGCGACCTCGATCGTGATCTTGTCGGGCGCGGGCGGCGGCAGGCGCGTGGCCGCCGAGGCGGACTGGGCGGTGAGCAGCGATCCGAGCATCGCCGTAGCCGCGCCGCCTACAAGAAGTGCACGAGACATTGTTCTCCCATCGGGAAAAGTGAGGGGCTGCCCGGAAAAGACATGCGGACGATCATGGGCATGTCACCTCTTCAACCATTTCACTGCGCTTGTCGAAGGCCCGGACGGGTTGAATGGTAGAGACCAAACAACAAGCTGGCTAGCCCAGCTAAGGCGGTTTGCCCGGTGGCATGGCGTGAATTGACATGCAAGCGGCCCCGATACGCACTATTCGCGCGCATCAGGGCCGCTGAACTCTGACTAAATGTCAGCGATTCTCATTTTCTCATACTGACTTAATGTCAGCCGTTCGCGCAAGTGTTGGCGAGGGCCGGGTTGAGCAGCCCGATCACGCTGATCGAGTTGCCGCAGACGCTGATCGGGATGTTGATCGGGACCTGGATCACGTTGCCGGACAGCACGCCGGGCGACCCGATGGTGGCACCGTGGGCGTCCGTGTCGGCCATGGCCGGAGCGGCGGAACCCAGGGCCATGATGACACCGGCGACAACAGCGGCGGCCTTCTTGTGCTTCATCTCATCGATCCTTTCAGCGGCGGCACGGAACGCAGGCACGACCTTCGCGCACTGCGCCGACAGTTTCCTGTTCATATGCACCCCCACAGATCTAGTAACGACGTGCTTCCCGCCGGGAAACTTGCCTATAGCATCGCTTCAAAAAGTCACTCGTATGCGCCTTTCCTCATTCTCCGAGGAAAGCGCCGACGGTGAATTGCCCTGAATGGGGCATGCCCCCGGGCGCATCGCGCTCGGGGGCACACATCAGGGATTCATCGCTCAGCTGTTGCCGGCGCCGTTGCCCGAGAGAACCGGGATGTTGCTCAGGATGTGCGACAGCGGTTCGTCACCCTTGGCCTGGGTCGAGTTCTCGGTGCACTGCTGGTTCTGCGGCGCCGAGAGGATCGGGACGTCCTGCACGGCGACCGGGACGACGCCGGCGACGGAGCCGACATTGGCCTTGGCCGGCAGGCCGATGCAGGGCTTGTTCAGCGAGCCCTGGATCAGCGCCATCTGCGGGCTCATGTCGCCGTGGGTGGCGGAGTTGCCGTAGGTCTGCGAGGCTCCGTTGCCGCTGAAGGAGGTGGTGCCGTTGTCATTGCCGATGGCCATGGCCGGGGCGGCCATCGTGGCGCCGGCGCCCACCATCGAAGCGGTGACCGCAGCGGTAGCCAGAATCTTCTTGATCATTTGATTGTTCCCTTTTCACTATGAACGATCGATCGCGGAGCAGACTGATCAACTGCTCTCGGTCCGTTTGGTTCTGCCCGTTCACCCGAAAGTTGCAATGTCTCCACGGGTGATGTCGTACGCATATCGAGGGAGGGCCCGCGAGGGGGCCCTCCCCCGACCGGGCAGATCGCCGCGCGCATCCGGACGCGTCATGCCAACAGGAAGCACGACCGCCCCACGACGCAATGCGCCGCCGGCTGGAGGCGTGCATCCGGAACAGATCCATGAGCGATCTGCGGGGTCATTCAAGCATCGGCGCGCGGCCGAATGGGGTCGGTATTCACCCGTTTGCGGAATGAATTCCCAGGGAGTGAATCAATTCGAAACAATGGGCCAATGGGGCGTGCTCGTATGCGATTGTCCGACCGCGCCCGGCCCGGACGGCGCAAGGACCCCGGCACCAGGCGGTGCCGGGGTCCTCGGGGTGTCCGTGCCGTCGGTCGCCGCCGACCAGCCGCCGGAGTGGGTCAGTTGTTGCCGACGCCGTTGCCCGACAGGATCGGGATGTTGCTCAGGATGTGCGACAGCGGCTCGTCGCCCTTGGCCTGCGTGGAGTTCTCGGTGCACTGCTGGTTCTGCGGCGCCGAGAGGATCGGGACGTCCTGCACGGAGACCGGGACGGCGCCGGCGACGGAGCCGACGTTGCCCTTGACCGGCAGGCCGATGCAGGGCTTGTTCAGCGACCCCTGGACGAGACCCATCTGCGGGCTCATGTCCCCGTGCGTCTCGGAGTTGCCGTACGTCTGCGAGGCACCGTTGCCACTGACCGAGGTCGTGCCCTCGTGGTCGCCGATGGCCATAGCCTGCGGTGCCATCGTCGCGCCCGCGCCCACCACGGAGAATGTGACCGCCGCGGTCGCCATAACCTTCTTGAGCATGTTCCGTCCTTCTGTCTCGTGGATGCCCGCAACTGGAGCGCTCTGACAACCACGGCCTCCTGCGTTTGGTTCTCCCGGTTCACTCCAATGGCCCTGGGTGCGGGGCGCGTTGAGGCATTGGGCCGAACGGGGGTCAACCAGCCGGGTACCCGTGTCCGCACCACGGGTGGCCCGTTGCGATCGGTGTGAGCCCTTGCACAGGGCAGAACATCGAACAGAAGGTGCTATTTCCCATGAAGACTGCCAAGAAGGCCGCCGTGGTGCTCGCCACCGCCGGTATCGCCGCCGGTGCCGCCGCCGGTTCCGCGTTCGCCAGCAGCGAGGCGAACGGCGCTGCCGCTCACTCCCCGGGCGTCCTGTCCGGCAACGTGGGCCAGGTCCCCGTGCACATCCCGATCATCGTCGCGGGCGACTCCGTCAACGTGATCGGCCTGCTGAACCCGGCCTTCGGCAACGTGGCCGCCAACGGCTGACGTTCCCCCGCCGCGTGAAGGGTGGCGCTCCCGGTACCGACCGGGGGCGCCACCCTTTTGCCGTTGCCGGACCTCCCGGCCCCGGACCTCCCGTGGGCCGGGCACGGGGAACGGGCGCGCGGACGGGCATACGCGAAGGGGTGCGGCCGCCGCCGGCCGCACCCCTTCCCGGACCCCGGCCCCGCACGGGGGCCGACGGCTTCAGCCGCCCAGTTCGACACCGCCCAGCAGAGGGGTCAGCTCACCGGCCGACTTCAGGACCTGCTCGGGGGCGTCGCCCCTGACGTTGTTCAGATCGGTCGCGGTGCCGGCGACGTCCTGTACCACGTTCCCGCTGCCGCCGTTCAGCAGCGGTGTCGAGCTGAGGGTGTGGGCAAGCCCGCCGTTCAGGCTCATGGGGGGCATCGCCGACGGCGTCGCCGCCATCGCGGGAGCCGCCGCGCCGATCGCGGTCACCGAGCCGACGATGACCGCGGCAACCCTCGAGTACCTCATCTGTTCGCATCCCTTTCTCCGGCGGCGGTCGTCGCCGCCGTTGAACGGGTAACGAGGGCGGCCCCGCCGGGAAACCCCCGCGGAGATTCTCGTATCAGCCACTTGTCGGGCCGTGCGGATGCCGTCCGGCTCGTTTCACTCGACCGTGTGACACCGCCCCCATCCGTTCGGGCAGAGATACAGCCACAACGAGCGTCTCCGGAAAGAGATGTGCGGGATCACTCGAAGGTTTATTTCCTTAAAGCCTCCCCAATGCCAGATGGGGGTTACAAGCGAGTCCGGCGTGATTCGCCTCATGGTTTCTGTCAAAGTGCACTTCTGTTTTTGTCATGCCGGTCGAGACGGAGAGGCACGTCATGTCCAAGTCGGCGGGCTTCGCAGTAAGAGGCTTTCTGGGCTCGGTGTTTCTGTTCGCGTTCTCGGCCGTCCCGCTCACGGCCAGCGGCGCACCGGACACCCAGGAATCCCCCAGAATTGAGTTCACCCAGCGCTATCAGGCCGTGCAGCACGGCGGAATCGTGCGCGCGGCCAACTCCGCCATCACCTGCCGGACCCGGGTGAGCGCGTCTGCGGGCTCCTGTGCCTCGGTGCGCGGGGGCGGGGCGGGGGTCAACGGCGACTTCGGGATGTACTACGTCGACGAGGACGACGACCCCAACACCTACAACTCCAGCCGCGGTGAACTGGCTCTGCCGAGCGGCGCCAAGGTCACCTACGCCCGGCTGTACTGGGGCGGCAACCTGCGCGTCGGCGAGCAGAAGCCGCCGAAGGACAACGGCCGCGTCCTCATCGCCGAGTCGGGCGGCCAGTACAAGGAGGTCCTCGCCGACACCCGTATCGCCCACCGGGACGCCGACGGCAGCGATGCCTTCCAGGCGTCCGCCGATGTCACCCCGCTGGTCCGCCGGAGCGGTTCCGGCCTTTACACCGTCGCCCAGATCAATGTGGCGATGGGGCATTCCGAAGTCGGCGCCTGGGGAGGCTGGACGCTGGCCGTCGCCTATGAGAACAGCGTCGAACCACAGCGCCATCTTTCCCTCTGGGACGGATTCGAGACGCTGAAAACACAGAGCGGGAGCCAGGAGATCACCCTGCCCGGACTGCGCATTCCCGCGCAGGCGGGCGGGCGCGCCGGAATGGTCGCCTACGACGGCGACCGCGGCGTCAAGGGTGACACCGTGAACGTGCGCACGGAAAACGGGAAGGTGTTCGGGCTCGGCGACCCCGTCAACCCGGCGAGGGATGTCATGAACTCCACCATCGCCGGTCCGGGCCGTTCGATCAAGCGTCAACCCGCCCATATGAACACGCTTGGCTACGACTCCGACGTTTTCGATATCAGTCCCGCACTGATGTCCGGGGGCACCAGTTTGAGTTTCCGCTTCACTGCCGAAAACCTCGGATACTTCCTCGGCGTTCTCTTCGTGCAGGCAGAAACCCGCCGCTGAATCCCGGCCGCGGCGCTGCTCGCCCCGAGCCAGATCACTCCACGTACCAAGAGAGCCGCACGTGCCGCACAGAACCCGGACTGAGCCGAGCCAACTGACGATCTTCCATCTGGTACAGCCGGTGGAAGGGGGAGTCGCCCGTGTCGTCACCGACCTGGTCCGGGCGCAGGTCGCCGAGGGACTGCGGGCGGTGGTCGCCTGCCCGTCCGGCGGCGAACTGGCCGACCGCGCCGCCGAGGCCGGTGCCCGGGTGCACACCTGGCCCGCCGGACGCGCCCCCGGCCCCCGGCTCGCCCGGGAAGTGCTCACCGCCTCCCGGCTCATCCGCCGCTGCCGCCCCCATCTGGTGCACGCGCACAGCGCCAAGGCCGGACTCGTCGCCCGGCTCGCCGTACGCGGGCGCGTACCCACCGTCTTCCAGCCGCACGCCTGGTCCTTCGACGCCGTGGAGGGCCGCGCGGCCGGCCTGGCGCTCACCTGGGAGCGGTACGGGACCCGCTGGTCCACCCGGACGCTGTGCGTCAGCGAGACCGAACGGCGCGCGGGGGAGCGCGCCGGGATCGCCGCACGCTGGGCGGTCATCCGCAACGGCATCGACATCGGCCACTTCGCGCCGGTGTGCGCCCCCGGCTCCGGGCCCCGCACCGGCCCGGAGCACGAGCGCCAGCGCGCACGGGACGCGCTGCCGGAGCTGACGGACGTCCCGGCCGGCGCACCCCTCGTCCTGTGCGTGGGGCGCCTGTGCCGGCAGAAGGGACAGGACATCCTGCTGGCCGCCTGGCCGCGGGTGCTCGCGGACGCGCCCGGCGCCCGGCTGCTGCTCGTCGGCGACGGCCCCGACCGCGAACAGCTCACCCGGCTCGCCCCGCCCGGCGTGCTGTTCGCCGGGGCGATCCCCGACATCAGGCCCTGGCTGCGCGCCGCCGACCTGGTCGTCCTCCCGTCCCGCTGGGAGGGCATGGCACTCGCCCCCCTGGAGGCCATGGCCTGCGGCCGGCCCGTCGTGGTGACCGATGTCAGCGGCGCCCGGGAGAGCCTGCCGCCCGGCCACGAGCACCACAGCCTCGTACCACCGGACGATCCGGACGCGCTCGCCGCCGCGCTCACCGCGCTGCTGGCGGACGCCGGACTACGCGCCCGGCTCGGCCGCGAGGCGCAGACCCATATGCGGGCGACCTGCGACGTACGGAAGACGGCCGCCGCCGTCTCCGGCCTCTATCAGGACCTGCTCAGTTCGCCCCCCATGACGACGAGGAAGCGCACCAAGCGATGACGACGGAGAGTGCTCCCGCGCCCCACCACACCCCCCACGCCACCCGCAGACCACCGGCGCGCACAGCGGTGCGGACCGCGCTCCTGCCGCCTCGCGGGACCGTCCGCCGCCGGGACGCGGCCGTCGGCAGGCGCGCCACCGGCCGGCTCGGGCCCCTGACAGGGCTGCTGGCCGCCGATGTGTGCGCCCTGGCGTTCACCGCGGCCCTGCTGCCGCCGCTGCCGTGGCCCCCCGCCGTACTCCTGCTGTTCGCCGCCGCGCAGCCCGTGATGTACGCCTGCCGGGGGCTGTACCGGCCGAGCCTGTCGCCGTCGCCGCTCGCCGAGGTGCCCGCCCTGTCCGGGCTCGCGCTGCTGCAGTGGTTCGCGGTCGCCGAGGCGCTGGCCGCGTACGACCCCGGACTGCGCGCCGGCTGGCTCCCCCTCACCCTCGCCGCCGGGGCGCAGACCGTGTTCGCCTGCGGCGCCCGCGCCCTGCTGTACACGGCTCGCCGCCGGGTGCGCGCCCGCAGGCCGCAGTCGGCGCTGGTGGTCGGCCGGGGGCCGCTCGCCCAGCAGGTGACGGCCGCGCTGGGCGAGCACGGCGAGTACGGCATGCGGCCGGTCGGCCAGGTCGACGACGGACGGCCCGACCCTTCGGGGCACCGGCAGGACGCCGGGACGCTCCCGGTGCTCACGGCGCCCGAGGACATCGGCCGCGCGGTCATCCAGAACGCCGTCCGGCACGCCGTCTTCACCCAGCCGCCCGGCTCCGACACCGAATCGGCCGCGCTCATCGCCCTGTTCGCCGAGCACGGCTGCCGGCTGTGGCTCGTCGACGGCGGCACCGCCAGCGGGAACGTCTGGCGGCGGGCCGTGGGCCACGACCATCTGTGGGGCTTCTCCGTACGCCCTCTGCGCAGCGGGCTGCACCGGCCCGTCGCCCGGGCCGTCAAGCGGACGATCGACACCGTCCTGGCCGCGGTCGCGCTGGTCGCCGCCGCCCCGGTGATGGCCGGGTGCGCGCTCGCCGTACGGCTGGCGGACGGGCCCGGCGTCATCTTCCGGCAGGAGCGGATCGGCCTGGACGGGCGGCCGTTCACCCTGCTGAAGTTCCGTACGCTCGCCCCGGCCAACGAGCACGAGTCCGCGACCCGGTGGAACGTCGCCTACGACCGCCGGATGAGCGTCACCGGCAGTGTGCTGCGCCGCACCTCGCTCGACGAACTGCCGCAGCTGTGGAACGTGCTGCGCGGCGACATGAGCCTGGTCGGCCCGAGGCCCGAACGGCCCTACTTCGTCGCCAAGTTCGGCCACGCCCACCCCGGATACCGGGCCCGCCACCGGATGCCTGTCGGCATCACCGGGCTCGCGCAGGTCAACGGGCTGCGCGGCGACACCTCGATCGAGGAGCGGGCCCGCTTCGACAACCACTACATCGAGACCTGGTCGCCCTGGCAGGACATGTGCATCATGGCGCGTACGGCGGCCTCGCTGTTCCGGCTCGGGGGCAGCTGACCATGGCCGTGCTCACGGCGGCGCCGACCGGGACACCGCGTCCGGCGCCGGAGACGGACGGGGGAGCCCGTCACACGCTGCGCCGGCTCGCCCGCCGCTGGCCGCTGCTGCCGCTGATCGGGACCGTCCTGCTGCTGGCCGCGCCCCTGCCGGAGGGAAGCCGGGCCGGGGCGGGCGGGCTCGTGCCCGCGGATCTGGCGTCGGGCGCGCTGGTGCTCTTCTGCGCCGTGCGGGTGCTCCGGACCCGGGCGGCGGCGCTGACACCGTCCGCCGCCGCGGTGCTCGCCCTCCCCGCCGCCGCGGTCGCGATCGCCACCGTCACGGCCGCCGACCCGACGGCCGCCCTGCCCGGATTCGTGCGTTATCTCCAGGTCTTCGTGCTGGTGCCCGCCGCCGTCGTCCTCCTGGTGCGCGACGCACACGACTTCCGGATCGTCACCGGCTCCCTGGTGGTCCTCGCCCTGGTGCAGGGCGGGATCGGGATCCACCAGTACACGACCGGGGCCGGCGCCTCCTACCGGGGCGAGGACGTCCGGGCCGTCGGCACCTTCGGTCCCACCGACGTCATGGGCATGGCCACCGTGGTCGCGTACGGACTGCTCGCCGCCGCCGCGTTCGCCCTGCGCACCCCGCCGGGCGCACCCCGCCGGCTGCGGGTGGCCGCGGCCGGAACGGCGGCCCTCCTCGTCGTCCCGCTGGGCCTGTCGTTCAGCCGGGGCGCGTGGATCGCGACCGGAGCCGCCGCGTTCACGATGCTGCTGCTGGCCGGACTCCGCCGGGCCGTCACGACGCTCGCCGTGCTGACGGCGGTGACCGTGGTCCTCGTCGGCGGCTTCGGCGTCGGTTCCGAGATGATCTCGCAGCGGCTCGGCAGCATCACCCAGGTGACCGCCGCCCCCGACCGCTCCGTCAGCGACCGGTACACGATGTGGGCCGCCGCCGCGAGCATGTGGCGGGAGGAACCCGTCACCGGGGTCGGCCTCAAGGGCTTCCCCGCCCACCGCGACGCCCACGCCTCCATCGGGCTCTCCTCCGGCAGCGACATCGCGGGCGCCGGACAGACGTTCCGCAAGCAGCCTCTGCTGTCCCCGCACAACATGTATCTGCTGATCCTCGGCGAGCAGGGGCTCATCGGCCTCACCGCGTTCGCCGTGAGCTGGGCCGCCCTGCTCGCCGGCGGCATCCGCAGACTGCTCCGCCGCGCCGGACCCGCCGACTGCGGGCTCGTGGCCGTCGCCCTGATGCTCTGGCAGACCGTCGACTTCCTGTACGCCGACATCGGCGGGCCCTCGACCGTGCTGACCGGGATCGTCCTCGGGCTCGCCGCCCGGTGGGCCCTGGCGCCCGCGGGCGGGAGAGAGCCCGCGGACGCGAGAGGGACGGAAGCGCCCGCCCACCGGGACGCGGCGCGGTGGGACCCGGCTCCCGCGGGCCGGGACGGGGCACGGCCCGTATGACGGGAACCGACACCGGGGTGGACACCCGGACCGGCACCGCCCCGAGGACCGGGCCGCCGCGGCTCGGCAACGTCCTCGCCCGCGCCGCCGCGATCACCGCCGGGCTCACCGTCGCGGGCGCGCTCCTCGGTCTCGTACGCGACCAGGCGATCGCCCAGATCTACGGCGCGAGCCTCGACAGCGACGCCTTCCTCATCGCGTGGACCGTGCCCGAGATGGCGGCCACCCTCCTCATCGAGGACGCGATGGCGCTGCTGCTGGTGCCCGCGTTCAGCCTCGCGCTCGCGCAACGGGCCGCCGGGCGCTCACCCGACGCCGTACGGGACCTGGTCCGGGGCACCCTCCCCGTGCTGTTCGCCGTACTGGCCTGCGCGACCGGGCTGCTGATCGTCCTCACCCCGCAGTTCGTCCACGCCCTGGCCCCCGGGTTCGCCGATCCGCGGCTCGCCGTCGACTGCACCCGGCTGACCGCGCTCACCGTCCTCACCTTCGGCATCGCCGGATACTTCAGCGCCGCCCTGCGCGCCCACGGCCGCTTTCTGCTCCCCGCCGGGGTCTACGTCGCGTACAACGCGGGCATCATCGCCACCACCGTCGTCCTGCACTCCCTGTGGGGCGTCCGCGCGGCGGCGGCGGGCGTCGCCGTCGGCGGACTGCTGATGGTGCTCATCCAGCTCCCCATGTTCGTCACCCAGGTGACGGGCGGTCGGGCCCGCCCGTGCCGGGCGCGGGTGCCCCGGCAGCGCGGACGCGCCCGTCTCGTCGGCTTCGCCGTCCTCGCGCCCATCGTCCTGTTCGCCGTCAGCCGTCAGTCGCAGGTGCTCGTCGAGCGCTTCCTCGCGTCCTCGCTCCCCAGCGGCGCGATCTCCCATCTGAACTACGCGCAGAAGGTCGCGCAGATGCCGATGGTGCTGTCGCTGATGTTCTGCACCGTCACCTTCCCCGCCGTCGCCAAGGCGATCGCCGAGGGCGACCGGGAGCGGGCCCGCCGCCGCGTCGAGAACGACCTCGCGCTCGCCGGACTGGTCGTCCTCCTCGGCACCGCGCTCATCCTCGGCTACGCCCCCCAGATCGTCGAAGTCCTCTTCGAGCGCGGCGCCTTCGACGCCCGCGACACCGAGACCACGGCCACCGTGATGCGCGTCTACGCGGTCGGGCTGCTCGGACACACCCTGGTCGGCGCGCTCGGGCGCCCGTTCTTCTCCTCCGGGCGGCCCACCTGGTACCCGGCCGCGGCCATGGCCGCCGGGCTCGCCGTCACCGTCGCCGCGGGATCCGCCGCCGTCGGCGAGTGGGGCGTGTACGGGATCGCCGCCGCCAACGCCGCCGGGATCAGCACCACCGCGCTGCTGCTCCTGCACGGCCTCGGCTCCCGGATCGTCTCCATCCAGGTGCGGTCCATCAGCCGGGCGCTCGGGCGCCTCGCGCTGGCCGCCGCGGCGGCCGCGGCGGCCGGCCGGCTCGCCGCCCCGCTCATCGGCGACGCGTTCCTCAGCCTCGCCCTCGGCGCTCTGCTCGTCCCCGCGGTCTTCGCGGGCACCGGACTCGCCGTCCGGTCCCCCGAAGTCCTCCATCTCCTCGCCCCCGTCCGACAGAGGTTCACCCGACGAAGGATCACCCGTCATGTCCGCTGACACCGCAGGTACGGCGACGGCCCCCGCGCCCGCCGCCACCACCGCCCGGCCGTGGATCCTGATGTACCACTCGGTGGCCGACCCGGCCCACGACCCCTACGGCATCACCGTCGCCCGCGACCGCCTCGACCTCCATCTCGGCTGGCTGCGGCGCCGCGGCCTGACCGGCGTCGGCGTCGGCACCCTGCTGCGCGCCGCCGCCGACGGCAGCGCCCGCGGGCTCGTCGGCCTGACCTTCGACGACGGATACGCCGACTTCATCGCCGACGCCCTGCCCGTGCTGCGCCACCACGGCTGCACGGCCACCCTGTTCGTCCTGCCCGGACGGCTCGGCGGCACCAACGAGTGGGACCCGGAAGGACCGCGCCGGGCCCTCGTCGACGAGGACGCGATCCGCGCCGCCGCCGAGGCGGGCACCGAGATCGCCTCCCACGGCCTCTACCACGTCGATCTCACACTTCTCGGCGAGGAGGCGCTCCACCAGGAGACCCTGCGCAGCCGGACCTGGCTGCGCGAGCTGACCGGCCGGGCGCCCGAGGGGTTCTGCTATCCGTACGGCGCCGTCGACGAACGGGTCGTCGCCGCCGTGCGCGACGCCGGATACCGCTACGGCTGCGCGATCCGGCCGCCCGCCGGGCTCCCCGGCCCGTACGCCCTCGCCCGTACGCACATCAGCCAGGCCGACCGCGGCGGACGGCTCTGGGTGAAGCGGCTGCGCCACTGGGCGGGCGCCCGGTGAAGGCCCTGCACATCATCACCGGCCTCGGGGTCGGCGGCGCCGAACAGCAGCTGCGGCTCCTGCTGCGCCGGCTGCCCGTGGACTGCGACGTGGTGACGCTGACCAATCCGGGAGCGGTCGCCGAGGGGCTGCGCGCCGACGGCGTGAGGGTGTTCGACCTCGGGATGCGCGGCAACCGCGACCTCACGGCGCTGCCCCGGCTCACCCGGCTCATCCGCCGTGGCCGCTACGACCTCGTCCACACCCATCTGTACCGCGCCTGTGTGTACGGGCGGCTCGCGGCCCGGCTCGCGGGCGTCCGGGCCACCGTGGCGACCGAACACTCCCTGGGCGACGCGGAGATCGAGGGCCGTCCGCTCACCCCGGGCACCCGCGCCCTCTATCTGGCCACGGAACGGCTCGGCACGGCGACGGTCGCCGTCTCGGACACGGTGGCCGCACGGCTGCGGGAGTGGGGGGTGCCCGCCGGGCGCATCCACGTCGTCCCCAACGGGATCGACGCCGCCCGCTTCCGCTTCGACGCCGCCGAGCGCCTCGCCGTCCGCGCCCGCCTCGGCATCGCCCCCGGCACCTTCGTCGTCGGCGGTGTCGGCCGCCTCGTGCCCGGCAAGCGCTTCGACGTGCTGGTGCGGGCGGTGGCCGCGCTGCCGGGAACCGCCCTGGTGATCGCGGGCGACGGCCCGGAACGCGCATCGCTGGAGCGGCTCGCGGCAGGGCTGGGCGTCACGGAACGGGTGTGCTTCCCGGGGGAGTGCGACATGTCCCCGGCCGCGCCCGGGTCTTCGGACGCGTCCCCGTACCGGCCCCCGTACGCCCCGGCGCGGATCGCCGCTCCCCGCCGCCCCGGCGCTCCGGGCCCGGCCCGCACGGGCGCGGCCCGGGGGCCGGAGGCGGGCGCCGCCCGGCCGGACGGGCCCGCCCCGGACACCGGTGCCGGATCCGGTGCGGGTACGGGTGCCGGTATCGGTATCGGTGCCGGATTCGGCGCACCCAGCGTGCCGTCGTTGCTCTGCGCCCTGGACGCCTTTGTGTCCGCGTCCCGGGAGGAGGCGTTCGGGCTGGCCGTCGTCGAGGCGCTCGCCGCCGGGCTGCCCGTCCTGCACAGCACCTGCCCCGCGATCGACGATCTGCCACCCCACCAGGCCCCCGGCGCCCAGCGGTTCGGGGGCACGGCCGGCGAACTCGCGGCCGTCCTGCGGACCTGGTCCGGAGCCGGGGCGCGGCGGCTGCCGCCCGCGCCGGTCGCCCGGCACTACGACATCGAGCACAGCGGCCGGCGGCTGATGGACCTCTACACCCGGGTCCTCGCCGTTCCCGCCCCCCGCACACACACCCGCCCGACCGAGAGAGCACCCCGATGAACGACGCGACCGACCCGAACGACACCACGACCGAGCCGGCCGGCCCGAAGGCAGCACCCGTGAGCGAGCCCGCACCCGCCCGTGGGCGGACCGGCAGGAAGACCGGCCGGATCCGCGCGGTGCTCCGGTGGTGGCCGCTGCCCGTCTTCGCAGCCACGGGCGCGATCTGCGGCACCGCGTACGGACTGCTGGCGCCCCCTCAGTACGCGGCCACCAGCTATGTCGTCGCCGTCCCCGCCAAGGACGCGCAGCCCGGCGCCGCGGTCGGGTTCGCCCAGGCGTACGGGCGGATCGCGACCGGCGACTCCACCATGGCGTACGCCCGGGTCGCGGCCGGGATGCCCGCCGACCGGCTGCGCAGCCGGGTACGCACCGAAACCTCCCCGGACTCGCCGATGATCGCGATCACCGGCACCTCGAACCGGCCCGGAGAGGCCGCGGACATCGCCAACGCGGTCGCCGACGCCGTGTTCGTGAGCAGCAATCAGGTCGCCAAGAGCACCGGCGTACGGCTGGTGAGCTTCTCCCAGGCGATCCCGCCGACCCGTCGCGTATCACCGTCCGCCCCCATCGCCGGGGCCGTCGGCGGGTGCGCGGGCGGGCTGATCGGCGGGCTCGTCCTGCTCGTACGGCCCCGCCCGGCGCGCCGGACCGCCGCCGCGACCGTGCCCGCGCCCGCCGGACCGCAGGAGGCCACCGGCGCCGGGCAGTACGCGGCAGAGATGGAGCGCGTCTGATGGCGTCCGAGGAGCGGGGCGGGCACCGCACGGGCATCGTCGTCACGCTCTGCCGGGACCAGCGCGCGTTCGCCCGGCTGCGGTCCGAGTGGGACGACCTCCAGCGCCGGTGCTCCACCGCGACCCCCTTCCAGAGCCACTCCTGGCTGGACTCCTGGTGGCTCTCGTACGGGGTCGACGGGCGGCTGCGGATCGTCCTCGTACGCCGTGACGGGCGGCTGGTCGCCGCCGCGCCGCTGATGCTCGTCCACCGGCCGATGCCGATGCTCGTCTCCCTGGGCGGCGGGATCTCCGACTACAGCGACATCCTCGTCGACGACCAGAGCGATCCGACCGGCCGGGCCGCCGACGCCGCGATCACCGCCCTGGAGCGCGGACTTCAGCGCGCGGCCCGGCACGCCGTGATCGATCTGCGGGAGGTACGGCCCGGGGCCGCCGCCGAGCGGCTGTACGCGAAGTGGACCGGCGCGAAGCAGCGGCTGGCGGACTCCGTCTGTCTGGAGCTGCCGGCCGCGCCCATGGAGGAACTGGTCAAGCGGCTGCCGGCCAACCGCGCCCAGCGCGTACGGGCCAAGCTGCGCAAGATCGACGCGCTGAACATCGAGGGTGTGCGGGTGGGTGAGCACGGTGTCCCCGACACCATGGGCCATCTCCTGCGGCTGCACGAACTCCAGTGGCGCGGCCGGGGAGTCACCGCCGAGCATCTGCGGCCGAGGTTCGCGGAGCACCTGGTGCGGGCGACCCGGCGGATGGTGCGCGACGGGGACGCCGCGCTCACCGAGTACCGGCTGGACGGCGAGGTCGTCGCGGCGAGTGTGGCGCTGCTGTCCGGGCAGCTCACCGGCGGCTACCTCTACGGCGCCCACCCGGAGCTGAGGGAGCGCAAGGTCGACGTCGCCACCATGCTGCTGCGCCACGACACCGATTTCGCGGCGAGCACCGGCCGCCGGGTGGTGAGCCTGCTGCGGGGCAAGGAGGCGTACAAGAACAGCTGGCGACCCGAGGCCGTCACCAACCAGCGGCTCCTGATGGCTCCGTACGCGCTCGAACCCGCGCTGCGGCTGCACGCGGCGCGGGCGGGCTGGCGCGACCGCGCGGCGGGGGCCGTCCGGGAACGGTTCCCCGCCGTGCGGGAGTGGCGCGCCCGGCTGAACGACTGGCGGGCGTTGGTACGCAGGCGGCCTCCCGCGCCCTAACCCCGTTCCCCGCCCGCCCGCTGAACCGGCTCGGGGGACGGCTGCGGGAGCCGGCCGCCCGCCCACGGGAGCGTGACGCAGAACGTGCGGTCGGGCACCCACCGGCCGATCCACTCCCCGAGCCGGCCCAGCGGCACACACCACTCGGCGGGACCCGGCCCGACCACCGGCCGGGTCGGGGTCGGGGTCGGGGAGGGCGTCGGTGTCGGCGTGGGCGTGGGCTGTGCCGTCGGCGTCGGCGTCGGCGTCGGTGTCGGTGTCGGGGTCGGACTCGGCGTCGGCTCGACGGGCTCGGTCGGTGTCGGCGTTGGTGTCGGAACCGGTGTCGGTTCGACCGGAACGGGAGTCGGCGTGGGTGTCGGCGCGGAGGGCGTCGGCACCGGCGGGACGGTCGGCGTCGGTACCGGCGGCGTCGGGACGACGACCGGCGGCGTGGGCGTGACCGGTGGCGTCGGCACCGGCGGGACGGTCGGCGTCGGTACCACCGGCGGCGTCGGGACGACGACCGGCGGCGTGGGCGTGACCGGTGGCGTCGGCACCGGCGGGACGGTCGGCGTCGGTACCGGCGGCACCGGAACGGTCGGCGTCGGTACCGGCGGTGTGGGCTCGACGGGCACGGTCGGCCTCGCGTACAGCAGCGAACGGAACACATTCGACGATTTGGGGTTGTCATCGCACTGCCAGACACCGTGCGGACAGTAGTCCGTGATGGTCTGATAAAGCGGCCGGTGCCGCTCGATCCATTCCAGCATGCCCCGCATGTACGCGGGGTTGTCGCCGTTGCGGAACAGCCCCCACTCCGGGTACGAGATCTCCTTGTCGTGCTCGCGCGCGAATTCAACCTGCTGCCGCAGCCCGTACGGAGCCGCCGCCTGCTCCTCGAAGGTGCGCCCGGGAGCCTGGTCGTACGAATCCATCCCGATGATGTCCACGACATCGTCGCCCGGGTAGCACTCGGTCCAGGGAATCGCGTCCGTACCCCTGTTGGGGGCGAAATCGAAACGGAATTCCTGCCCCTCGACGGAACGCATAGCCGCCACGATGCGATTCCAGTATGCCTTCCAGGACTGGGGGTCCGGGCCGCAGCGATGGGTGTACGTGGTGCCGTTCATCTCCCAGCCGAGCACGATCACCGTGTCCGGGACGCCCAGTTCGACCAGCCGGGAGGCCAGATTCCGGAAGTGGTGGTCGAAGCGGCCCGAGGCGCCCGCCCTCAGCAGACCGCGGACCTCCCCGTCGGGCACCCGGGCCTCGTTCCGCTCCAGCATGGGCACGTTGAGGACGAACATCCGGTCGGCAGCGCCCTGCCGCCAGCGGGCCCAGTCCTCCAGAAAGCTCACCCGGCCCTCGATATTGCTCCACCGGTCACCCGGAAGATACGTGTGACCAACCCTCAGTTCCGCCCCACCCAGCCAGCGCGAGAGTTCGGTCATGCGCCGCACACCGGCCGGACCGTAGTCGAGATACGCACCCATGGCGACCGGCGACGGCGGTACTTCCGCGGCACGGGCGACGCCCGCCGTCCGTTCCCCGAGGACACCCGTGGAGACGAGGAGCCCCGCGGCAACCGTCCCGATACAGATGCTGGTGAGACGGCGCCGTCGGGTCATGGGCTCCTCCAAGAGCGATGTCCGTGCCGTCTTCGTAACGGCCTGTTCGACCGTAGGCAGAAAGTCATACGGGTGAACGGTCCAAAGGCCCGTCACTAGGCCATTCGCGAAACCCACCGCGATATTCAGGTCCATCCAGGTGAAAGTTGTGACGTTGATGCCACCATTCGACGCAATGGACGCAGTGGATGCGGAGCACGCATTCGATACCCGGGTACCCGCTCTTGTGCTGCGCCTCGACCGGAATCCGTTTCACCACGGCACCCTCGGTGCCGTCAGATCGCTGGGCCGGGCGGGTGTCGAGGTACACGCCGTGGTCGAGGCGGCCGCGAGTCCCGTGACCCGCTCCCGCTATCTGCACCGGGCCCACCCGAGGCCCCCCGGGGCCGACGCGGCCGACGCGTTCGTGGAGATGCTGCTGCGGGTCTCGGACCGCATCGGCCGGCGCGCGGTGCTGATCGCCATGGACGATCTGAGCGCGATCCACACCGCGGCCCACGCGCCGCGGCTCCGGGAGCGCTATCTCCTTCCCGACCAGCCCGCCGAACTGCCCGGCCGCCTCGCCGACAAGGCCGAACTCGCGGGGCTGTGCGCCGCGGCGGGCATCGCGCACCCGGACACCGTCGTCCCGGGCACCCCGGCCGAAGCCGCCGACGCGGTACGGAGACTGGGGCTGCCACTGGTGGCGAAGTGGAGCCACCCCTGGCTGCTGACCCCCGCGACCGGGCTGCGCAGCACCACCCTGGTGACCTCCCCGGGAGCGGCCCGCGCGCTCCACGAACGCGGCCGGACCGCCGGGAGCCGGCTGCTCCTCCAGCGCTATCTGCCGGACGCGCCGGACAACGACTGGTTCTTCCACGGCTACTTCTCCGGTGACGGCCCGGTGTGCCTGGCGGGCGGCAGCGGGCGCAAGGAACTGTCGTGGCCGACGCGCACGGGTCTCACCGCCAAGGGCCGCTGGCACCCCAACCCCGAGGTCGAGGAGGCCGCGCTGCGGCTGGTCTCCCATGTCGGCTACCGGGGCATCCTCGACCTCGACTTCCGGCGCGACGCCTCCGCGGGCACGTACCGGCTCCTGGACGCCAACCCGCGGCCGGGCGCGCAGTTCCGGCTCTTCACCGATCCCGGCGGCCTCGACGTCGTACGCGCCCTGTACCTCGATCTCACCGGGCAGCGGGTGCCGCGCCGTTCGGGCCGGCCGGGGCGCGTCTTCGTCGCGGAGAACTACGCGCTGCTGTCGGCGGTCGTCTCCGTACGGGACAAGAACCCCGGCGCGCGGCGGCCGGGGGTTCGCGGGGAAGGCGTGGAGACGGCGTGGTTCGCGGGCGACGATCCGCTGCCGTTCCTCGCGATGACCCGGGCCTGGCTCGGGCGGGGGCTGGCCAAGGCCGTGCACCGGGTACGGACGGCCACCCGCGCCGCGCGCCGCCCGTCCGTGCCCGCGGCCGGCCCGCCGCCCCGGCCGCGTGAGCCCGCCGACAGCGCCACCGACCGCACCTCCCGGACCTGAACCCGCCCCGGCTTCCCGGCCCCGAACCGTCCCTTCCGGCATTCCGGACGGACCTGAACCGTCCGGCCCTCGTACCTCAACGCTCCCGAACACTCCTCCCGCCCCCCCCGGAACCACCCTCCACACCCCGCACACCTCTCGGCCCCGGAGCCCCTCCACGTCTCCGGAGCCCCTCGCGCAAAGGAACACACCATGTACGACGTGGCAGTCATCGGCGCCGGTCCCTACGGACTGTCCATCGCCGCCCACGCGGCGGCGGCCGGGCTGAGCCTGAAGGTCTTCGGCCGGGCGATGGCGTCCTGGCGCGACCACATGCCGGACGGCATGTTCCTCAAGTCGGAGCCCTGGTCGTCGAACCTCTCCGACCCGGCAGCCGCGCACACCCTCGCCCGCTTCGGCGCGGAACGCGGCTTCGAGACCGTCCACGGCAGCCCGCTCCCGATCGGGGCGTTCACCGACTACGGCCTGTGGTTCGCGCGGCACGCCGTCCCGGAGGCCGACGAGCGGACCGTCACCCTCGTCGCACCCGCCGACGGCGGCTTCCGGGTGGAGACCGCCGACGGCGGCGGCGTCACCGCCCGCACGGTCGTCCTCGCCGTGGGGGTGATGCCGTTCGTCCACATCCCCGAGGCGCTGGCCGGTCTGCCCTCGCGGTACGTGACCCACAGCAGCGGACACAGCGACCTCGGCGGATTCCGGGGCAAGGACGTCACCGTCGTCGGCGCGGGCCAGGCGGCGCTGGAGACCGCGACCCTGCTCGCCGAACAGGGCGCCCGGCCACGGCTGGTGGCCCGTACGGACCGGCTGAACTGGAACACCGTGCCCCAGCCCCTCGAACGCGGACCGCTCCGTTCGCTGCGGACCCCGCACAGCGGCCTCGGCACCGGCTGGACCAGCTGGGTCTGGTCGGAGATCCCCTGGGCCGTACGGAAGCTGCCCGCGAGCACCCGCGCGCACATCGCGAGCACGGCACTCGGCCCGGCGGGCGCGTGGTGGCTCAGGGAGCGGTACGAGAGCCGGGTGCCCGCGCTGCTCGGGCACAGCCTGCGCGGTGCCGAGGCCGGCGGCGGCCGGCTGCGGCTGACGCTGAACACCCCCGGCGGGGGCACCGAGACCGTCGACACCGACCACGTCGTCGCCGCGACCGGGTTCACCCCGGACCTCGACCGGCTGGCGCTGCTGGACACCCCGCTGCGGTCGGCGGTCGGCACGGTCCCGGGCACCCGGGCGCCGGAGCTGAGCGCCGGGTTCGAGTCCTCGGCCCCGGGGCTGTTCTTCGCGGGGCTGCTGACCGCGCCCTCGTTCGGGCCGTCCATGCGCTTCGTGTACGGGGCGACGTTCACCGCCCGCCGACTGGTCGCCGGGGTGCGGCGGCGGCTGCGGGCGGGTGCTGCGGTCCGGGTGCCGCGCCCCGCCGGACCGGTTCCTTCCGGACCGGTCCCGGCCGCGGCGACCCCGGCGACCTCCGCGACCTCCGCGTCCCCCGCGGTGACTTCGGCCGAGGGGCCTCGGCCGGTGCGGGAGGGCTGATCCGGAGGCGTATCACCGCCGTGGTGCGGTCGCCGGGTCGCACCCCGGCGGGCGGAGGGCCGTCAGGCCGGGTGCCGGCTGAGGTGGAGCCGGCCCCGGTACGGGGACGGCGAGCCGGTGAAGGGGTCGGGCGGGGCGGCCTGCGGTGGCGGGAACCGGACGAGCCGGGCCCACTCCAGGTCGTTCGCGCCCGGCAGAGTGCGGCCCGCCGCGGCCCATTGACGTACGAGTTCCTCATAGATCGGGGACTCGTCGGGGGGCACGCCGCCCGGGCGGGAAGCCCGGTCCGGGTACGTGCTCGTGGTCGCGTGCGGAGCCGAGAACGTCTGGACGCGCTGCCATCGGGCAGGCGCGGTTGTCCTTGCCATATGACAGCCAACGGGGGTCCGGGGGACGAAGTCACTGCCGGGGCGGGCCGCCGGGGGAACGCAGGAACGGTTTTTCGAGGATCGCGCCGCGCGTGTTGCGCTCACGGGTCCGCTTCCTTGCGCCGCGTGCGACGTGGGGCGCGCTCCGGAGCGCGCGCCGGGTCACCCGGCCTTCCCCCGTGCGCCGATAGCGCGTTGGGGTGCTCGATCCGCGACACGGCGCCCGACGGCCGCCCAGGTGGAAGGTTTTGGCGGGAAAGGGCGTGATGATACGGAAAACGGCCTGCCTGAGGGGACCGACCGATGCGACACCTGGCATCCGCGCTGCTGCTGTCCGTGCTCGCGATGGCGGCCACCGGCTGTCAGGGCTCCGACGCCTCCGCCGGAACGGACCCCCGCGCGGTGGGCGCCCCGGCGGCGGCCGTCGACGAGAAGCCGCGCTCCGGGGAGACGGCCTGGATCGGGGACACGGCCGACTTCGGCGGACGTGCCTTCGGCCGGCGTCTCCGGATCTCCGTACGCTCCGCCGTCGACCCCGCGATCGCCATCCGCCCGGCCACGTCGTCACGGTCCGTACCCGCGGCCGGGAAGCGCCGGATCGGTGTGGAGGTCGCGCTCGTGAACGTGGGCGGAAAACCCCATGACGCGAGCGGCGGGAAGGCGTGGGTCAGCGACGGGAAGGGGAATCGCCACCCGGCGGTGGAATCCGGGGCGATCACCACCGGACTTCCGCTGAAATGGAACACCCTTGCGGTCGGTGAACAGGTGCAGGGCTGGCTCGTCTTCGAAGTTCCCGAAAGTGCGGACATCGTGAAATTCCACTGCACGCTGGGGAATTCATCCGTCACCTGGCAGCTGAAGCATCCCCCGTCCAGGTGAACGAGGGCGGTCTCCGGGGCGGACAGGGCATTAGGGTGCCGAGCCATGACCACAGCGAATTCCACCCAAAGCACCGTCCAGCGCAGCCATTTGGGCACTCTTTCGATGCTCGCCTGGACCGGTGACCCCGAAGCCGGGCACGACGTGCCGTATCTCCTCGTCTATTCCTGCGGTGACGGGGACGGGGGTGCGGAAGCGGGCACGGCGGCCCTGCTGGGAATGATCGCGGAATCCGGGCTGAAGCCGGGCGCCATGTCCGACGGCACGCCCGCGTCCGTGAACTCCCCGATCCGGCTGCTCGTGGAGGGCGGGCAGGCGGTGCTCAACATGCCGTATCTGAGTGCCCAGTGCGTGGCTCCTCCGGAGTGGCTGGCGGCGGCGGGCGCGCGGGGCCACGCGCACCTCGTCGTGGCGAGCCGCGCGTGGCCGCAGGCGGTGCCGGGCCGGCCGGTCTCCGAGGAGACGCTCCAGGCGTTCCTGGGTGACGAGGAGACCCTGAAGGGCGCGGCGCATGTGCTGGTGCGGGTGACTCGGCTGCGGTAAGGCGCGCGGGCGGGGGGCGAGGTTCACAAGGTGCCGCGCCTGCCGGGCCGCCGGCCCCCGGTCCGGGTCCGTCCTCACCCTCCGGACGGGCCGGGTCCGGTGCCGGACGGGCCGGACCGGGTGGCGGTCGGGGCGGTCGACGAGGCGGGAAGGACCGGCCGGGGGAGCGGGGTGAACGTGAACGGGAGGGCGCGGACGCGGTTGTCGAAGGTGGAGTCGACCAGGGCGGGCGGGGAGAGGGCGCGGAGGCCGCTGGTGCGGGTGAGCAGTTCCTGGAAGAGGGCCTTCATCTCCTGCCGGGCCAGATGCGCGCCCAGGCAGTAGTGCGGGCCACCGCCCCCGTAACCCAGGTGCGGGTTGGGGCTCCGGGTGATGTCGAAGGCGTCCGGGTTCTCGAAGACCGCCTCGTCGCGATTGGCCGACGCGTAGAACAGCACCACCTTCTCGCCGGGGCGCAGCACCCGCCCGCCCAGTTCGCACTCGGCCGTGACCGTACGGCGGAACTGGATGATCGGCGTCGAGTGGCGGACGATCTCGTCCACCGCGCCGTCCGCGTACCGCGCGAAGTCGGCGGCCAGCAGGGCGTACTGCTCGGGATGGCCGGACAGCAGCGCCAGGCCGTGCGCGACGGCGTTGCGCGTGGTCTCCACACCCGCCACCAGCAACAGGGAGAAGAACGCGCCGAGCTGGCGTGAGGACAGGGCCTCACCGTCGATGTCGGCGCACACCAGCGCCGAGATGAGGTCGTCCTTCGGCTCCCGGCGGCGCTCACGCGCGAGCTTCGCCATCGTCAGCTGCATCTGGGCGAGTGCCCGCAGCCCGCGCCCCGGCACCCGCAGCCTCCGCCGGGTGACCCCCACGTTCTCGGACGCCTCGTCGACGCGGCGGGCGATCTCGGTCCGCTGGGGCCCCGGGATCCCCATGAGATCGCAGATGATCTCGAACGGCATACGGGAGGCGACGGACGCCACGAAGTCCGCCGGCCGGTCGCGGACCATCTCGTCGACGATACGGGCGGCGACCGCCCGCACATTGTCCTCCGCGGCGGACAGCAGTCTCGGAGTGAAGGCGCGGAAGACGATCCTGCGGAGGGCCGCGTGCTCGGCGCCGTCCATGTTGACCATGGAGTTGCCGAAGACGGCCTTGGCCCACGCGGCCGGTTCGGGCGTGGTGACCCCGGGGGCGCTGGCGAACTCCCCGGGCCTGCGGCTCGCTTCCCGGACGTCGGCGTGCCGTACGAGGGCGTAGAAGCCGGGCCCGGATCCGAATCGGGCGGGGGCGCCGAGAGCACGCAGCCGCGCGAACGACTCCAGCCGCCGTGCGCGCGGCAGCCGCCAGAACGACGGATCGGCGAGATCGACGTCCTCCACACGTGGCGGGGACGCCTGTCCGGGGATTTCCATGACCACAACCTCCTGAGGGCTCGGCCGCCATGCTCACCCGGCCGACGCGGCCCGGCCGACCGGAACCGCCCTGAAGACAGTGATTTACCGCCTTCGCGGCACCTTCGGGTGACCTGTGCGGGGGCGCGTCAACACGAGCGTTGCTGCGTTCGGGGGAATGTCGCCCGCGTCCGGCCGTCCGGCTCGTTCTCCCAGGGCAGTCGTCGCGTGTACGCGACCGCCGTCAACCAAGAGGGGACACACCCACCGATGAAGTCGACCACCCGAGCATCTCTCACGGCGCTCATGGCCTGTATGGCGTCGGCGGTCGCGGCGGCGCCCGCGGCCGCAGCCGCCTCCGTGCCGGTCACGCTGCCGCTGGAGAGCCTGGAGACGGTCCTGCCGCTGGAGGCTCCGGGGCTGAGCACGGGCGTGCCGGTACCCGTCCCCGGCGCGCCCGACGGCCCGCGCCATGTCACCGGGCGGATGCTGCCGCAGCGCGTGCTGCCCCAGGTGCCGTTCACGAGCGGACTGCCCAGGACGGCGCTGGAGGTTCCCCTGGAGAGCCCGCTCGTCGAGGGCGCCCCCGGGCTCGCCCGCGCGGCCGTCGAGGCGCCCGACACGCGGCTGACCACCCCCGGTGCCTCCCTGGGCGCGCCGCTCTCCGCTCCGCGGCCCGAACTGTTCGGGCAGCCCGAGCCGGTGCTCCCCGAGGCCGCTCTGCTCACCCCGGCGCTGGCCGGCACCCCGGCCGCGGACCTGGCCCTGCACTGATCGGTCCGCGGGCCCGCCCACGGCCGAGTCCGGCGGGCCCGCGGAGTGACAGTCGTACGATCCGGGCCACCCGTAAGAGGAACCCTTTCGCCGTCGTCTCGTTGACAGGGTCGATGCACGGCTATGTCGAAAGGGCGGCCCCATGCGAATCCCCGACCGTCACGCGCCCCGCCGGGTCACCCGCCGGATCGCGCTGCGCGCGCTGTTGACCTCCGGTGTGGTCGCGGGGACGGCGGGAGCGCTCGCGCCTCTCCTCGGGAAGAGGACGCACGTCCCGGCGGTGCTGCCGGGGGAGCGGGGGCCGAGGGCCGTGAAGGCCGGTTCCGCGCCGGACCTGGAGCGGTTCGCGGAGATGTACCGCGGCCGTCATATCCAGGGCACGGCGACCGTGATGGTCCCCGCGGGCGGCGCGTACGACCCGTCCGGAGCGCGGCCCGCCGCCGCGCCGAGTGTCGAGGTCCGGATCGACGGCAGGCCGCTGCACATCATGCGGCGTGCCGACGGCGGTTATCTGAGCCTCGTGAACCACTACGAGTCGTTCCCGACACTGCGCGAGGTGGCCCGTGCCGCCGTCGACGAACTGGGGGCCGCCCAGCTGTCGATGTCGCCGTCGCACGGTCACTGAACCGCACAGCCACGGAAACCGGGAGGGACGGCACAGGTGCACACCCGCAAGAACCAGCGGAATCTGACCCGTACGGAGAAGAAACGGCTCGTCGACGCCCTGCTGGCGGTCAAGCGCTCGGGGCGGTACGACGAGTTCGTCAGGATGCACGGCGACTTCTATGTCCCCGACGCCGAGGACCGCCCGAGGGCGGCTCATATGACGCCCTCGTTCTTCCCCTGGCACCGCAGGTACCTGCTGGAGTTCGAGCGCGCGCTCCAGCAGGTCGACCCCGGCGTGTCCCTTCCGTACTGGGACTGGACGACGGACGACTCGCCCGCGTCGTCGCTGTGGGCGGACGACTTCCTCGGCGGTACAGGCAGGCTGGGCGACCGGCAGGTGATGACCGGGCCCTTCGCGTACGCGAACGGGAACTGGCGCATCAACTCGCGCGTCACCGACGGCCGCTATCTCACCCGCGACCTCGGCCGGCCGTCGAACCCGGTGTCCCTGCCGACGAAGGCCGATGTGGCCCGGGCGATCGAGGAGCCGCTCTACGACGCGGCCCCCTGGGACTCCACCGCGCGCACCGGGTTCCGCAACGCCATCGAGGGGTGGAGCGCCGGGAGCACCGAGCGGTGGCGCAACCACAACCGGGTGCACCGCTGGGTGGGCGGCCTGATGCTGGGCGCGACCTCGCCCAACGACCCGGTGTTCTGGCTCCACCACGCCTATATCGATCTGCTCTGGATCCGCTGGCAGCGGGCCCACCCCGGCTCCGGCTATCTCCCCCGGACCCGGCTGCCCGAGGGCGATCCCCAGCACGGGCGGGTCTTCGCGCTGGACGAGCCGATGCCGCCGTGGGGCGTGAGGCCCTCGGAGTTGCTGGACCACACACGCCACTACCGCTACGAGTAGCGCTCCGCCGCCCCGGTCGGCACGACCTGCCGGGGAAGCGTGTCACGGCCCGTTCGGGCGGGCCGCGCCCGGCCGGCTCCGGTCCCACTCCCGCCCCGCCCCGGGTACCGGACCCGGCCGTCTCGGATCCGTCCGCGCGGGGCGGGGACCTGTGCCCGGGTCTCGCGCCGTACGGGGGCGGGGCCTGCTTCCCCGGCCCGCCGTCCGCACGCGGCGAGGCCCTCCGCACGGCCGGGACCGGTGGTGCGGAGGGGCCCGGGAACGACCGAGGGCCCCCTCTCCCGGACGGATCCGGAAGAAGAGGCCCTCGGAGGGGGTGGCTCAGTGGCCGTAGGCGCTTTCGCCCCCGCCGTACACGCACGCGTTGCCGAACGTCGGGTTCAGCAGCGCGATCACGTTCACGGTGTTGCCGCAGACACCCACCGGGATGTTCACGGGCACCTGGAGCACATTGCCCGAGAGCACGCCGGGGGAGTGGGCGGCGGCACCGTGCGCTCCGGCGTCAGCGGCGGCCAGACCGGCGCCGCCCGCCAGGATGGCACCCGAGCCGGCGACGACGGCAGCAGCCTTCGCGATACGCGACATCAGTTCTCCTTGCAGATCAGAACATCGGCCGCAGGACTTGCGGCCTTCATCGTGTCAACGCCGTAACCCGTAGGTGGTAACGGATCAGAGGGAAACTGTTCGCCGGATCGGGCGCAGGCCGCCCTCCGCGCCCGCCTTCGCCCCGGCGCGGGCCGGGTCCGTTGCGCTCAGCACGACGGACTAGAGGAAAGCCGCGCTGATCCGCGCCCTGGCGGTCTCGGCCCTCGTCGGCGGCACGGGCGCGTACGCCGCCCCGGAGTCGCACCACGGTGGCCATGGCACCGGCACCGCGGGCGGGGAGATCGACCGGAATCCGGTCAAGCCGCCGCCGGGGGGAGTGCTCGCGCCCCTCACGGTTGTCACCGGGCGGTTTCTGCCCGGTGGGTGATGACCGGCAGCGCCCGTGTCCGCGGGCGCGTGTGACCACCGGTGCCGGCGAGCGGTGCGGGCCGCCCGGCGGACCGCCCGACCGCTCCCGGTGACGGTCCGTGGGACGGCGCGCGGGTGCGGGCGCCGGACCGCCCGTCCACCCCGGGCAGCGGGTGCCTGACCTCGTCACCCGAGGCCGCGGGCGCCGCCCACCGTCGGTGGCCCCGGGCCCCGGGCCGCGGACGCCCGGCCGGACTCCACCCCGCGGCGCGTGTCCGCGGGCGGCGGGTCGGTACCCCCGCCTCCGGGGGTCCCTCGGTCGCGTCCGGTCAGCGGCGGCCGGGGGTGCGGCGGACCGACCGGCCCGCCAGGACGTCCGTCCGTACCCCGTCATCGATCACGAACCGGCCGTCGATCAGGACATGGGGGATGCCGACCGGGAGCGTACGCGGGGAGGCGAACGTCGAGCCCGCGGCCACCGTCGCCGGGTCGAAGAGGACGAGGTCCGCGCGGTAGCCCTCGGTCACCAGCCCGCGGTCGGGCAGCCGCAGCCGGGCGGCCGGACGGGAGGTGAGATGCGCGACCGCCTCCTCCAGCGAGAGGATGCCCAGCTCGCGCGCGTACCGGCCCAGATAGTGCGGGAAGGTGCCGTAGGCGCGCGGGTGCGGCTTGTCGCCCTGGAGGATGCCGTCACTGCCACCGGTGTGGACCCGGTGGCGCATGATCGCCCGGACGTTCTCCTCGTGACCGACGTGCTGGAGGATCGTCGTGCCGAGCCGGTCCTCGACGAGCAGCCGCCGGGCGGTCGCCCAGGGCGCCTCGCCGCGCTCCCGCGCGGACTGCTCGACCGTCCGCCCGACATACGCGCCGAGCGCCGGATCGGTCACCCCTGAGATCTCGATCGTCTCCCACTCCATCGGCACACCGTGGCAGCCGTCCGAGCCGGTCACCTCCAGATGGTGGCGGATCCGCTCGGCCGTCCCGTCGTCCCGCAGCCGCGCCAGCAGCGCGTCGGGGCCGCCCTCGCTCGCCCAGCTCGGCAGGGTCGCCACGAGCGTGGTGGAGCCGGGGGTGTACGGATAGGTGTCGAGAGAGATGTCGGCGCCCCGGGCGAGCGCGTCGTCCAGCAGGGCGAGCAGGTCGCCCGCCTTCCCCTTGTTCACACCGAAGTTCATGGTGGCGTGGGCGAGATGCAGGGCGCAGCCCGCGTCCCGGGCGAGCCGGACCATCTCCTCGTACGCCTGGAGCGCGCCGGCGCCGTAGGAGCGGTGGTGGGGGCAGTAGTAGCCGTCGTGGGCGGCCACCACCCGGCACAGCTCGGTGAGTTCGGAGTCGGGCGCGTACATGCCGGGGGTGTAGGTCAGGCCGGACGACATGCCGACCGCGCCCTGCTCCAGTCCCTCGGCGACGAGCCGCCGCATGAGGTCCAGCTCGGCGGGGGTGGCGGGGCGGTCGTCCCAGCCGACCGCGTACATCCGGACCGTGCCCTGCGGGACCAGATAGGCGGCGTTGACGGCGACGCCCCGGTCGAGACGGTCGAGGTACTCGCCGACGGTGCGCCAGTCGAAGTCGACGGACGTGTCGCCGGGGCCGCCGCCGTTCCAGCCGCTGATCGCGCGGCGGACGCCGTCGAGGGTGCGGTCGTCGACGGGGGCGTACGACAGGCCGTCCTGGCCGAGGACTTCGAGGGTGACGCCCTGGGCGGCCTTGGCCTCGTGCGCGGGGTCGCGCAGCAGGGCGAGGTCGCTGTGGGCGTGCATGTCGATGAAGCCGGGGGCGAGGGCGAGACCGGACGCGTCGAGGGTGCGGGCGCCGGAGAGCGGCGGGTCGCCCTCGCGGCGGATGGCGGCGATCCGGCCGTCCCGTACGCCGACGTCGGCGCGGTAGGAGGCCCGGCCGCTGCCGTCGACGACCCCGGCGTCCCGGATGAGGAGATCCATGGTCACGGGCCCGGTCAGAAGAAGGTACGGAGGTAGTCGGTGACCGTGCCGTCGGCCTCGACCAGCGGGATCAGCTGCCACTTGTCGAAGGAGGTACAGGGGTGGGACAGGCCCATGCCGATCCAGTCGCCCACCTCCAGGTCGGCCCCGGGGGCGGTGCGGACCCAGCCGTGCTGGTCCGAGAGGCCGCTGATCTCGATGCCCGTGGCCGGGCGGGTCTCCCCGGTGCGGGCGTCGCGGACGACCTGGGCCTCGGGCAGATCGAGGTCGTACGCGGCGTCCCGCTTGCCCGCGTTGACGAACGCCTGCTCGGCCGAGGGCCGGGAGACGACCTGGGCCCACAGCCGCAGGGCGCTGTGGAGGGAGCCCTCGCCGGGGACCCGGTTGAACGGGGTGAGACGGCGGTAGTGGCCGTCGTCGTGCGAGACGTACGCCCCCGAGCGCAGCAGCCGCAGCACCGGGCGGGACAGCTCCGGGATCTCGGCGAGGACGTCCGCGACCGCGTCGAACCAGGCGCTGCCGCCCGCGCTGACGATGATGCGGTCTTCTCCGGAGCCGTGCCCGGACGGGGTTCCCACGTCCCGGAACCGGCCCTCCGCGTCGAAGGACACGGCCAGCGCGACCAGCCGGCGCAGCCAGGCGCGCACACTCTCGCCGTCGGCCCCGGGGACCTCGCCCTCGTACCCGGCGACGCCCACGAGCCGCAGGGCCGGTGCCGCGGCGACGGCGTCGGCGACGGCGGCGCACCCGGCCTCCGTACGCACCCCGGTGCGGGCGCCCTCGCCCGCGCCCAGCTCGACGACGACATCGAGGGGGCGGACCGCCCCCGCGCCGGTGAGGGCCTCGTTCATCAGCTCGACACCGCGCACGGAGTCCACGTAGCAGACGAAGCGGAAGCCTGGGTCCCGCTCCAGCTCCCCGGCGAGCCAGCGCAGGGCGGCCGCGTCGACGACCTCGTTGGCGAGAAAGATGCGCTGGATGCCGTGGGCGCGGTAGACCCGGGCCTGGTGGGGTACGGCCGCGGTGATGCCCCACGCGCCGTGCTCCAGCTGGCGGGCGAAGAGCTGCGGCGACATGGAGGTCTTGCCGTGCGGGGCGAAGGCGAGGCCGTGGCGCTCGGAGTAGGTCTGGAGGAGGGCGAGATTGTGCTCGACGGCCTCGGCGGACAGCGCCAGTACGGGAGTGGTGAAGCCGCCGCCGAACAGATCGCGCCGCTGGGCCGCCAGCTCGGCGACGGTCAGTCCGTCGGCGTCCGGCGGCAGCGCCTTGAAGCGGTGATCGACGCGCTCGTGCCGGAGCCGGCCCGGCTGATCGGCGGCCATGCATGTCTCCTTCTGGTATGACTGTTGCAAGATACGCAACGGTCGTTGCGCATATCGCTCAATGCTGTCTAACATCCGGCGCAGCGCCGGGTCAATGGACCCGACGGTCCCAGACCCCGCGAGGAGCCCCAGGGTGAGCAGCGTGACCGGATCCGCCGCCGCGGACGTCACAGAGGTGATCTGCCTCGGCGAGTCCATGGTCACGTTCCTTCCCTCGCGACCGGGGCGCCTCGCCGACGTCCCCTCCTTCGCGCGCGCGATCGGCGGCGCGGAGTCCAATGTCGCGTGCGCCCTCGCGGCCTCGGGGCACCGGGTGAAGTGGGTCAGCCGCGTCGGCTCGGACGGCTTCGGCGACCATCTGATCCGGGAGATCTCCTCGTACGGCGTCGACACCTCCGCCGTCGGACGTGATCCCTGGCGGCCCACCGGAATCTACTTCCGCACCGCGACCGACCGCTCGGCGGACGGGCACGAGGTCGTCTACTACCGGGCGGGCTCGGCGGCCTCCGCGATGTCCCCCGCCACGGTCGCCGAAGCCGATGTCACCGGCGCGCGCGTGCTGCATCTCTCGGGTATCACGGCCGCGCTCTCCGCCGACTGCCTGGACCTGATGCGCCGTCTCACCCGCCCGCGCGCCGGCCGCCCGCTCGTCTCCTTCGACGTCAACCACCGCCCCCGCCTGTGGCCCGATCCCGCCGCCGCGCACGTCCTCCTCGACCTCGCCCGGGGAGCCGACCTCGTCTTCGTCGGCGAGGACGAGGCGGAGGCCGCGTGGGGTGTGCGGGGCGCGGACGCGGTCCGCGCGGCCCTGCCCGAACCGGAGACGGTCGTCGTCAAGCAGGGCGCGCGCGGGGCGACCGTCTTCACCCGCGAGGGGGTCCGCCCCGGCCCGCCGGAGGCCGGGACACCGGGCCGCCCCGGGCAGTGGACCCCCGGGCACCGCGCGGAGGGGGACGGGGGCCGGGCCGTACGGGAGGGGGCCGGCGCGGTTCGGGACGGCGCCCGGCCGGGGGCGGACCCGGGCCCCGCGCCGGAGGACACCGTGACCTTCGTGAGCGCCCCCCGGGTGGAGGTGATCGCACCCATCGGCGCGGGCGACGCCTTCGCCGCCGGGTATCTCTCCGCCGCCTTGCGCGCCCTGCCCGTACGCGACCGGCTGCGCCACGGGCACCTCATGGCCGCCGCCGCGCTCACCGTACCCGGGGATCTCGGCACACCTCCCGCGACCGCCCGTGCCGACCGCCTCGTGGCACTCGACGACGCGGCCTGGGGCACACTTCGTCTCGGCCCCGGCTGGACCTCAGCCGTGGATGAGGAGGTACGTACGCCATGAGCCAGACCGTCGACCGCGCGCTCAGCATCCTGCCGCTGCTCGCCCAGGGCCCCGCGGACCTCGGACAGGTCGCCCAGCGCCTGGGCGTGCACAAGTCCACCGCGCTGAGGCTGCTGCGCACCCTCCACGACCACGGGCTCGTCTACCGCCAGCAGGACCAGCGCTACCGCCTCGGGGCCCGGCTGTTCGCGCTCGCGCAGGAGGCCGTCGAGAACCTCGACGTCCGCGAGATCGCCCATCCGCACCTCGTCACCCTCAATGAGCAGATCGGACACACGGTCCATCTCGCGGTGTACGAGGAGAGCGAGGTCCTCTACATCGACAAGGTGGAGAGCCGGTACCCCGTACGGATGTACTCACGGATCGGCAAGCCCGTCGCGATCACCGTCGCGGCCGTGGCCAAGCTCCTCATCGCCGATCTGCCCGAGTCCGAGCGGCGGCTGATCGCCGAGAAGCTCGACTACCCCCTGTACACATCCCGTTCGACGCCGAACGCGGCGGCGTTCCTGAGGGAACTCGTGGCCGTACGCGAACAGGGATGGGCCTCCGACCTCGGCGGCCACGAGGAGTCCATCAACTGCATCGGCGCGCCGATCCGCGGTGCGGCGGGCAGGGTCGTCGCCGCGATGTCGGTCTCCGCACCGAACGTCGTGGTCACCGCGGAGGAACTCCTCACCCTGCTCCCGCTGGTGCGGCGGACCGCCGACGCGATCAGCCGGGAGTACTCCGGGTCCGTCACCCCGCACTGAGCCGACCCGGCACCGGACCGACCGCCCGTACGACGACTGCTCGTCCGCCCGTATCACCGACCGACATCCGCGAAGGAAAACCCGATGACCGAGAAGACCGCGATCACCCCCGCCACGCACACCGCCCCGCCGGCCAGGTTCTCCCACGGTGTCCGCAAGGGCAACATCCTCCAGGTCGCCGGTCAGGTCGGCTTCCTCCCGGCGGTCGACGGCCAGGCTCCGACGCCCGCCGGGCCGACCCTGCGCGAGCAGACCCTCCAGACGTTCGCCAATGTCAAGGCGATCCTGGAGGAGGGCGGCGCGAGCTGGGACGACGTGATGATGACGCGCGTCTACCTGACGGACGTGGACCACTTCGCCGAGATGAACGAGATCTACAACGCGTACTTCGAGGAGCAGGGTCTCAAGGCGCCCGCGTCCGCGCGTACGACGGTGTACGTCGGACTGCCGGCCGGTCTGCTGATCGAGATCGACGCGCTGGCGGTACTGGACTGAGCGGGCCGCGCCGGGCCGGGGCCGAGCGGTCCGCCCGCGCTGGGTCCCGGACGGGGCGGGACCCGGTGGTGCCGGAGCCGTGCGCGCCCGGCGTCCGCCGCCCGGACCGGAGGCCGGTCGCTCAGCGCTTCCGTACGCAGACCACGGTCCACTCGCCCTCCGCGGAGTGGACGACGTGCTCCAGCCCCGTCCCCACGGGGCAGCCGGTGGGGACCGGGTCCGAAACCGGCTCCCTGAGGACGTCGGTGATCACATACTCGGCGTCCTCGGAGTCGCACGGCTCGGCCGCGTCGGCCGCCGGGAACGCGACACATTGACCGGGCGTCAGCTCGGGGGCGGCGGCCGCGGAGAAGGTCGGGGCGACATACGGCCGGGAGGCCGGGGCGGAAGCGGAGGGGCTGCTCCCGCCGGCGCCGTCGTCCTTGTCGCCCCCACTCCAGGGCGGAGCGGCGAGTACCCCGATGAGCCCCGGGACGGAGAGGGACACCAGGACGGCGAGGACCACCACCATCCCCGTCAGGGTGATGACGGCTTCCCGCGACCACCGGCCGGCCGGCCGTGACCCGGACCCCGGCTCGGCAGCAGGCGGAGGCACGGGCGGGAGTACGGGGGCTGACGCGGGCGCCGGTGCCGGGGTGGCGGGCCCGGGCGTGGGCGCGGTCCCGGGGCGTGGTGTGTGAGCGCGTGGGCCGGTGCCGTCGACGGTGAGGGCATCGGCGATCTCGCCGCTCCCGGCCGGTCCGTCCGCCGCCGGTCCCGCTCCCGCCTCCGGCGAGGGCTGTGGGTGCGGCGTGGCCGAGGGCTCCGCCGGTGGGGCGTCCGGCGGTACCGGAGTCACCGCGGCCGTGGGAGTCGGTACGGCCGGCTCCGGCGGGGGCGGCCCGGCCGGCGCGGGGGCCGCCGGTGGGGCGCCCGCGCGGCCCCCGCGCAGCACACGCGTCGCCGAGGACCCCTCGCCCGCCAGGGCCGCGCCCTCAATCTCGTACTCCGCCATCAGCCGTGCCCAGCTCTCCGGGAGCCAGTGGCGGCCCGTCGCCGAGGCCGAGGGAGCGGCGAGTTCCATGGCGAAGTCGGCGAGCAGATCGCCGGGCTGGGGGCGCTCGCCCGGGTCGAGGGCGAGGCAGCGGTGGACGAGACGGGTGAGATCACCGGGCAGACCGGTGGTGTCGAGGTCCCCGCGCGAGACCCTGGCCAGCAGCCGCAGGGTGTCCTCGCCCTCCGGGTAGGGAGGACGGCCGACCGCGAGATGGAACAGCGTGGCGCCGAGGGAGTAGATGTCGGACGCGGCGGTGGACGGCTCGCCCCTGGCCTGTTCGGGGGAGGTGAAGGCGATCGTGCCCAGCGTCACCGAGGTCCGGGTGAGGTCCGTCGCATGGGAGATGCCGAAGTCGATGACGCGCGCGCCGGACATGGGCAGCAGAATGTTCTGGGGCTTCACGTCCCGGTGGACGATGCCCTCCCGGTGGAGGGTGAACAGCGCGGCGGTCGTCCCGGCCGCGACCCAGCGCACGGCGGGCGCGGGCAGCACCCCCGCGAACTGCACCAACTGCGCCAGCGAGGGCGCGGCGATGTAGTCGATGGCCATCCACGGGCACTCGGCCAGCGGGTCGGAGTCGCGGACCCTGGCGGTGTACGCGCTCTCGACCCGCCCGGCGAGCGCGACCTCCCGGGCGAACCGGCGCCGGTCGGTGTCGCTGACGGTGCCCTCGGCGAGCAGCGACTTGACCGCGACGAGCCGTCCGTCGGTCGTCGAACGGGCCAGATAGACCCGTCCCATACCGCCTGACCCGAGCCTTCCGAGGAGGCGGTACGACCCCAGCTCCGCCGGGTCCCCGTCACCGAGCGGCAGCAGCCGCGGTCCACTCCCGCTCATGTCCCCGTTTCCCCCTGCCGTGACATCCGGCAGCAGCGTACCGATCAACCCTCGTCGTCCGTACGTTGGTTGCCCTGCCCCAGTGGCGCGTATCCGCCGTCGCACACGGGTTCTCCCGGGCGCGAGGGCGGATCAGGCGGCCGTGGCGGTGCGCGGGAGACGCGCCCGGGAACGCCCCGGCGAGCGCGCGGAAACGCGCAGCAGCGCCACCGGGACAGGACGGTGGCGCTGCTGCCTGCGTCGTACGACCTTGGGCGTGGGGGTGGCGGTCGGTACGACAGGTTGGTGCGCCCTCGCGTACTAGACGCTAGGGCGTGTTGCGAAAGTCCCGCCTGGCCTGCGACGCCCAGCACGCACACTCGCTGCGTTGTCGGAATCGCCCAAGTACGTCCAGTACGAGGGCGACCCTCCGCCTTGCGATTGCACGCACCGGACGCCGCAGGCCCCGCCCTCCGGGCGGACGACGCTACTTTCGAAACACGCCCTAGGGCAGGGCGTGCACATGCGGTCCGACCGCGTTCGACCAGGCGTTCCCGGCGGTCGCGTCCCAGTTCGTGGACCAGGTCATCGCGCCGCGCAGGGACGGGTAGGTCCTGGCCGGCTTGAAGGTGCCGCAGCCCGTGCCGCGGGTCAGGCAGTCCAGCGCGTTGTTCACGATGGACGGGGAGATGTAGCCGCTGCCCGCGCCCCGGGTGGAGGCCGGGACCCCGAGGCCGACCTGTGACGGGTCGAGACCGCCCTCCAGCTGGATGCAGGCGAGCCCGGTGAGGAAGTCCACCGTGCCCTGCGAGTAGACCTTGCCGTCGCAGCCGAGCATCGCGCCGCTGTTGTAGTACTGCGTGTTGACGACGGTGAGGATGTCCTTCACGTTCAGCGCCAGCTGGAAGTACTGGGTGCCGGTCGACTGCATGTCCAGCGTCTGCGGGGCCATCGTCAGCACCATGCCCGGGCCCGCCTTGGCGGAGAGCTGGCGCAGCGCCTTCGTCAGATACAGGGCGTTGATGCCGTGCTCCAGGTCGATGTCGACACCGCTGAAGCCGTACTCCTGCATCAGTGCCCAGGCGCTGTCGGCGAAGGCGGTCGCCGAGGCGTCACTGTTGATCGAGACATTGCCCAGCTCGCCGCCGACCGAGAGGACGACCGACTTGCCCGCCGCCTTCTTGGCGGCCACGTCCGCCTTGAACTCGTCCACGTTGGCGTAGCCGAGCGCCGAGCTGAGGTTGAAGGTCAGCTGGCCGGGCGTGGTGGTCGCGTCGGCGAAGGCCACCGCGATGATGTCGTACTGCGCCTGGACGTCGCGGAGCTTCTGCACGGTGGCGCCGTTGTTGAAGTTCTGCCAGTACCCGGTCAGCGCGTGCTTCGGCACGGGCGGGCGCGGGTTGGTGCCGCCAGGCAGGGTCTTCGCGGTGACCGCGGCCGACTTCGCCGACTCGCCCGCGCTGTTGGTGGCCGTCACCTGGAACTGGTACGCGGTGTCCGCGGCCAGGTTGGTCACGGTCGCCGACGTCCCGCCCACCGAGAGGATCTTGGCGCCGTCGCGGTAGACGTTGTAGCCGGTCGCTCCGGAGGCGGCGCCCCAGTTCAGGGCGATGGTCGAGGAGGTGGCGGTGCCCGCGGCCAGCCCCGTGGGCGGCGGCGGCACGACGGGGTCGGGGTCCTGGCCGCCGCCTCCGTCGGGTCCGAAGACGCTCACGTCGTCGACGTAGTACGCGGACTGGCCGTACCAGCCGTGGGTGTAGACGGTGACGGACGTGGTGCTCGGGCCGGTGCGGAAGGTGGTGGAGAGCTGGCTCCAGCCGCTGCCGCCGGGGGACCAGGTGGAGACGTCCGTGGTGCCGGTTCCGCCGGCGCCCAGGTAGACGTAGCTGCCCTGGACCCATGCGCCCAGGGAGTACGTCGAGTTGGGCTTCACGGCCACGGTCTGGGTGCACTTGGCGTTGTCCATGCCGGCCGGGGTCGCCTTCAGGGCGGACGCGCCGGTGCGGACGGGGGTCGCGGTATTGGCTCCGGTGCCCGAGGAGCAGGTCCAGTTGGAGAGCCCCGACTCGAAGCCGGCGTTCTTGGCGACGTTGACGTCGGCCGCCTGGGCGGTTCCCGTGATGCCCACGAGCGTGAGTCCGGCGCCCACGGCGAGCGCCAGGGCTCCGCCGAGCCATCTTCGTGAACGTTTTGTGGGGTCCACGTGCTGCCTCCAGTGGGGGAGTTGGGGGGAGGAGGTGAAGTGGGGATCGTCGACGGTGGCCACCGCTGGTCGTAAAACTGGTCCAGACCAATAGGGTTGTCAAGACCTGTGTCACTGATTCGCCCGGCGGAGTGCCGCACGGGAGCCGCGCGGAAGGGGGCATTCACATCATCGATTTTTGGCCAATCCGGGTGGATGAGGGGCCTGATATCCGCGTTCTCGTCCGACCCGTGGCCCATCTCTGTCATACGGCTGAGGGAACATCACCTTTTCACCCGCTTTGGCCTGTGCGGAGCGTGCACAGGTTGCGGCTCTGTGTTCAAGAAGGTGTTCTCTGGCTCTTAAGTCGTGGATAAAGTGCAGATGCAGGAGCAGCGCAGTACGTATCTGCGGTCACGGGACCCCCGGAGACCGGAGCCGAACGGGGAACCAGCGTGCCGACCGCAATAGCTGTCACCAGCGCAGATCTGGTGCTACCGCCGATGGACCAGCACACACCGACGGCGACCCTGCTCCCGTCTCCGGATGTTCAGCCGCTGGACGCCGCGCTGGCCGACATGACCGTTCTCCTCGAACAGTACGGCTATGCCGTGGCGCTCTATCCGGCGTCCATTCCCGTGGCTCATGAACGCAGGCTGCACACCATCCGGTCGGTGCTGGAGAGCAATCGGCTCGCGCTGCTGAAACTGGATCTTCCGCCGCTCGGCATCGCCGTACTCGTGAGGCAGCTGAGGCAGTTGTCGATCTGTGACTTCGGCGCCGGAATTATCGCCTCCGCGGCCCGTCTGCTCTCCCACTACGTCTATGCCGGAGCGCTCCTGCATTCCGTCACCCGTCTCGACCGGGTGCCGGTGAGCCTGAAGGCCCACGCCAAATCCTGGGTGCCGGGCTCCCAGTTCGGTGTGCTCGCGCATCCGCGTCCCGAACTGATCAGGATCGGCGCGGGCACCGGACGGCTCGGCGGACCCGATTTCGCCACCCGGATGGTGGTGGCGAAAGGGCAGACGCAGTCCGACTGGGTCGACCGCACGCTGGCCCCGCAGTGGCGGACCCAGGGGCTGGAGGAGGCCACGCTCCCGGCGGACTCGCCGGGCTGGTGGGGCACCGCCAAGCTGATCGAATTCGCCGCGTTCCTGCCCGATATCTCCATTCTCTACCAGCTGGTCTCGTCCGTACGCAGAGAGGTGTGCACCTGGTGCGGAATCGAACTCATCGGTGACCGCTGCGGTTTCTGTTCCGCTCCGCTCGCCGCGGCCGGAAACCATCGGGCGGACGATCCGCAGAACCCGTACCGCAGTGCGCACCCGAACCGGAATTCCGGTGTCCTGGACCATGGAACACCCGCGTACCACGGACCCTGAGCCCGCTGCCGCCGGGCGGTTCGCACCGATCGCGGCGGCCTGCCGGACCGTCGCTTCCGGATTCGGCCCCGCACCCCGGAGCGGGTTTGGATCCGCGCTCCGGAGAAGGTGGGGATCCGCACTCCGGAACGGACGCGGACGACCGCCGGCGACCGCCGTTCACTCCAGCCCTGTCCGCTTCTGTGTCAGTCCCTGTCTGCGAACGAGGTTCCCCAGCCCATGAATTCACGCCAACGCCGAGGCGTCATCCTTCTCATCGTCTCGGTTCTCTGCGCACTCGCCGCGTTCGCCGGGGTGATTTCCGTGATCAGCGACGTGAATTCCAAGGTCGGACCGGAGGTCTCCGCCTACCGGATCAAGGCCGATGTGTCCCCGTACACGGAACTGCGGCCCGGCCAGTTCGAAAAGGTCTCGATTCCCCGGCGCTGGCTCTCCGACAGCGCGGTGACCGATGTCTCGGCGGTCAACGGGAAGATAGCCGTCACCCGGCTCAGGAAGGGATCGCTGCTCCAGGAGGACATGATCGTCGACAGGCCCGCGCTGGCCCCCGGCGAGCAGGAGATCGCGATCATGATCGACGCCGCCACCGGAGTGGCGGGCAAGATCACCCCGGGCGACCTGGTGAACATCTTCGCCACCTTCTCCGGCCGCCGGCAGAGCGACCCCAACGAGTCCCGGATCATCGTCCCCAACGCGCGGGTCATCGACGTCGGCCGCCTCACCCCCCTCGAACCCAAGAAGGACAACCGCGGCAGCGGCGTCCGCGAGGCCGTGCCGATCACCTTCGCCCTCGGCACCGCCGACGCCCAGCGTCTCGCGTACGCGGAGTCGTTCGCGGAGAATGTGCGGCTGGCCCTTCTCGCCAAGGGGAGCCCCGCAGCATTGCGTCCGGGCGACAGCACCTACACCCTCGATGAAGACAAGAACAGGTGAGTGCTGTATGCCCACACGCATCCTCCCGGTCGTCGGCGACCCCGACGCCGCCCGGTCCGTCACCACCCTCCTGAGCCAGCTGCCCGATGTGGAGCCGGCCGCTCCGGTGGGTGACTCGACCTCGCTGCTCGACCTGCTGGCCAGGCTGGCGGCCGAATCCCTCGACGAACTGCCCGAGGTCGTGCTCGTCCACGAGCGCATCGGACCGGTCCCCGCCCTCGAACTGATCCGGGAAGTGGCACTCCGCTTCCCCGCCGTCGGTGTCGTCCTGGTGTCCGCCGACGCCGGTCCCGGCCTCTACTCGGCCGCCATGGACTCCGGCGCGCGCGGTCTGGTCGGGATCCCCCTCTCGTACGAGGAACTCGCCCAGCGGGTGCAGGCGGCGGCGGCCTGGTCCACCGGGGTGCGCCGCCACCTCGGGCACGGCGCGGAGGTCTTCACCGGCCCCGGCGGCACGGTCGTCACCGTCAGCGGGGCCAAGGGCGGGGTCGGCACCACCGTGACCGCGGTCCAGCTGGCGCTGGCGGCCCAGGCGTCCGGGCTGTCGGTCGCGCTGGCCGATCTCGACCTCCAGGCCGGTGATGTGGCCTCGTATCTCGACGTCCAGTTCCGGCGCTCCGTCGTGGACCTCGCCGGGATCCAGGATCTGTCGCCCCGCGTTCTCCAGGACGCGCTGTTCGCCCACCAGACCGGGATCGGGCTGCTGCTCGCGCCGGGCGAGGGCGAGCGCGGCGAGGAGGTCAACGACCGGGCCGTACGCCAGATCATCAGCGCCCTGCGCAACCGCCACGACGTGGTCGTCGTCGACTGCGGTACGCAGATGACCGCCGGCAACGCGGCGGCCATCGAGATGGCCGACACCACCCTGCTGGTGACCACCCCGGACGTGGTCGCCGTGCGGGCCGCCAAGCGCATGGTCCGCATGTGGGACCGCCTCCAGATCCGCAAGGCGGAGGAGACGGTCGTCGTGGTCAACCGGCACACCCGCTCCACCGAGATCCAGCCACCGCTGATCGAGAAGATCACCGGTACGAAGGTCGCGAAGACCGCCGTCCCCGCGGCCTTCAAGGAACTCCAGCCGGTCGTGGACGCCGGGCGGATGCAGGACCTGGAGGCCAAGTCCGCGGTGAAACAGGCCCTGTGGGGGCTCGCGGGCGAGCTGGGGCTCGTACGCCCCGCTCCGGAAGGGGAACAGAGGCAGGGCCGCTTCCGCGGTGACAGGGGTTCGATCGGTGTCCGGCGGGCACGGTCGAAATGACGGCGGCAAGGGGGCACATGGCGCCATGAGATCTCTACCATGCCCGCGGGACGAAGGGCGCCGGGAGGCACGGCCGCGGCTCGGCGGCCGACTGAGGGGCGCCCGGGCGCGGCGGGTCCGCCGTGCGCCGGTCGCGTCGGCGTGGCAGGTCCGCCGTGTGCGGCTCGCGTCGGCATGGCGGTCGCGGGACGACCGGGGGCAGGCCGCCGTCGAGTTCACCGGCACGCTCCCGCTCATCCTGGTGACCCTCGCCCTGCTGTGGCAGGCGGCCCTCACCGGCTACACGTTCTCCCTCGCGGGCAACGCGGCCGACGCGGCGGCCCGTGCGGGTGCCGTCGGGGGAGCCGAGGCGTGTGCGGCGGCGGCGCGCGAGGACCTCCCGTCCGCCTGGAGCGGAGTCGCTCCCGACTGCCGTGTCGTGGGCGATCTGTACAAGGTCACCGTCGCACTGCGCGTACCCGTGCTCTTCCCGGGTGCCGCGAATCTGCCCCTCACCGTCAGCGGCGAGGCCGCCGCGCCGGACGAGGACCCGGACCGATGAGGCGGCCGGGGAAGGACCGGGGGCAGGCCGCCGTGGAGTACGCGGGCGTGATCACGCTGCTGCTCCTCGTCGGCCTCGCCGCGATCCAGCTCGGCCTGGTCGCGTACACCGCCCAGCAGGCCGGTACGGCCGCGCGCGCCGCGGCCCGGACGGCCGCGACGAAGGACGGCGAGGGCCGGGCGGTGGCGGCGGGCACGGCGGCCATGAGCGACTGGCTCGCCGACGGCGCGGACTTCGACCACGGCGGATGCGGCGGCGGGGACGACGAGATCTCGGTGACGGTCAGGGTGCAGGTTCCCCGGATCCTGCCCGTCTTCGCCTTCGACCCGGCCAGGAGGACCGTGACCATGCCCTGCGACTGACCCGTGACCCTGGCTCGCGGACCCACTGACCCGTGTCCCCTGGCCCGCTGCCCACCGCTCACCGTCCGCCGGGGCCCGGGGCCGGGACCCCGCGACCGTCACCGCCGACAGGACGACACGCCGAGAGCGCCCGTACGTCCGCCAAGACCAGCCACCGCGTGGCCGACGCGCCGCGCCCGACCCGTACGACCGACCCGACCCGCCCGCCCCCGTGACCGACCCGATCCGACCGACACGCCGCTCGGCCCCGACCGAGACCCGGCCCGGCAGCCCCCTGTCCCCCCATCCGAGACGACCCGACGATCGACACCACCACCCATCCGCGACGACCCGACCGCCACGACCCGACGATCCACCACGGCCCCATCCGCCACGACCGGCGAGCCACGGCGATACGACCCGCCCCCGTACCGGCCCGTACAGCCCCGTACCGCCGTCGCGCGTCCCCCGTACCACCACCGCACCTGCGAGACCTGGGAGTTGAGGACATGAGCCTGCGGGCGCGCATCAGCAGCCCCGAACCGGCGGACAGCCGGGGCGAGGTCAACCGCCTCGTCGGCGTCTACCGCGCCAAACTCCTGGAGGAGATCGACCTCGCCGAGATGTCCACCCTCGCCGCGGCCGACCGCCGCGCCCGGCTGGAACGCGTCCTCGGCCACATCATCAGCCGTGAGGGCCCCGTGCTCTCCAGCGTCGAGCGCTCCCAGCTGATCCGCCGGGTCGTCGACGAAGCGCTCGGCCTCGGCATCCTGGAACCGCTCCTCGAAGACGCCTCCATCAGCGAAATCATGGTGAACGGGCCCGAGCAGGTCTACGTCGAGCGCGGTGGACGGCTCGAACTGCTCCCGATGCGCTTCTCCTCCACCGACCAGCTGATGCAGACCATCGAACGCATTGTCTCCACCGTCAACCGCCGGGTGGACGAGGCCAATCCGATGGTCGACGCCCGGCTGCCGTCCGGGGAGCGTGTCAACGTCATCATCCCCCCGCTCTCCCTCAGCGGCCCGGTCCTCACCATCCGCCGCTTCCCCCGCGCCTTCACCCTCCAGGAGATGATCGGCATCGGCTCGCTCGACGAGCAGATGACCCTGTTGCTGGCGAGCCTGGTGCGGGCCAAGTTCAATGTGATCGTCTCCGGCGCCACCGGCACCGGGAAGACCACCCTCCTCAACACCCTCTCCGGGCTGATCCCCGAGGGCGAGCGCATCGTCACCATCGAGGACTCCGCCGAACTCCAGCTCCAGCAGTCCCATGTGATCACCCTGGAGAGCCGCCCGCCCAACGTCGAGGGCAAGGGCCGTGTCACCATCCGCGACCTCGTCCGCAACTCCCTGCGCATGCGCCCCGACCGCATCATCGTCGGTGAGGTCCGCGGCGGCGAGACCCTCGACATGCTCCAGGCGATGTCCACCGGCCACGACGGCTCGCTCGCCACCGTCCACGCCAACAGCGCCGAGGACGCGCTGATGCGGCTCCAGACCCTGGCGTCGATGTCCGAGGTCGAGATCCCCTTCGTGGCGATCAAGGACCAGATCAACAGCGCCGTCGATGTCATCGTCCAGCTCACCCGGCACGCCGACGGCACCCGCAAGGTCACCGAGATCGCCGTCGTCGACTCGTACGGGCGCGAGGAGTACCGCATCGTGTCCGTCTGCCGCTTCGACGCCCGGCCCATGTCCGCCGACGGCCGGGTCCACGGTTCCTTTACCTACCACCCGGTGCCGCGCCGGGTCGCCGAGCGCCTGCACCTCAAGAACGAGGTGCTGCCCCTGGTCTTCGGCGTCGCGGACTCGGACGACCGGCTCCTCGTCCGCAGAACGACCGCCTGACACCCGCCCCCCACCACCCACCGGAGAAGGTCGCGCCCGACATGAACAACCTTCCGCTCCTGACGATCGGAGTCGCACTGCTCGCCTGTGTGCTCTGTGTCATCGGCGTGCACACCTACGCGTCGGGCCGCGCACAGCGACAGGCCCTCGTCGAGCGCATGTCCCAGACCGGACAGCTCCCCGCCCTCCCGGGGCGGCGGCGGCGCTTCACCGGCATCGACCGGAGGGTGCGCGGCACCCGCGCCGGCCGGCGCGTCGAACGGAAGATCGCCGCGACGGGCCTCGATCTGACACCGGGCGAGTACGTCGTCGCCACCGTCCTCGCCCTGCTCGCCCTGTACTTCGTGATCAGCGCGGTCTTCACGCCCTTCTTCGGGGTGCTCGCCGCGATCGCGGGTCTCTGGGGCGCCAAGGCGTTCCTCGACTGGCAGCAGGCCAAGCGGACCGAGGCGTTCATCAACCAGCTCCCCGAGTTCACCCGCGTCCTCGCCAACGCCACCCAGGCCGGTCTCGCCCTGCGCACCGCGCTCGCCATGGCGGCCGAGGAGCTCGACGACCCGGCGGGCCACGAACTGGGCATCGTCGCCGATCAGCTCGCGGTCGGCCGCAGCCTCGACGAGGCGCTCGGCGAACTCGGCGACCGGCTGCCCTCCCGGGAACTCATCGTCCTCGTCACCACGCTCATCCTCGCCAACCGGGCAGGCGGCCAGGTCGTCACCTCGCTGCGCAACCTCACCGAGACCCTGGAGGAGCGCAAGGAGACCCGCCGCGAGGTCACCACCATGCTCTCCCAGATCAAGGTCACCGCCCTCGCCGTGCCCCTGCTCGGCTTCGGCTTCCTGCTGATGATCAACGCCATGACACCCGGTGCCCTGGACAAGATGACCGGCTCGGTGCTGGGCCAGCTCGCCACGCTCGTCTCCATCGCGCTGTACGCGGTGGGCGGCATGCTCATCCGCCGTATGTCCCGGATCCAGGTCTGAGGAAAGGAGCCGATGATGGGACTGCTGCTCGCCGCGCTCCTCGCGCTCGCCGTGTACGGGATCTTCCACGGCATCCGGATGTACCGCGCCGACGCCAAGCTCCCCGGAGACCTCGTCCTCGCGCTGGAGGTGGGCTCCACCCGGACGACCGCGGTCGGCTCGGGCATCGACCGGCTCGGCATGCGCTACGCCCCCGCCGTGCTGCGCGCCATGGGGCCCAAGCGGGTCGACGCCCTGCGCCGGCGGCTCGACAAGGCGGGCAACCCGGGCGGCATGACCGTGGACCGCTACGCGGCCCGCCGGGCGGTGTACGGATTCCTGGGGGTGCTGGCCGCGTTCTCGATGCTGCTCCGCGGACAGTTCGTGATCGCGATCCTCGCCCTGGTCTTCGGTCTGACCTGGACCGACGTCATCATCCGGGCCGCCACCCGCAGACGCCGGGCCGACATCGAGCGCACCCTGCCCGACTTCCTCGACGTCCTCGCCGTCGTCGTCTCCGCCGGGCTCGGCTTCCGCCAGGCCCTGGAACGCGTCGCGGAGAAGTACGAGGGCCCCTGGGCCGACGAAATCCACATCACCCTGCGCCAGATGGACATGGGCGTGAGCCGCCGTGACGCGTTCGACCAGCTGCGCCGCCGCAATGACTCCGACCAGGTGTCGATGTTCGTCACCGCCCTCCAGCAGGGCGAGGAGCTGGGCGCGCCGATCGTCGACACCCTCATCCAGATCGCCACCGACATGCGCCGCACGGACGCCCAGAACGCCCGGCGCGACGCGGCCAAGGCGGTTCCCAAGTCCACACTCGTGGTCACGCTGATCATGCTCCCCGCGACCATGATCCTCATCGTCATGAGCTTCTACTACGGCTCCGGGGTGGACCTCGGAGACGTCCTGGGGGGCTGATCCGGCCGTCCCCGGACCGCGCCCGCGCGCCGACGGTACTCATTGCATACGGAAACCAGTGAACGGGAGGTGAACCCCATGACCCCGACCTCGAAACGATCCCCCGACTCCGAACCGTCCTCCGAACCCTCCGGACCGCTCTCTGAACCCTCCGGCCCGATCGGCCGAGCCGCCCACCAGTCCGTCCGCCGAGCCGCCGACCGGAACGTCCGCCGAGCCGCCCACCGGAACGTCCGCCGGGCGGTCCGCCGAGCCGTCGGCGGAACCCTTCGGCGAGCCCGAGGATCCCTGGGCAGGGTCCCGGGCCGGTCCTCCGGAAAGCCGGTCCTCAGCGGTGGTCACACCGGTGCGCTGCCGCCGGCCGCGGCCGCGGGGCCCGGCCGTACGCCGCCTCTCCCCATCCAGGTCAACGCCCTCCAGGCGCTGTGCCGCCAGGTCTTCGGCTTCCGGCTCGCGATGATCGTCCTGGCCGCGCCCTTCGCGCTCGCCGGCTCCCGGCCCGGCCCGGCGAGCTGGCTGGTCGGCGCCGCGGTCCTGGTCACGTTCATGACCTCGTACGTCCTCCTGCGCGACTGGGAGCGCTTCGGGCCCGTGCTGCTGCGCCATCCCTGGCTGCTCGGGGCCGATATGACGTTCGGCGCGCTGCTGCTGGTCACCGCGTCGCCCGACTCGACCCTCGCGTACGTCACCATCTGCACCCCGCTGCTCGCCGGGCTGATCTCCGGCTGGCGGGGCGCGGCGGTGTTCGCGGTGCTCCAGTCGCTCATCATCGCCGCCGCGTACGCGGTCAACGTGCACGCCGACGCGCGCTTCACCGCCCTGCTGCTGCCGGGGCTGTGCGTCCTGAGCGGGGCCATGGGCAGCACTCTGCGGAATCTGATGCTCGGTTTCGGCGCGGCGAGCCAGGCGCTGACCGAGGCCCGCGCCCGGCTCGCGGTCGGGGAGGCGATCGAGGAGGAGCGCGCCCGGCTCGCCCGCGAGATGCACGACTCCGTGGCCAAGACCCTGTACGGGCTCGCGCTCGCGGCCGACGGCCTGGCGGGCAGCGCCGACCGGGTGGACCCGCTCACGGTCCGGCACCAGGCCGAACTGGTCGCCCGCTCGGCCCGCCGGGCCGCCGCCGAGTCCCGGGAACTGCTCTCCGATCTGCGCCGGGGGTCCGGCCTGGACGGCGGTGTGGACGTCGTCGCCGAACTGGGCGCCCGTACGGACGACTTCGCCCGCAGGACCGGGGTGCGGGCCGGATTCACCCGTATCGGCGAGGCCCGTGCCGTACCGGTGCCGATCGCCCGCCAGGTGCTGACCGTCGCGGCGGAGGCGATGGAGAACGCGCACCGCCACGGCCGCGCGGCCCGGCTCGATGTTTCGGCGGGCGTGGTCGGCGATCTGCTGCGGGTCAGTGTGTACGACGACGGTACGGGCCTGCCTCCCGGCACCACCCTCGAAGGACTGCGGCGCGCCGGGCACTTCGGCCTGGTCGGAATGGTGGAGCGGGCGGCGTCCATCGGGGCGCGGATCCGGATCGGGCGGGGGCGGGCGGCGAAGGGAACGGAGGTGCTCCTGGAACTGCCGGTGGCCGCGCCGGAACCGCCGCCGAGGGGTCCGGTCCGCCCGGCCCCTGGCAGAGAGGCCTCGGCCCCGGCCCCCGGCAGAGCGGCCCCGGCTGCGGACCGGGCGGGTCCGGCCCCCGACCGTCCTGCGGGGCCGGTTCCGCCTCCTCCGTACCGTCCGCCCTCTCCGTACTCTCAGCCGTCTCCGTCCCCGTCCCGATCCGAGGCCCCGTCCCAGGCCCAGGCCCCGCCTCAGGCCCAGGCCCCGCCCCATGCCTGGGTCCCGTCCGCCGAGCCCCGGGGGCGTGAACCCTCCGTCGCGTACCCACCGTCCTTCCCGTACACCCCGTCCGCCGGGGCGTCCCCGCGCTGGGCGCCCCTCCACCACTGACCGTCCCCCTTCCGAGAGGAGGCTGCAGCCATGCCGGACGACCACGCGCACAGCTCACGACAGATCCGGACCCGTCAGTCGCATGTCTCGCAGCGCACGTCCTCGCACGCCGCCCCGATCGGCTCCGGCCGCACGGGGGGAGCGCCGTCGGCCACCGCGCCACCGCTCACGGCCGACGGGTTCCCGGTACTCCCGGACCCGGTGCCGTCCCGGCCGCTGCGGGTCGTCGTCGCCGATGACAACCCGGTCGTACGGGCGGGCCTGACCGCCCTGCTCCAGGACCGCGCCGATCTCGACGTCGTCGCGGAGGCGGCCGACGGGCGACAGGCGTACGAGGCCGTGGTGCGGCACCGCCCTGACGTGGTGCTGCTGGATGTCCGGATGCCGGGTGTCGACGGCATCTCGGCGCTGCCGTATCTGGTGCGGCTGGCCCCGGTGCTGATGATGACGTACAGCAGTGAGAGTGAGATCGTCCACGAGGCGCTGCGGCGGGGCGCGGGGGGCTACCTCGTGCACGGTGAGTTCACGGCCGACCAACTGGTCACCGCGGTACGGGACATCACGGCGGGCCGCGCCGCCTTCAGCCACTCCGCGAGCGGTGCGCTGCTGGCCGGGGTGCGGGGGGCGGTCCGGGAGTCCGGCCCTCCGGTACGGGACGGCGGCCGTCCGGCGGGGAAGTCCGCTGCGCCGGGCGAGAGTTCCCCGCTGCCGGACGGGCTGGGATCGGCGCTCGACTTTCCTCAACGCTCTTCGCATACGCAATCGGATGTGGGACATTCGAGTCCGGTGCCCGGAGTGGCCGAGAGACTCCGGGGAGTCCTCACCGAACTGAGCCGGCGGGAGGTGGAGGTGATGGAGCTGATCGCGTCCGGACTGACCAATCAGCAGATCGCCGCTTCCTGCTTCATCAGCCAGAAGACGGTCAAGAACCACATCAACCGCATCTTCGCCAAGCTGAACGCGGGCAGCAGGGGCGAGGCCATCGCCATCTGGCACGGGCTCGCCCGAAGGGGGGCGGGCCCGGCATGACCGCGTCCACGGGGCACCCCGTAGATCCCGTACAGCCCGAGGCACATCCCGTACACCCCGAGCGGGAGCCCGCCCCTGATTCCCGGCAGGTCTCCGGTTTTCGGGCCGAGTCCGCCGATTGGGCCCGGTATTGGGCCCTGAGGCCCATTCTTCTCCGCACCGGAACGGCGTACAGTCCTCGCGCTGCCATCTGCACGGGTGCTGCCGTCCGCACGGGCCAGGAGGAACACGATGCCGAACACGACGCTGAGGGCCATGGTCAGGACCCGGGTACTCCTCGGGGCGTGGACGGCATCGACTGCCCGGACCTTGAAGGAGCGCCGCGACCGGGGCCAGGGCTCGGTCGAGTACGTGGGTGTCATCGTGCTGGTGGCGCTGATCATCGCTGCGATCGTGGGCTCGGGTGTGGCGAACGACATCGCCAACGGCCTGAAGAGCAAGGTGGCCGGAATCTTGGGTTCCGGCGGCGGTGGCGGGAAGTAACCGCCCGGCCGCTCACCGGCCGTACGCATGACGCAGGGCAGGCCGCCCCCATCTATATCGCAATGGTGGCGGGCCTGCTCTTTCTCGCGCTCGCCTTCTTCGCCGTCGGACAGGCGGGTGCCACTCGTAACGGCGCCCAGTCCGGCGCGGACGCCGCCGCGCTCGCCGCCGCCCAGGAATCCCGGGACGGTCTCGGCGACAGCCTGTGGGAGGGGCCCTTCGACCCCGACTTCCTGCGCCGGCTCCTCTCCGGGGAGCCGCTCGGCGACAGCGGCTGCGCCGCGGCCGGTCCGCTCGCGGCCGAGAACGGGTCGTCGGTGCTGGAGTGCGCTGAACTGGGCGACGGCCGCTGGGGGTTCACCGTCCGGGTCCGTTCCCTGAAGCCCGTGGGGGACACGGTGCTGCCGGGCACCGACAAGGAGCACGCCGAGGCCACGGCCACCGCCGTCGTGGAACCTCTGTGCACCTTCGAGCCCAGCGAGCCCGACCTCCCGTCGAGCCCGCCCGAGAGCGAGCCTCCGCCCGGGGATCCGTCCTCCGGCGACGGGGAGCCGTCTCCCGGCGACGACGAGGGCGAGCCCGCCGACATCCCTCCCGTCGGGAAACTCCTGTGCGAAGACGGTGACTTCGAACTCGACCCGGAGAACAGGGAATCCCTCCCCGAGATGTCCGACCTCCTCGCTGTCCGACTGGCTGAGGACTGACCGACCGCGACCGAACGCAAAGGAACAGCACTGATGAGTACTCGGCACGGAGCGAAGACCCGCAGAGCGGTGGCCGCCGCCCTGGTGGCCGCGGCGCTGCCGCTCTCCCTGACGGCGTGCGGCAGCGGTGGCGACGGCTCGGACGAGAAGGGCGCGGCCACGGCATCGACGTCCTCGGGCAGTTCGGAGAAGCCCGGCGAGACCGAGGACGGCGGCACGGTTGTGCCCGACTCCAGCAAGACCCTCGCCACCGTCAACGGCTCCAACGGTTTCCAGTTCGTCATCAACAGCGCCGTCCGTGACGGCGGGGGCTTTCTGACGGTCTCCGGATCGGTCAAGAACACCAGTGGGAATGTGCAGGCACCACCGCTCCAGTGGAGCGGAGAGGAGACCAGGGTCAAACAGACCGGACCGTCGTTCGCCGGAATGACGCTGGTGGACAAGAAGGACAAGAAGCGCTATTACGTGCTCCGCGACACCGACGGGTTTCCGCTCACCACCACGGGTCTGAGCACTCTGGAGACGGGCCAGGCCGTCGATTTCTTCGCCCAGTTCCCCTCTCCGCCCGAAGGGACCGACGAGGTCGACGTACAGATCCCGCTGATGCCCACCGTCACGATTGAGATCTCCTGATGGGTGCCGCCGAGAGCGCTGGGCGCGCCGGCGGGGTGTCGGGGGCACGTCCGGTGCGGAGGTCCCCCGGGCCGCGGCACCCCGCGGCCGTGACGCTCGCCGCGCTGGTCCTCGTCACGGGAGCGCAGCTCACCGCCGCGCCCGGAGCAGCGGCCGACGAGACCCCCGGCCCGCCCCCGGGCGTGGAACCGGCCTCCCCGCCACCACGGATCGACGGCGACGACCCCGGGCTGAAGATGCGGGACGGTGCCACGCTCGCCGAGCCGCGGGTCCTGGACGTCGTGTCGATCGTCGAGACCGAGGGCGGTGAGGAGCGCCGCCAGGAGACGCCCACCTCGCTGACGTTCGCGCTGCAGGCCGAGGTCCTCTTCGGCAAGAACAGCGCCAAGCTGACGCCCGAGGCCGGCGGCCGTGTCTCGGCGATCGTCGCCGAGATCAAGAAGAGCAACGCCAAGAGGGTGCGGGTCTTCGGCTTCACGGACAACCTCGGTACGTACGAACACGGCAAGGTGCTCTCCAAACAGCGTGCCGACGCGGTGCACGGGGTGCTGACCCAGCAGTTGAACGACGCCGGGATCACCTACGACGTCCGTGGCTACAGCGAGGACTATCCGATCGCCGACAACGCGACGGAGGAGGGCCGCAGGAAGAACCGCCGGGTCGAGGTCACCTTCCCGACGGGCGGCGGCGGCACGGCCTGAGGGGCACGCCTGAACGCGTCGCCGAGTCGGCCCCCCTGCGTCGCACCCGGTTCCGGCCGACACCGTCGACCCGGGCGGCGCCCGGTCGGACACCGCTCCGGTGAACACCGGCCGAACGGGCGCCGGCACGGTCTGTTGCATCACTCATGCGTTCGACACCCGGACCGCAGTACGCTGCGGCCCGGCCGTCGAGCGCACGGGGACGGTCGCATGGACTGTCGACCCAGTGGGCTGAGGAGCGCGCGGATGAGCCGGGGCAGGGCGACGACCGCCGTGGCGGCGGCCGGGAGAACGGCCGCCGGGCCGATCACGGGGGGCCGGGGAACCACCGCGCGGGGCAGAGCGGCCAGGGCCGGGGGGCTGCTCGTGCTCGCCCTCGCCCAGCTCCTCGTCCCGTTCGCGCGGCCGGCCGGTGCCGCCGCGCCCGGCTGGACGACCCCCGCGGCCGTGCCCGGGTGGGCGGCCCCCGCGTATGAAACGGCCCCCGACGCACGGCCGGTGAAAGGGGCGACGGCCGTGTCGAAGGCCCCGCCGCTGGAGCCGGGGACGTACACCGACACGATCTCCGCCGGTGAGCGGAAGTACTACCAGGTCGATCTGGACGCCACGAGCAACGCCTACGTATCCGCCGTACTGGCCCCGCCGCCCGGCAGCGAGGTCGCCGGTACGGACGGCATCAGGGTCACGCTGGAGTCCGCCGACCGCGAGCAGTGCAGCGACAGCACCGACATCACCTTCGGCGGTGCCACGGCGCGGCCCGTCGCCGACTACTCCACCCGCAGGATCGGCCGGGGCCGCGCCTGCCAGGAGGCCGGGCCGTACCTCTACACCGTCGAGTGGATCGACTCGAAGTCCGGTACGGATGCCGAGAGTTGGCCGGTGGAGCTGAAGTTCATGTCCGAGCCCGGCCTGAAGGACGGTGAGACCGCGCCGTCGGCACCCTCGTCATGGAGTTCCCGGCCGCCGGGGGAGACGTCCGGGGAGGCCAGGACCACCGGGGGCGGCACGGGGTTCAACGACGCCCCCGCCGTCGGGCGCGGGGTGTGGCGAGACCGGCTCGGCCCCGGCGAGAGCCGCTTCTACAAGGTGCCCGTGGACTGGGGCCAGCAGCTGTTCCTCGACGCCGAGTTCGGCGGGAGCGGGAGCGGGGCCGGGGCGCCGACGGTCGCCGACGGACTGCGGCTCTCCCTCTTCAATACGGCGCGCGGCTTCGTCGAGAGCGCGGACGCGGCGGCTTCGGGCTCGTCCGCGAAGGCGTCGCTGGCCACGGCGCCGGTCGCCTTCGCCAACCGCACCTCGGACGAGGCCAACACCGGTGCGATGCGGTTCGCCGGCTGGTACTACGTCCGGGTCTCCGTCGACGAACGGGCCGGGAACCCCCTGCCGCTGACCCTGCGGGTGGCCGTGGAGGGAGAGGCCCGGCCGGGACCCGCGTACGCCGGTGACGAGTTCGCCGCGGGATTCGGTGTCTCGGACGAGGACCGGCAGGCGGCGGCGGTGCCGGGCGGGGGCGTGCGCGATACGGACGGGAGCAGGGCGACGATGAGGGTGATCGGCCTCTCGGGTATCGGTACCGGGACGGTGCTGGTGCTGGGCCTGGTGGTCTGGACGCTCGGCAGCCGACGCCGCGCGAGCGCGTGGGAGCCGCCCGCTCACTGACCCGGCGCCCCGGGCGCCGCCACTTCTCCCGGCGCCTGAGGACCGTGCGAGGAACCGTGCGCCTCGACCGCCGTCCGGCGGGGCGGTTGCTGCGGCCCTTCACGGCTCCCGGAGCGTTTCGGGCGCGATCGCCAGTTGGCTGCCCGTACGGACCCCCCAGCGCGCCATCGCCCCCGCCTCCGCCTCCAGGACGTGGCGCGCCCGGAAGCGGGGGCGTGCCAGCCGTCCGGGCGGCAGCAGGTGGACGTGGAGGACCGTCAAGTCGGCCGTCAGGTAGGCGACATCGAGGGGGAAGCGCATCCGGAAGCTGTGGACGCTGTTGCACGGGGTCAGCAGCATCGCGCCGTCGATGCCGTCCCGGCCCAGCAGCCCCCGCCGCCGTGTCCCGTACGTCGCCGCGATCTCGACCGGCACCGGCGGACCCTGCCCGTCGACGCGCAAGGTGCCCGTGCCGTCCCGCCATTGACGCCGTCGACCCATGACCCGACCGTAGTGCCCGGGCGGCCGCGGGGAGTGGGCCCCCGGGCCCATGACCGGGTGCGGACGGACCCCTAACCTCTCTGCCGTGTACGTCACGCTGATCGCCGTCGCCGCCCTCTGGGGCGCGGGCGCGGGCCTGCTCGTCCCCCGGGCCGCGTACCGGCTCTCCGTCGAGCCGGAGGAGGCGTGGCGTGACAGCTGCCCGGCCGGGCACCCGTTCACCGGGCCTGCGCGCGGCTGGATCGGCGGTGGGCGGTGCGGATCCTGCCGACCGGACACCGGGACCCCTGAGACCGGCGGTCCGGACTCCCGGCCTCCCCTGACCGGCGGTCACGACGCCGGGCCTCCCGCGCCCGGCGGTCCGGACGCCCGGCCCCCCGTGACCGGCCGACCGGACACCGGGCCCCCCGCGCCCGCCCTCCGTACCGCCGAAGGCGCCCCCCTCGCCCCCCTCCTCACCGCCCTGCCCTGCGCCGCCCTCGCCGCCGCCACCGGTCCCCGCCCCGAGCTGGCGGTGTGGCTGCTGCTCGTGCCGTTCGCCGTACTGCTCGCCGTCGTCGACCGCCGGGTCCACCGCCTTCCCGATCAGCTCACCCTTCCGCTCGCGGCTGCGGCCGCCGGACTGCTCGGAGCCGTGTCGCCGCTGCCGGGTGCGGGCGGTTCCTGGTCCACCGCCCTGCTCGGCGGGCTGGTCCTCGGGGCCACGTATCTGGTGCTGTTCCTGATCAACCCGAACGGTCTCGGCTTCGGTGACGTCAAACTCGCCCTCTCTCTCGGCGTCGTCCTCGGCTGGTACGGCTGGAGCACCCTCTTCACGGGCGCGTTCGCCGGGTTCCTGCTCGGCTCGCTGTACGGGATCGGGCTGATGGCCCTCGGGCGGGCCGGGCGCGGGACCGCGATCCCGTTCGGGCCGTTCATGATCGGCGGCGCGCTGGCGGGCCTGCTCCTCGGCGCGCTCACCGCGCACACCTGAGCCGCGGTCCCACGCACCCCCCACCGGGCCCCGGGACACGCCCGCGCCTGAGATAACAGCACCGTCAACCCCGTCTAGCATCCGGATGTATGCGGACATTTTCTGACAACCCGGCGGTCCGGCGCGGTGTGCTGCGCGTTCTCATCCCCGCGCCCTCGCCGGAGCCCGGATCACGCCCCGCTGCCCGCTTCCCCGCCGCCCTGGTCCCCTGGAGCTGGGCCGCGGCACTCTGCGCGCTGTACGCCACCGTCGCCGTGCGCCGGCACCTCCTGATGCGTACCACCGGCTACGACCTCGGTATCTTCGAGCAGGCCGTACGGTCCTACTCCCAACTGCGCCCCCCTCTCGTCCCCTTGCGCGGCGAGGACTTCAATCTGCTGGGCGACCACTTCCACCCCGCCATCGCCGTTCTCGCCCCCCTCTACCGGGTCTGGCCGTCCCCGCTGGCCCTTCTCGTCGCGCAGTCCGCGCTGATCGCCCTCGGGGCCGTACCGCTGGTCGGCTGGGCCCTGCGCACGCTCGGCCGCCGCTCGGCGCATGCCGTCGCCCTCGGCTACGGACTGAGCTGGGGCATCTCATCGGCCGTCGCGTTCGACTTCCACGAGGTCGCCCTCGCCGTACCGCTGGTCTCGTTCGCCGTCGTCGCCCTGGGGCAGCGGCGATGGGGCGCCGCGGTGGCCTGGGGAGCGCCGCTGGTGCTGATCAAGGAGGACCTCGGGCTCACCCTCGCCGCGCTCGGCTGCGTCATCGCCTGGAAGGGCCCGCGCCGGCTCGGCATCCTCACCGCGGTCGCCGGGGTCGCCGCGTCCGTCATCGAGATCAAGCTGCTGCTGCCCGCGTTCAACCCGGCGGGCGGTTACGCGCACGGCGAGAACCTCGGCGAGGGCACCCACACCTCCCTGCTGACCACCATCGCCTTCGCCCCGCTGGACGCGCTGCGGCCGGACATCAAGGCCATGACGCTGATCCTCGTCTTCGCGCCGTCGGCGCTGCTCGCCCTGCGCTCACCGCTGGCGCTGCTCGCGCTGCCCACCCTGGCCTGGCGGATGCTGTCGCAGAACGGCTTCCACTGGGGCACGTCGTTCCACTACAGCGCGGTCCTGATGCCGATCGTGTTCGCCGGACTCGTCGACACCCTGCGGCGCTGGCGGGGTACGGACCATCCGCTGGCGGCCCGCCATGTCCGGGCGTCCCTCGCGACCGTGCTCGCCGTGACCCTGGTCATGCTGCCGAGCTTTCCGCTGGCGCAGCTCGCCCAGCGGGCGACCTGGCGGACGACGTCCCATATCGAGGCGGCCCGCGAGCTGCTGGCGAAGATCCCCGACGGATCGACCGTCGCCGCGTCCAACGGGCTCGTACCGCAGCTCACTTCGCGCTGCGAGGTCGTCCTCTTCCCGACGTTCCCGGTGGACGCCCGGCTGTACGAGTACGACCGGGGCAAGCTGCCCCGGCCCACCGCCGAGTGGATCATCCACGACAGCAGGCCCCCCGAGGCATGGCCCTACCGCGCGGGCCACTGGCCCTATCCGCCCGAGCAGCAGACCGGCGAACTGGAGGCCGCCCAGCGGACGTACGGCTACCGGCGGATCGCCGAGCGCGACGGCATCACCCTGCTGCGGCTGCGGCACCCGGCCGGGCACGCGGACCGCCGCTGACCCCGCGCACGCGTCACCGGGCGGACCGGCCGTGACCTCGCCCCCGGCCGGGCGGACCGACCGCGTACCCGCTCCCGTCACAGGCCGACCGCGTACCCGCCCCGAACCGACCGTGACCCGGCGCCCCCGACCGGAAGCCGACCGGCCGGCCGTCGTCTCGCGGACCGCCGCCCGGCCGCCGCCGCGACGGGACGGTGATCCCGTCCGTGGTCAGGCGTGCGCACCGACCGTGACCTCACCGACCGTCAACTCCGCCGTCCCCTCCAGGATCATGCCGACCCGCTCCACCTGCTCCGCCAGCTCCCGCCGGTTCCGCGACCGCTCCAGCTCGTCCCCGATCGGCTCCACCGTCACGGCGATCCGCTTCCCGGACCGCTTCTGGTGCCACACCCCGCGCACGGTTCCGTCGACGAGGACGACCGGGTAGTTCCCCGCCTGTCCGCCGGCCAGCGCGCGCCGGTACGCCGATCCCGCGAACAGCAGTTCGCGGGGCTGCGAGGCGATCGTGTACGCGTCGAAGTACGGCAGCAGCCGTACGCCGGACGGCGCCGCCCGCGGGAACGAGCCGTCGCCCGCCGCGATCCAGGCCCGCTCCCCCTCGTACGCCACCTCCTCGATCAGCCCCTGTTCCGCCGACGCCGTGAACACGCTGTTCGCCCATCCCTTCGGCGCGGCGAGCCACTTGGCGAAGTGGGCCGGGGTCGCGGGTCCGTAGGCCACGAGATAGCGGCGGACCAGCTCGTCCAGCGCGGCGGGTCCGTCGAGCGGGGTGATCTCCGGATTCGTGTAGGCCGCCTTGCGCCCCTTGTTCGGGCCGAACGCGAGCACACCCCGGTGCGCGGCCAGATGGGTCACCTGCCGCCAGCGCGGCCACAGTGTCTGGAACGCCTCCATCACCGGATCGCCCGCCCAGGAGCCGGTGCGCTCCACGATCGCGTCGGTCAGCTCGTCGACGGTCAGGGAGGTGCCGTGGAGCGCGTCCCCGATGGCCTCGACGACCTGCTCGGTCTGCTCGTCCGACATACCGGCCGGCCCGGGCGCGGTGGCCCGGCCGCCGGGAATCGCGGACAGTGCCCCGGTCCACATCGGCAGATCCTCCCGCGCCAGCAGATGGACGGTGCCGCGCGGACCGTACGTCTTCACCAGGCTGCCCTCCTTCCACAGCGCGTCCCGGACCGTCGTCCGGGTCGCGCCGCCGCCGAGGCGCGTCGCCACGGACAGCTCGGCGGCGGAGAGCACCTGGGCGTGGGCCCCGAGCATGGCGGCCGTCACCCCGGCGGGGGAGCCGGGGAGGGCCCCGTCGGCCGCCGGGCCGGCCGGATCTCCCGGGGGCGGGCCGGCCGGAGAGCCGCTCGCGGGCGTGCTCAGCCCCTGCCGCTCCAGTGTTCGGGCGTTCGCCCCGGTCCAGGTCACCTCGCGTGTGGTCATGGGCCGACCCTAGGATCCGTATAGGACGGATTCTGTCCTAGTTCCCCTGGGGTCCTCTGGGATGGTGTACTGGCGGAACGGTAAGTATTGAGGTCGTCCGAGGAGTTGCCGTGACCAGGATCAAGCCGGCGTACCACTGTGGTCTGGACGCCGCCGTGGACGTCGTCGGAGGAAAGTGGAAGCCGCTCATCCTGTGGGCCCTGGACGACCGGGGGACCCTGCGCTTCGGTGAACTGCGGCGGAACGTGCCCGGGGTCAGCGAGAAGATGCTGATCCAGCAGCTCCGGGAGCTGGAGGCGGACGGAATCGTCCACCGCGAGGTCTACCGGGAGGTGCCGCCGCGGGTGGAGTACTCCCTCACCGAACTGGGCGACGCCCTCAACAAAGCGCTGGAGCCGCTCGGGGAGTGGGGCAACACCTTCATGGAAGTGATCATCCGGCACAAGATGAAGCAGCCCACGGCCTGAGGGCCGGGTGCGTCCGCGCGCCCTCGGACGCGGTCGGCCGCCCCGCACCGGGGCCGCCGGTGCGGGGGCACCCGGGTCCGCCCATCACGCGATATGCCGGGACACGCGACACGACGTCAACTCCGCGCCCATCCGGGGGTCCCTCGTGGGGGGTAACGGCTCCTGGCACCGCCCGCGGCCCGGAAATCCGCTGCTCCACCGGCCGGGAACCCGGTCGCCGCACGGTTCGCGCCCCCTCGCGCGCCCGCCGTCTGCCGCAGCGGACACGGCGTCCCGGGGGCCTGTGGGACGGCACACCCCCGCGACCGCCCCGGCGAAGGGTTATGGTGGAAACCCCCCCTCGGGCCGGTCCGTATCCCCCCCACGGACCGGCCCGGTTCTCTGTCCGGCGCCGGGTCCGCCCGGCCGGCGCCCACCGGGGCCGCCCCCGGAGGTACGCCCCCAGCCGGCCCCGGGGGATACGCCCTCAGCCGCGCGCGCCCCAGATGTCCGTGCCCTCGGTGTCCACGGCGAAGGCGTCGATCTCCGTCAGCTCCTCCGCCGTCAGCCGCGGGCCCGTCAGCGCGGCGACGTTCTCCTCCAGCTGTCCCACGCTCGACGCGCCGATCAGTGCCGAGGTCATCCGCGGATCCCGCAGCACCCAGCACAGCGCCAGCTGCGCCAGCGACTGCCCTCGGCGGGCGGCGATGCCGTTCAGCCCGTTCAGCCGGCGGACGACCTCGTCCGACAGCAGGCCCGGGTCCAGCGACTTGCCCTGGGTGGCCCGAGAGCCCTCCGGGATGCCGTTGAGGTACTTGCCGGTCAGCAACCCCTGCGCCAGCGGCACGAAGGAGATGCAGCCCATGCCCGCCGTCTCCAGCACATCGAGGAGCCCGTCGTCCTCGATCCAGCGGTTGATCATCGAGTACGAGGGCTGGTGGATGAGCGCGGGCACCCCCGTCTCCCGCAGCAGCCGCGCCGCCTCCGCCGTCCGCTCGGCGTTGTACGACGACACACCGGCGTAGAGCGCCTTCCCCTGCTGCACGGCCGAGGCCAGCGCCCCCATCGTCTCCTCAAGCGGGGTGTCCGGGTCGAAGCGGTGCGAGTAGAAGATGTCGACGTACTCCAGCCCCATCCGGCGCAGGGACGCGTCCAGCGAGGACAGCAGATACTTCCGGGAACCCCACTCCCCGTACGGCCCGGGGTGCATCAGATGGCCCGCCTTGGTGGAGATGACCAGCTCGTCGCGGTGGCGGGAGAAGTCCTCGGCGAAGATCCTGCCGAAGTTCAGCTCCGCCGCCCCGGGCGGCGGGCCGTAGTTGTTCGCCAGATCGAAGTGGGTGACCCCCAGGTCGAAGGCGCGGCGCAGGATCGCGCGCTGCGAATCGAGGGTGCGGTCGTCGCCGAAGTTGTGCCACAGACCCAGCGAGACCGCCGGGAGCTTCAGACCCGAACGGCCGCTGCGCCGGTACTCCATCGACTCGTAACGGTCCTCGGAGGGCAGAAAAGAAGGGGAATCAGTCACGCGTCTCTCCTTATCACGGACTTGTGACAGTCCAGGTTGGGCCGCCGTGGCCCGTCCGCAGTACTGTGGCGACTTCAGGGGATCGCCGCACGGCCCGGAAGCAGTGCCCCGCACGGGGCGGGGGCCGGGGCCGGCCGCGTCACCCGTACGGACCCGGAAGTGCGCCGGGTCCCCGAACCCACGGTCCGATGAGCCCCGGACCGGGGCGGGTGAGCCCGATATAAACCGAGAGGTGGACTCTGTGAACTTGCGTGACCTGGTGTACAGGCTCTACGCACGCCGGGTGGAAGGCCGACTCGACCACTCCCAGGTGCCGAAGCACATCGGAGTCATCCTCGACGGCAACCGCCGCTGGGCCAAGGCGTCGGGCGGCACGACCGAGCAGGGTCACAAGGCCGGTGCGAGCAAGATCCAGGAGCTGCTGGGCTGGTGCGCCGAGACGGATGTCGAGGTCGTCACCCTCTGGCTGCTGTCCACCGACAACCTGGACCGTCCCGAGGAGGAGCTGGTCCCCCTCCTCGGCATCATCGAGAACGCCGTCAGCGACCTCGCCGCCGACGGCCGCTGGCGCGTCCACCACGTCGGCACGCTGGATCTGCTGCCCGCCCGCACCCAGTCCGTGCTCAAGGAGGCCGAACAGGCGACCCACGGCGTACGCGACGGCATACTCGTGAACGTCGCCGTCGGCTACGGGGGCCGCCAGGAGATCGCCGACGCGGTCCGCTCCCTGCTGCTGGAGCACGCGGACAAGGGCACCAGCTTCGAGGAGCTGGCCGAGATCGTGGACGTCGAACACATCTCCGAACACCTCTACACGCGCGGCCAGCCCGACCCCGACCTCGTCATCCGCACCAGCGGCGAGCAGCGGCTGTCCGGGTTCATGCTCTGGCAGAGCGCCCACTCCGAGTACTACTTCTGCGAAGTCTTCTGGCCCGCTTTCCGCAAGGTCGACTTCCTGCGCGCCCTGCGCGACTACGCGGCCCGCCACCGGCGCTACGGCGGCTAGGGCGTGTTGCGAAAGTCCCGCCTGGCCTGCGACGCCCAGCACGCACACTCGCTGCGTTGTCGGGATCGCCCAAGTACGTCCAGTACGAGGGCGACCCTCCGCCT
>NZ_JBIALS010000007.1:196477-316173 GCF_042873655.1 Streptomyces sp. NPDC004609 | reverse complement strand
CTGCGCCGGCTCGCCCGGCAACTGGACCACGACGACCGGCCCGGGGCCGGGACGACCGACTGATCCGCCGCTCCCGTGGGGGGGGGGGGCCCGGGGGGGGGGGGCCCCGCCCGCCGGCCCCCCCCCCCCCCCCCGCCGCCGCCCGCCCCCCCCCCCCCCCCCCCCCCCCCCCCCCCCCCCCCCCCCCCCGCCCCCCCCCCGCCCCCCCCCCCCCCCCCCCCCCCCCCCCCCCGGCCGTACTCCACGGCACCGCCGCTTGTCCCCGCGAAGCCGCCGCCGCCCATCCGCTGCCCGGCTGCCGCTCCGGGCCCCCTCTCCATCGCCTCGCCGCCTCGCGGCGGACCCGCGGGGCCTCTGCGCGGCGGCCCCGGCGCTCCCCTCCTCCGCCCCCGCCGACGTCCGGCCCGCCTTCGTCCCGGCGTAGCGGCTCCCGCCCTCCGCGTCCGCCCGGTTCCGCGGATCAGGGCCTGAACAGGCCGGAATGGGGCCGCGGAGGGTACGCGGACCGGGCCCACCCGATGAGGCCGTCAGGAGACGTACGCCTCCGGCCGCGGCCACGGAACGGGACAGGGAACAGCACACCCGGCACTCCGGTCCATGCCCCGGCCCCAAGTCCACCCCACTGCCGCATTAATCGTCTCATGTGAACACACACGGGTGATTTCCCCCGGGCTTCCGCACCGGACACAACGGGACGATGAATCTTTCACTTTCCCCGAACTCCGGAGGACTGAATCCGTCATACACGATAAGCCCAAAGGGAATTGACGGACCGTCATCAGTTTCTCGCGATACAACCGCCTTTCCGGCCGACTCGCAGCTACTCATAATCGAGCCCACTGTCAACACTCGAAGCGGTGATTGCGCCCCTTTTGCCCGCGGAAATAACGTAACGGCTGTGCAGTGGTACGGAGCCGCCCGGTCGCATCAGGCGGCTCTGCCGCGGCGGCCCGCTGGGGAGCAGGCACCTGCCGCGTTGTCCGGACAGTAAACCGTTCGCGATCCCACCCGTGGCAGTCGGGTTGAGCCCGCCTTTCGGTCCACCACCCGGGGATGCCGCCCGCTCGGCGCATCGCCCTCTTCGAGAACGGCTCGAAAATGACAGCTCAGCCCTTTCTCTCCTGGTCCCCGTCAGCCATCGTGTTCGACTGCGACGGCACTCTGGTGGACTCCGAATGCCACTGGCAGGAGGCGCGGATGAAGGCCTTCCGCGAATTCGGCCTCAAGCCGGCCGCGGGCTTCGCCGAACGCGCGCAGGGCGTTCATTACATCCAATGCGGTCGCCTTATGGCCGACGAGACGGGAAAACCCGAACTCACCGGCGAACTGACCCATTCGCTCCTCCGGCACTTCATGGCCCTCGTCGAGGCGCACCCGATCACCATGCCGGGCGCCGTCGAGCTGGTCCGGCTCGTCGCCGGACACGTCCCCCTCGCGGTGGCCAGCAACTGCCCGCTGGACGTGGTGGAGTCCACCCTGGCCAGGGTCGGCCTCCGCGGCCACTTCGACCACGTCGTCGTACCCGGCAAGGCGATGCGGCCCAAGCCGGAACCCGATCTGTACGCCACCGCGGCCCGTCTCTGCGGTGTCGCGCCGCAGGAGGCCCTGGCGGTCGAGGACTCCCTCACCGGGATCGCGTCCGCGCACAGCGCCGGGCTCCGGGTCCTGGGCGTCGGCCCCCAGCTGAACGGACAGCACGCCGCGGACCTCCGGGTCGCCACTCTGGCCGACCCGGATCTGCTCGCCTGGGCACGCGCCCATGTCGCGGGCGGGACACCACCGCGCGGGTGACACCTCCTCACCCTCACTCCTCACCGCGCCCGTCCGCCCGCCCGTCCGGATGCCGCGCCGCCGCTCCGGGCGCCGGATCACGCAGACCGCCCCCGCATGGACCGCCCTCGGACCGACGGCCCCCCGTGCCGCGCGGTGCGGCCGGACCGCAGGGAGCCGGCGGCAGATCCTCCCCCTCCATCACGCAGCGCGCAGGGCGCACCGGGGGCCGGGATCACAAAGGCACGGGCCCGTCCCCGCGTGGCGGCGGCCCGCACCGGCCCTCTTGACGGCGCAGACCGGTGACGAGGGCTGGATCGGCCAGGAGTACCAGGCGGGCGACCGTCCGAGCGCGGACTCCTTCGGCTGGCTCCCGGCCCGGGCACGCGCGGCCCGCTGAACCCACCCCCGTACCGAAGCTCCGAGCCCATTCCGCCCCGAACCCTTGCATCATTCCGAAATGCTGAAGTTGAATTTTGCTCTACGGAAGCAGAGGGGAGAAGCCGGGCCGTAGGTCGTCAAGTAATGGACCAAGTGCCTCCCCAAGGGGTGGCTCTTGGTGGACGATGGGCGGCAGTAGAAGAGGAGCAGGGCCGGCGAGGGGGTGCGGCGATGGCCGAGACGGTTCCGGTGCGCTGCCCGTCGTGTCTGCGCGACCATCTGTACGCGTCACCGGTCTATCCCTGCGAGTGCGGAGAGCCCTTGGCCCCGCCGCTGCTGGCGACGGCTCCGCCCGAGCGCCTGCTGCGGCGGACCTGGAGCGAGGACTGGGTGATGGTGCGCTGCCGGCACTGCGCGCGCGAGGGCTACTGGCCGCAGCCGGAGCTGGGCTGCCCGTGCGGTGCGCTGCTGCGTATCCCCGTACGCCCGGTCGGCGCGCCGGTCCCGGCCAGGGCGGACGACCGGCCCGGCGCCGTGCCGAAGGGCCCGGCACCGCGGGGCTCCGTACCGGGCCCGGTGTCCCCGGGCGGCGTGCTCCCCCGCCCGCCGCACCCCCCGCTGCCGCACATGGGGGCGACACCCCGCCCCTCGTTCCGCCCCATCGCCATAAGGACCACCCGGGACGCCGTGACGGCGGCGGAGCTCTATCTGCGGTGGCTGGGGTTCCGCGAGGTGGTCCAGCAGGAGGTCCACCGGCCCGACGTACGGCCGCAGACCCGGGTGTCGTCGGCCGTCGATCTGCGCGGCCCCGGTCTGATCGCCCAGGTCGAGCCCTCGACCCGGCCCGCCGGTCTGCGCGATGTGGAGTGTCTGTGGCTCAACGGTCTGAGCGAGCCCGCGTCGACCGTCTACTTCGCGCTCGCGGGCTACACCGACGACGCCCGGATCCGGGCGGACGAACTGGGCGTCCCGCTGTTCGTCATGGATCTCACGGGCAGTCCGCAGCCGGTGAACGGCCCGGCGGACGACCTGGTGGCGAAGGGCCCCGCCACCTGACCGCGCCCGGGTGATCGCGCCCTCCCGGCGGCCGGGTCCCCGGGACGGCACCACCGGGCGCGGTACGTCCAGCGACAGGCCCCACGGCACCCCGGGGACGGGCGATACTTCCGGTATGCGTATACGACCGGCCGAGGCCGCCGAACTGCCTCTCCTCCAGGACATCGAAAGGGCGGCCGGTGAGCCGTTCCGCGCCCTCGGCATGGCGGAGATCGCCGACGACGAGCCCCCGGCGCTCGATCTGCTGGAGCGCTACCGCAGCGCGGGCCGCGCCTGGGTGTCCGCGGACGAGGAAGGCCTGCCGCTCGCGTATCTGATCCACGACACCGTCGACGGCGCGGCCCATGTCGAGCAGGTCTCGGTCCACCCGGCCGCCGCCCACCGGCGGCTGGGCAGCGGTCTGATCGGCCATCTCGCGTCCCGCGCCGCCTCGGACGGGCTCACCGCGCTCACCCTGACGACGTTCGCCGAGGTGCCGTGGAACGCGCCGTACTACGCCCGGCTCGGCTTCCGGACCCTCGGCGAGTCCGAACTCACCGAGGGACTGCGGGAGATCAGGCGCGCCGAGAAGGAACACGGCCTGGACCGCTGGCCCCGGGTCTGTATGCGCCGGGAGCTGTAGAGGTCGCCGGGACGGCCCGGCACCCGCCACCGTGCGGGCCCCGCCGCGGGGGCCGGCCCGGCTCCGGCCACCCCTGGCCGACTGGAGCGAGCGTTCCCTCCAGTCAGTACACGTTCTCCCCGGCGCCGTACCGCTCCCGCAGCTCCACCTTCCGCACCTTGCCGCTGACCGTCATCGGGAAGTCGTCGAGGATCTCCAGCCGGCGCGGGATCTTGTAGTGCGCGAGCTGTTCCCGGCAGTAGGCGGCGATGTCGTCGAGTGTCGGCGGGGCGGCCGGATCGCGGGGAATGACACAGGCGAGGATCTCCTCCCCGTACTTCTCGTCCGGCACCCCGACCACCTGGACGTCCGCGACCTGGGGGTGCCCGTACAGAAACTCCTCTATCTCCCTGGGGTAGACGTTCTCGCCACCCCTGATGATCATGTCCTTGATCCGGCCGACGATCTGCACATAGCCGTCGGGGCGCATCACCGCCAGATCACCGGTGTGCATCCAGCGGCCCGAGTCGATGGCCTCGGCGGTCTTCTCGGGCTCCGCCCAGTAGCCCAGCATCACGCCGTAGCCGCGGGTGCACAGCTCACCCGCCTCCCCGCGTGGCAGGGTCACCCCGGTGACCGGATCGGTGATCTTGATCTCGACATGCGGGTGGACCCGGCCGACCGTGCCGGTGCGGCGTCCCAGGTCGTCGTCGCGGCGGGTCTGGGTGGAGACCGGGGAGGTCTCCGTCATTCCGTAGCAGATCGACACCTCCGCCATGTTCATCTCGGCGACGACCCGCCTCATCACCTCCACCGGACACGGGGAGCCCGCCATGATGCCCGTACGCAGGGAGGTGAGGTCGTACGAGGCGAAGCCCGGCAGATTCAGTTCGGCGATGAACATCGTCGGTACGCCGTACAGCGAGGTGCACCGCTCCTCGGCGACCGCGCGCAGGGTGGCCTCCGGGTCGAAGGAGCGCGCCGGAATGACCATGCAGGCGCCGTGCGAGGTGGCCGCCAGATTGCCCATCACCATGCCGAAGCAGTGGTAGAAGGGCACGGGTATGCATATCCGGTCGTGCTCGCTGTAGCCGATCGTCTCCCCCACGAAATAGCCGTTGTTGAGGATGTTGTGGTGGGAGAGGGTCGCGCCCTTGGGGAAGCCGGTGGTGCCGGAGGTGTACTGGATGTTGACGGGGTCGTCACAGGACAACTGCGCCTCGCGGGCGGCCAGTTGCGCGGGTGTGACCGAGCGGGCCGCGTCCAGCAGAACGTCCCAGGAGCCGTCCTCGATGTAGTGGACGGAGGAGAGCGCGGGGCAGTCGGCGCGGACCTTCTCGACCATGGCGCGGTAGTCGCTGGACTTGTGCCGCTGCGAGGCGCACAGCACGGAGACCCCGGACTGGTTGAGGACGTACTCCAGCTCGTGCGCGCGATAGGCCGGGTTGATGTTCACCATGATCGCGCCGATGCGGGCGGTGGCGTACTGGACGAGGACCCACTCGGCGCAGTTGACCGCCCAGATGCCGACGCGGTCCCCCTTGGCGACGCCGATGCCCATGAAACCGCGGGCGAGTTCGTCGACGGCCTCGCCGAAGCGGGCGTACGTCCAGCGGGCGCCGGTGGGAACGTCGACGAGCGCCTCCCGGTCCGGGTACGCGGCGATCGCCCGGTCCAGGTTCCGTCCGATCGTGTCGCCGAGCAGGGCCGTCGTCCCGGTGCCGTGCGCGTACGAGAGCGCGGTGCCGCTCATCTCAGTTCCCCTTCGTCGTACTCGTTCGTGGTCGAGCCCTCCGCCGTGCGCTGGCGCAGCTCGATCCGGCGGATCTTGCCGGAGACCGTCTTGGGCAGCTCGGCGAACTCCAGCCGCCGGATGCGCTTGTACGGCGCGAGGACCGAGCGGGAGTGCGCGAACAGGAGCTTGGCCGTGTCGGGCCCCGGCTCCCAGCCCTCCGCGAGGACGATGTACGCCTTCGGGACGGCGAGCCGCAGGGGATCGGGCGCGGGCACCACGGCGGCCTCCGCGACACACTCGTGCTCCAGGAGCGCGCTCTCCAGCTCGAACGGGGAGATCTTGTAGTCGGACGCCTTGAACACATCGTCGGAGCGGCCGACATAGGTGATGTATCCGTCGGCGTCGCGCGCTCCGATGTCACCGGTGCGGTAGTAACCGCCCGCCATCACCTCGGCCGTGCGCTCGGGGTCGCCGTGGTAGCCGGTCATCAACCCGACGGGCCGGGCCGACAGATCCAGGGAGATCTCCCCCTCGGCCGCGCCGGGCTCCCCGGTCACGGGGTCGAGCAGCTCCACCCGGTAGCCGGGGCTGGGCCGCCCCATCGAGCCGGCCTTGAGGAGCTGGCCTGGGCTGTTGGCGACCTGGACGGCGGTCTCGGTCTGCCCGAAGCCGTCCCGGATGGTGACGCCCCACTCCCGGCGCACGGTCTCGATGACCTCCGGGTTCAGCGGCTCACCCGCGGCGACGACCTCACGCGGCGGGGTGCGCAGCTGGGTCAGGTCGGCCTGGATCAGCATCCGCCACACCGTGGGCGGGGCACAGAAGCTGGTCACCCCCGCGCGGTCCATCTCCACCATCAGCCGGGCCGCGTCGAAGCGGCTGTAGTTGTGGATGAAGACGGTCGCCTCGGCGTTCCAGGGGGCGAACAGATTGGACCAGGCGTGCTTGGCCCAGCCCGGCGAGGAGATGTTCAGATGCACATCGCCCGGTTGCAGACCGATCCAGTACATCGTCGCGAGATGGCCGACGGGGTACGAGACATGGGTGTGCTCGACAAGCTTGGGGCGGGCGGTGGTGCCGGACGTGAAGTAGAGCATCAGCGGGTCGTCGGATCGGGTGACACCGTCGGGCGTGAACCGGGCGTCGGCACCGTCGGCCTCCTCGTACGGAAGCCAGCCTTCCACTCGGTCGCCCACCGCGATCCGGGTGTAGTCGCCGGGCACCTCCGCGAACTTCGGCACGTCCTCGGAGCGCACGAGGACATGGGCCGCCCGGCCGCGCCGGACGCGGTCGCGCAGGTCGAGGGGGCCGAGGAGGGGGGTGGCCGGGATGACGACGGCACGCAGCTTCATCGCGGCGAGCGCGGTCTCCCACAGTTCGCGCTGGTTGCCGAGCATGACGACCATCCGGTCGCCGGCCCGCACCCCGCGGGCGCGCAGCCAGTTGGCGACGCGGTTGGAGCGGGCGGAGAGCCCGGCGTACGAGAGCCGGGTCTCGGTGCCGTCCTCGTCGACGATGTGGAGCGCGGTACGGTCGTTGCCGTCCGCGATCGCGTCGAACCAGTCCAGCGCCCAGTTGAAGCTCTCCGGGCGCGGCCAGGTGAAGCCGTCGTACGCCCTCTCGTAGTCCTCCCGGTGTCGCAGGAGGAAGTCCCGGGCCTCCCGGAACTCCTCGGTCGCGCCGCTTGCCGACATGTGCCCTCCTCATTGCCGCAGCACTCAGTAGCATCGTGTAATCAGTGACGTACGTCTCACCACCCCCGATCGGGGGGTGGAATCCATCAACAGATCCACAGGAAGCAGGGCGATGTCCGATCCGGCCGAGGCGGTGGAGATGCAAGCGGCGCTGCTGCGGCTGCGCCGTGCGACCGGGCTCCCGGTCGTCTTCGGAGGGCTGCTGCACGATACGCAGCGGCTGAGGATCGCGCAGGTCAGCGGGGCGCAGACCCGAGCCCTGCACGGGCTCGGGATCAACACGGGGCACGGTCTGGGCGGCAAGTCCATCGCGCTGTCCCGGCCGTGCGCGGTGGTCGATTACCACGAGGCCCGGCACATCAGCCACGAGTACGACGCACCGGTCTCGACCGAGGGCCTGCGCTCGGTGCTCGCGGTCCCGGTCGTCGTACGCCGCAAGGTGCGGGGGGTGCTGTACGGGGCGATCCGGCGGCCGGTCCCCCTGGGCGACCGCACCTTCGACGCGGCGGTCGCGTCGGCCCGCGATGTGGAGCAGGCGCTCGTCGTCCGGGATCAGGCCCAGGAGCTGCTCACCCTCGTCCGGGAGCCGGTCGCGGGGCCCGGCGCCTGGGAGGAGGTCCGCGAGGCCCACGGCGAGCTGCGTGCCCTGGCGCCGCGGATCACCGACCCGGCCCTCAGGGAGACCCTGCTCAGCGTCTGCGGCCGCCTCGCCGCGGCGGGCGCGGAGCCCCCGCCGGACGTCCGCCCCGTCACTCTCGCCCCGCGTGAGCTGGACGTCCTCTCCTGCGTCGCGGCCGGTTCGACCAACGCGGCGACGGCGGAACGCCTGGGTCTGCGCCCCGAGACCGTCAAGGGCTACCTCCGCAGCGCCATGCGCAAACTCGGCGCCCACACCCGTCTGGAGGCGGTGGTGGCCGCCCGCCGCGCCGGCCTCCTGCCCTGACCCGCCCCTGGCCGCCCCGCCTGCTCCTTGCGGCACGTGCCGCCACTCCCGTACCGGAGTCGGCCGAACCGGCCCGTCCGGCGCTTGAGGACCGGGCTCCGCGACCGGGCCCCGGGAACGGCCCCGCCACGGGGCCCGGGACCACGAGAATCGCGCCGACGCCCCCTGGAGCCGAACCCGCCCCCCGTGTTCTCATGACCCCCATGGTGTCCACCGACCGCCTCCTCGCGTTCGCCGCGATGTCCCTCCTCGTCATCGTCATCCCCGGCCCCAGCGTCCTCTTCGTCATCGGTCGCGCCCTCGCGCACGGGCGCCGTACCGCCATGGCCACCGCCCTCGGCAATGTGCTCGGCTCGTACGTCCTGGTCGTGGCCGTCGCGCTGGGTGTGGGCTCGCTCGTGGAGCAGTCCGTCACGGTGTTCGTGACGGTGAAGCTCGTGGGCGCGGCGTATCTCGTGTACCTCGGCGTCCAGGCGTTCCGGCACCGCAGGCGGATGCAGGTCGGCGCGATGGACACGCCTCCCGCGCAGCCCGCGCACGGGGATGTGCGCACGGTGGTGGACGGGATCCTGGTGGGGGTGACCAACCCCAAGGGGATCGTGTTCTTCGCGGCGGTGCTGCCGCAGTTCGTGGACCACTCGGCCGGGAACCTGCCCGCGCAGATGCTGCTGCTGGGGCTGGTGCCGATCGGGATCGGGCTGATCACCGACACGCTGTGGGGCCTGGGCGCGGCGGCGGCCCGCAACTGGTTCGCCCGCTCGGACCGACGGCTCTCGATGGTCGGCGGCGCGGGGGGATTCGCGATGATCGGACTCGGGGTGACCGTGGCGGCGACCGGCCGCGCGGACTGACCGGCCGGGCACGGGATCCGCAACGCGGCGTACGGGCACTGGTCCAGGACGCCGGAAGCCGCTAGGAGCGCGTCAAATACCGGCCCCGGAAGGTCAGCAGCGCGTCATGAACCGGCGTTCCGCCCGCCGCGGGGGCATAGCTTCGATTGCCGGACACCACGCCCGACCCCCGGCGGAGGACATCATGGACACACTCACCCGTGAGGACGCGGAGACCGCGGACCCCGACGAACGCCGCCCGGCAGGGCCGCTGTACGTGCCGGTTCGGCTCGGCTCTGCCGGAGGACACCAGCTGCGCTTCATGCGCACACCGCTCGGCGTACGCACCGCCGTCGGATTCACCAGCAGGGAGCGCCTGGCGGCCGTCCTCGGCGCGGACCAGCGGTGGATCAGGCTCGCGGCGCCCGCGCTGCGTACGCTCGCCGAACCCCTCGGGGTGACGATGCTGACGGTGGACCCTCAGCTCAGCGCCCCCACCCCCGTCCCTTCGCTCTCTTCCGCGCCGGCCCCGGACACCCTCGTGCACCCGGCGTCCGCGCGGCCCCCGCTTCCCGCCCGGGCTTCGGTGCGGCCTTCCGCGCATGAGCCGGACCAGCGGCCCGTCCGGCCGTGCGCGCGCCGCGACGGCTGGGACCGGGACGCCATGGGAGTGCTCCGGGTGACCGGGGCCGCCGCCTTCGTCTGGTCGGCGGTCACCGCGGTGCACGCCTTTCTCGACTGACGCTCACCCGCGATTCATGGAGGTGTACGGATGACGGCTGTACCCGCGGTCCCGGTCCCGGTGTCGATTCCCGAACTCGCCGCTCCCTCGGTGTGGCCCGCGTCCGCCGTGCTGGCGCCCGGGGGTGACGTCGCCGTGGGCGGAGTCCCGCTCACGGAGATCGCCGAGCGTTACGGCACCCCGGTCTACGTCCTCGACGAGGAGGAGGTCCGCTCCCGTGCCCGGGCGTGGCGGCGGGCCCTCCCGGACGCGGACATCGTGTACGCGGCCAAGGCGTTCGTCTGCCGGGCCGTCGTGGACTGGATGGAGGAGGAGGGCCTCGGCCTCGACGTCTGCTCGGCGGGCGAACTGGAGCTGGCCGCCGGCCGGGGCTTCCCGGCCGAGCGGATCGTGCTGCACGGCAACGCCAAGTCACCGCGGGATCTGCGGACGGCGCTGCGGTTCGGCGTCGGCAGGATCGTCATCGACTCGGACTGCGAGATCGCGAGGCTCGCGGCGCAGGTGCCGGGGCCGGAGGCCCAGCAGGTGATGGTCCGGGTGCTGCCCGGAATCGAGGCGGGCGGCCACGAGAAGATCCGTACCGGAGTGGAGGGACAGAAGTTCGGCCTCTCCATCGCGGGCGGGGACGCGGAGGACGCCGTGGCCCGGATCCTGGGGCAGCCGCGCCTGGAACTGACCGGGCTCCACAGTCATCTGGGCTCCCAGATCACGTCCCCGGAGCCGTACGCGCAGACGGTGCGGCGCGTCATCGCGTTCATGGCGAGGATCCGGGACCGCTATGGGATCGCCCTGCCGGAACTCGATCTGGGCGGCGGGTTCGCCGTGTCGTATCTGCCGGGCGATCCGGCCCCGGCGCCTGGCGCCTACGGCCGCCGGATCCAGGGTGAACTACAGCGCTGCTGCGCGGAGTTCGACTTCCCGATGCCGCGGCTCACGGTGGAGCCTGGCCGCTCGATCACGGGCCCGGCCGGGATCGCGCTCTACCGGGTGCTGGCGGTCAAGCGGACGGGCGGACGGGTCTTCGTGGCCGTCGACGGCGGCATGAGCGACAACCCGAGGCCCGCGCTGTACGGGGCGCGCTACACCGTGCGGATGGTGGGGCGTTCGTCGTCCGCACCGATGCGCTCGACGACGGTGGTGGGCCGGCACTGCGAGGCGGGTGATGTGCTCACCGAGGCGGCGGAACTGCCGGAGGACGTACGGCCGGGTGATGTGCTGGCGGTGCCCGCATCGGGGGCGTACCAGATGTCGATGGCGTCCGGGTACAACATGACGGGAAGGCCGCCGGTGGTGGCGGTGGCGTCGGGGCGGCCACGGCTGCTGATGCGCCGTGAGACGTTCGACGACCACCGCGCCCGGGACGTGGGCCTGTAGGCCGTGCTAAGGCCCCAGGGTGTGCCGGCGTCCGGGTCCCGGGCCGCGCCGGTTTCCGTACCTGGCTCCGCGCCCGGGTCCGGGGCCTGTGCCCGGGCCCTGTCGGGGTCCGGGTCCGCCGCTACTCCAGGACCGTGCCGAACCGGATGTCGTACGCGGTGGCCGTGGACAGGGTGGTGAGCGTCAGCTCCGCCTCCGCGGCCACCGCGTCGCGCTCCGCCCCGGTGAGCCGCCCGAAGGGCTGCACGGTCAGGGTCGCCGACTCCGCCGGCGCGTCCGGCTCTGGAGGCCGATCAGATGCTCGACGGCCCGCTTCACGGACATCCCGGACCTCGGCTCGCGGCGCAGCAGCAGCTGACGCGCCAGGGTGGCACGGTTGAGGGCGCGGTCGCTCAGCACGGGGTTCGTCGTCGAAGCCATGCCCGTACGCTACTGAGGCTTGCGGACAGCTATGGTCCTCAAGCGGGGGCTCAGGGCGTTGACACCCACCGTGGGCGGGCAGCGCGGGCCATCGGCTCCCCGGGCGGAGTCGATGGCCCGCGCCGGTCAGGCGCCGTTGACGGAGAAGCCCTCGTAGCCGTTGGCCGCGATCCGGTCGCACGTCTGCCGGTAGTGGCCGACCCCTCCGACGTACGGCATGAACACCCGGGGCTTCCCGGGCACGTTGGCGCCCAGGTACCAGGAGTCGGCACGCATGAAGACGGTGCCCGCGCTCACCGTGTTGACATGGTCGACCCAGTCGTTCTCGGCTTCCTCGGTCGCCTCGATCACCGTGGCGTCGCGGTCGCGCAGGGAGCGGTGCAGTCGCCGATCCACTCCACGTGCTGCTCGATGGAGGCGACCATATTGCTCAGCACGGAGGGGCTGCCGGGGCCGGCCATCAGGAACATGTTAGGGAACCCGGCCGTGCCGAGGCCCAGATAGGTGCGGGGCCCGGCCGCCCACTTCTCGCCCAGGGGGAGTCCGCCCCGGCCACGGATGTCCATGGCCAGCAGGGCGCCGGTCATCGCGTCGAAGCCGGTGGCGAAGACGACCGCGTCGACGGGGTACTCGGCGTCGGTGGTCGCCACCCCCTTGGCGGTGAGCCGGGTGATCGGCGTGGCACTGACGTCCACCAGTTCGACGTTGTCACGGTTGAAGGCGGCGTAGTAGCCGGTGTCGAAGCAGGTGCGGCGGGCGCCGAAGGGGAACGCGCGCGGCAGGAGCTTCTCGGCGGTGGCCGGGTCCTTCACGATCTCGCGGATCTTGGAGTGGATGAACTCCACCACCGTGGCGTTGGCGTCCATGTCCGTGACGATGTCGGTATAGGCACCGCTCAGCCGGGAGATGGCACCGTCGTCCCAGCGTTCCTGGTACCGCGCCGTGCGGTCCTCGGGGCCGTCTTCGAGCGCGGACCGGGTGGGCGGTTCGGTGACGGGGATCCCGAGCGGGGAGGTACGGGACGCGTGGCGCAGCGCCGCGTAGTCGGCCTTGACGGCGCGCCGCTCCTCGTCGGTGAGCGGCCGGTTGTACGCGGGCAGGGTGAAGCCGGGCGTCCGCTGGAGGACCGTCACATGGGCGGCCTGCTCCGCGATGGCGGGGATCGACTGGACTCCGGACGAGCCGGTGCCGATGATCGCCACGCGCTTGCCGGTGAAGTCGACGCCCTCGTGGGGCCAGCGGCTGGTGCGGTAGCAGTCGCCCTCGAAGTCCTCCAGGCCCGCGGACTCCAGGTCCTTGCCCACCGACAGGCTGCCGGTGGCCATGACGCAGTAGCGGCCGGTCAGTTCCGTACCGTTCTCGGTGCGGACGCGCCACACCTCGGCGTCCTCCTGGAAGTGGGCGGACACCACACGGGTGCCGAACCGGATATCACGGAGCAGGTCGAACCGCTCCGCGACGTGTTCCAGATAGCGCAGGATCTCCGGCTGGGAGGCGTAGCGCTCGCTCCACTCCCATCGGCAGCTCGGCCAGCCGCTTGGCGACGGCCTCGGCGAGGTGGTCGACCGCGGCGGTGCAGCCGGGCAGCAGTCCGGGCAGGGTGAAGAAGCCGTGCATCTGCCCGTCGAAGCGGCGCAGCCGCGTGGGGACTCCGGCCTCCTTCAGCCGGGCCGCGTACGCCTCGCCCTCGTCGCGCAGGACGTCGTGCTCGGCGGTGAGCACCTCGGTGGGCGGCAGTCCGGAGAGGTCGGCGGCGCGCAGGGGTGCGGCGTCGGGACGGACCCGGTCGGCCTCCGCAGGGGCGTAGTGGTCCCAGAACCACGCCATCGTGTCCTTGCTGAGCACGAGTTGGTTGGCCGGATCCCGATAGGAGGCGGTGTCCATGTCACTGTTGGTGACGGGATACACCAGGACCTGGAGGGCGATGTCGGGTCCGCCCTCGTCCCTGGCCCGCAGGGCGGTCACGGCGGCCAGATTGCCGCCGGCGCTGTCTCCGGCCACGATCAGCGGTACCCGTCGGCCGGCGATGTCCGCGAGGTGTTCGTCGACCCAGCGCAGGGCCGTCCAGGCGTCCTCGACGGCCGTGGGGAAGCGGTGCTCGGGGGCGAGCCGGTAGTCCACGAGGGCGACCGCGCAGCCGGTGCGGTGCGCGAGGATACGGCCCAGGGTGTCGAATCCGGGCAGGTCACCGATGACCCAGCCGCCTCCGTGGTAATACACGAGCACGCCGGAGGGCGCCTCGTCGGGCACCAGCAGCCGGATGTCGAAACGGTCGTCCCCGTCGCCGAGTGTGCGGTCCTCGACGCGGGCCATGTCCGGCCGGGGCTGGTACAGCGCGCGCAGGGCCGCGTTCTGGGCCCGGGCCTCCTGGGGGGTGCTCTGGTGGATCGGCTTTCTGCCGGGCTGGGCCGCGAGCTGGGCCAGGAGTGCTGACGTCGCCGTGTCGAGGGCCATGGTCGACCTCCTTGTCACGAGCCCCGCGTCGGCAGCAGAATGCCACCGAGCGGCAGCCCGAACTGTCGCATACATATTCGCCTTGCGCGGTCACCAGAAGGGGTTTTTCAGTAGTTTCCTCACTGATGTTCGCCGTGCTTCGAGCGGTGTATCGTTTCCATGCAGCGGACCGGTTCTTTACTTTTCAGTCGACGACACCCGCTGTCAAGCCTCTGCGTCCCGCGCATCGGCGCCCCGAGCCCCCGAGCGCGACGCACCGCCGCGACTATTGCTAACCGTACGGACGGTCGATACGGTGACGGCATCAAAAACCGGCTAGTGGTTGCTGTCCTCGTGAAGTCGAAGGGGGTTCAGTCCATGGGCGAACTCACGACGCGGGAAAGAGCCGTCCCCGTCGGGAGCGGGTCCTTCACCGGCCCGCGGTCCGCCGCGGCCCCGGTGGCGCCCGCGGTCCGCAGAAGTGCCGGAAGCCCGGTCCGGGCCCGGCGGAACGCGGAGGGTCCCGGCCGGGGACGGAGACGGAGAGGGGCACCCCGATATCAGGTGGCGGGTCTTCGGAGCCAGCACCGCGCCTGACCGGCCGGACCCGGGCCGGGCGCATCCGCCCCACCCGAGGCCGCCCCATCGAGACGGCCTCACGCAGGGCCGCCTCACCGGGTTCCGCCTCGGCGAGGGCGGGTCCGTCCGGCATGACACCCCCGGCGCCGGCGCCTCCCTTCCCGTCACCCCTCGGGCCGCTGGAGCGGCCCGGCTCCAGCTTCTCCCTCGTGCAGCCCTGGCCCCTGTCCCGATGCAACACCCTCAGGAGTTACGACATGTCCCAGATCGTGGTACGCGACAAGCTGTTCATCGGCGGCGCATGGGTCGAGCCCGCCGGTGGTGACGTGATCGAGGTGGTCTCACCCGTCACGGAGCAGGTGGTCGCCCGGGTGCCGCACGCGACGGAGGCGGATGTGGACAAGGCGGTGGCCGCCGCCCGGGACGCCTTCGACCACGGCCCCTGGCCGCGGATGTCCCTCGCCGAGCGCAGCGGGATCGTCACCCGGATCAAGGACGGGCTCCTCGCGCGCCGGCAGGAAATGGCGGAGCTGATCACCCTCCAGAACGGCTCCCCGATCACCTACTCGCTGACCTCCCAGACGATGGGTCCGGTCGCGGTCATCGCCGCGAGCCTGGCCGCGGCGGCGGACCTGGTGTGGGAGGAGGAGCGCACGGGGCTCGGCGGACCGCTGCTGGTGCGCAAGGAGCCGGTGGGTGTGGTCGCGGCGGTGACGCCGTGGAACGTACCCCAGTTCACCATCGCCGCGAAGCTCGCCCCGGCGTTCCTGGCCGGCTGCACGGTGGTCCTCAAGTCCTCCCCCGAGACCCCCCTCGACGCGTTCCTGCTGGCGGAGATCTGCCAGGAGGCCGGACTGCCGGAGGGCGTACTCAGCGTGCTGCCCGCCGACCGCGAAACGAGCGCCTATCTGGTCGCGCATCCGCAGGTGGACAAGGTCGCCTTCACCGGCTCCGTCGCGGCGGGCAAGAAGGTGATGGCAGCGGCCGCGGAGAACCTCACCCGGGTCACCCTGGAGCTGGGCGGCAAGTCCGCCGGCATCATCCTCCAGGACACGGACATCGACGCCGCGCTGCCCCAGCTCATGGGCGGCGCGTTCCCCAACAGCGGTCAGGCGTGTGTGGCGCTGACCCGCATCCTCGTTCCGGCCTCCCGCTACGACGAGATCGCGGCCAGGTTCACTGCGGCCGTCGCGGGCCTGACCGTCGGTGACCCGGCGGACCCGGAGACGGTCGTCGGCCCGCTGGTCACCCGGGCCCAGCAGCAGCGGGTCCTGGACTACATCCGCGTCGGCCAGGAGGAGGGCGCCAAGGTCCTCACCGGCGGCGGGGTGCCGAAGGGCCGGGAGACCGGCTGGTTCGTGGAACCGACGCTCTTCGGCGAGGTCACCAACGACATGCGGATCGCCCGCGAGGAGATCTTCGGCCCGGTGGTGTGCCTGATCCGGTACGAGGACGAGGCCGAGGCGATCCGGATCGCCAACGACTCCGACTACGGCCTCGCCGGAACCGTCTTCACCGCCGACGACGCGCACGGCATCGAGATCGCCCGGCAGATCCGTACCGGCACCTACTCCGTCAACTGCCAGCGCTTCGACACCGCAGGCCCCTTCGGCGGCTACAAGAACTCCGGCCTCGGCCGCGAATTCGGCGCCGAAGGCATGAACGCCTACCTGGAGAACAAGACCATCACCCTCCCCGCTCCGGCCAAGGCCTGACCCGTATCCACCAGGAGACCTCCATGCGCGCGGCAGTACTGCACCACACCGGGGACAAGACCCTCGACGTCACCGATGTCACCACCGCCTCCTTCGGGCCCGGCCGGGTCCGGGTGAAGATGCACCGGGCCGGACTGTGCCACTCGGACCTCTCGGCGATGAGCGGGGTGCTCGCCCACCCCACGCCCTTCGTCCCCGGGCACGAGGGCGCGGGCGAGGTGCTGGAGGTCGGGGAGGGCGTCACCCACGTCAAGCCCGGCGACCGGATCCTCGTGTGCTGGATGCCCCCCTGTGACGTCTGTCCCTCCTGCAAGTCGGGCGAGGGCCATCTGTGCCTGAGCGGATACGCCAACCTCGCCAAGCCCAACTTCGAGCACGACGGGACGCTGCTCCCCGGCATCGTCGGCACCGGCACCTTCGCCGACGAGGCCGTCATCGACGCCAAGGGCGCGCTGCCGATCCCGGACGACGTGTCCTACGACCTCGCCGCGCTGATCGGCTGCGGGATCACCACCGGTATCGGCGCGGCCCTCAACACCGCGAAGGTACGGCCCGGTTCCTCCGTCGCCGTCATCGGCCTCGGCGGGGTCGGGATGAGCATCGTCCAGGGTGCCAGGGTGGCGGGCGCGGCCCAGATCGTCGCCGTCGACCCCACGGCCAACCGCCGTGATCTGTCCCTGAAGTTCGGGGCCACCGAGGCGGTCGGCCCGGACGGGCTGGACGAGGTCAAGGAGCGCCTCACCGGCGGCTTCGGCTTCGACTACACCTTCGAGGCCGTGGGCAAGCCGGCCACCCTGCGCACCGCCTACGACGCCGCCCGCACCGGTGGCACGGTCTGCCTGGTCGGCGTCGGCGCCCGCACCGACATGCCGGACATCAACATGTTCGAGCTGTGCCGGAACGAGAAGAAGATCCTCCCCTCGTTCTACGGAGGTGACGACGTCCGGCGCACCATCACGAAGATCATCGATCTGTGGCGCGCGGGCCGGCTCGACCTCGACTCGATGATCACCCACCACGTACCGCTCTCGGACATCAACGAGGCCATCCGCCAGATGCACACGGGCGAGGCGCTGCGCACGGTCATCGACATCACCTGACACCGGGTGTCGGGTGCCCGGCACACCGGGCGCCCGACACCTGAACACCTGAACACTGGACAGCCGGCCATCCGCGCTCACCCGTGGCGGTGACGGCGGCCCGTAGACCCGGCGGGTCCCGTCACGGCCGTCACGGGTGCGTACGGAGAAGAACCCCCCGGGCGTGTGTTCCCCGCGGCGACCCCGAGGCCGGCGGCGGGGGCCGGGCAGCGCCCGCGCGGCGGCCCGCACCCGGCTCCCCGTACGACGGGTCCCGGTGGGCCGGTCCGCACCGGCAGGGGCTACTTGGCGGCGGCCCGCGCCATGGACTTCGGGGGCAGCCGGTCGGGGGTGCGCACCACCGTGCCGATGGCCGTCGCGATGGCGGCGTCGACGTCGGCCAGCGACTCCCGCCGGTCCCGGCAGAGCCCGAGGAGCACATCACCGGCGAAGAACGTGGCGATCTCCTCGATGGACTTGCTGCCCTCGGGCCGGTACCAGGTCCAGGCGTAGTCGCACATGCCGAAGATGTGCAGTGCCGACAGCGTGGGATCGCTCGACTGGAACACGCCCTGCTCCACCCCGCGCCGGATGATCCCCACCACCATGTCGCGGTACTCGATCCGCCTTCTGCGCATCTCGACGCTGAGACCGCCGCCTTCGGCGTAGCGCACGAACTCCCGCAGGAAGGTGATCGTCGCCGCCCGGTCGTCGCGGTGCGCCGCCAGCAGGGCGTAGATGACGGCGGCCAGCTGGGCGACCGGGTCGTCCAGCTCGCGGTGGATGAACTCCGCCTCGGCGAAACGGCGTTCGTAGTAGGCGGAGTGCACTTCGTGGAGCATGCGCTCCTTGTTGCCGAAGTGGTGGACAATCGTGCCCTTGCTCAGACCCAGCACCGCGGCGATCTCGCTCAGGCTCGTATCGCTGTATCCCTGCCGGGCGACATGTTCGGCAAATACGCGGAGAATGTCGTCGCGGGAACTCGCACGGGGGGTTCTCACACTAGCCATGGACGGGACTTTACACTGACCGTTCGTCCGGTAGGTGACGTGAGCGCGCTCCGTAGCGACACCCTCACCGTCCGATGAAACGGGGCCGCCGCTTCTCCGGGAACGCGTCGACGGCCTACGGATCGGCCCGGCGGCCGCGGCGCAGAGCTATCTGTCGATCCCGTGTTCGTCTCGGCCACGGAGACGTTCTCCCGCAAGAACCTCAACCGCACCGTCGCCGAGTCGCTGACCATGACCGAGGAGGTGATCACCAAGGCGCGGAGGGCGGGCGGCGGGCGGATCTCCGTACGCGGCTACGTGTCGATGTGCTTCGGCGATCCCCGGGAGGGCGAGACCGCGATCGAGGACGTCGTACGGGTGGGCTCGCGGCTGCTGGAGATGGGCTGTGACGAGCTGAGCCCCGGCGACACGATCGGGGTGGGCACACCGGGCCACGTCGAGCAGCTGATCGCCGCGTTCGGCGAGGCCGGTCATCCGCCGTCGCGGCTCGCGGTGCACTTCCACGACACCTACGGCCAGGCCCTGGCCAACACCCTCACCGCGCTGCGGGCCGGGGTGTCGACCGTGGACTCCTCCGCGGGAGGGCTGGGCGGCTGTCCGTACGCGAAGAGCGCCACGGGCAACCTCGCGACCGAGGATCTCGTGTGGCCGCTGCACGGCCTCGGTGTGGAGACCGGGGTCGACCTGGACGCGCTGGTCCGCACCAGCCTCTGGATGGCGGACCACCTGGGGCGTCCGAGCCCCTCCCGGGTCGTACGGGCCCTGGCCGCCGATCCGGTGTGAGAGCCGGGAGCCGCTGTGAGGGCCCGGATCCGGTGTGAGGGCCGGTCCGGCGCCCCCTCACAGCAGAAGGACGTCCCGCCGTCGTCGTGATGACCACGGCGGGACGTCCTTGTCCGCCCGGTACGCGGGTACGGGTGCCGGCACCGGCACCGGCTCAGTGGACCTGGCGGTCGTGGCCCTCCCAGAAGGGCTCGCGCAGCTTGAACTTCTGCAGCTTGCCGGTGGCCGTACGGACCAGTTCCCGGCGGAACTCGACCCGCTTGGGGCACTTGTAGCCCGCCAGCCGCGCACGGCAGTGGGCGATCAGCTCCTCCGGGGACACCTCGCCGTCGATGACCACCAGAGCGGTGACCAGTTCCCCCCACTTCTCGTCGGGAATCCCGATCACGGCGGCCTCGCGCACGGCGGGGTGCGACATCAGCGCGTCCTCGACCTCGATGGAGGAGACGTTCTCACCGCCGGTGATGATGACGTCCTTCTTGCGGTCGGCGATCGTCAGATAGCCGTCCTGGATGGTCCCGCCGTCGCCGGTGTGGAACCAGTTGCCTGCCAGCGCCTCGGCGGTGGCCTCGGGATTGTCCCAGTAGCCGTCGAGGTTGTGGTTGGAGCGCGCGAGCACCTCGCCGTCGTCGTCGGTCATCAGCCGTACGCCGAGGGCGGGAGCGCCCGCCCGCCCGAGGAGGCGGGCCTGCTCGGTGGGGTCCAGCTCCGCCCACTCCGCGCGCATCCGGCTCATCGTCAGCAGGGGCGCGGTCTCGGTCAGACCGTAGATCTGGATGAACTCCCAGCCCAGGTCGCGCCGGACGCGCTCGATCGTGCGCGTGGGCGGCGGGGCTCCGGCGACGATCACCCGGACCCGGTCCCGGCCGGGGACCTCGCCCTCCCAGCTCTCGGCCGCGTCCAGGATGGTGGCGACCACGGCGGGGGCGGCGCAGAGATACGTGACGCCGTGCTCCTCGATCCGCCGCAGGATCTCGGTCCCGTCGATCTGCCGGATCATGATGTGCCGTCCGCCCATGCCGGTGACGGCGAAGGGGTGGCCCCAGCCGTTGACGTGGAAGAGCGGCAGGGTGTGCAGATAGACGTCACGGTCGTCGACCGACGCCTGCCAGCCGAACACGCTCGCGTTGACCCACAGATTGCGGTGCGTCATCTGGACGCCCTTGGGCCGGGCCGTCGTCCCGGAGGTGTAGTTGATGGTCGCGGTCGCCGTCTCGTCCGCCTCCCAGGGCCGGGGGTCCGACGCGTCGGCCCAGATCCGGTCGTCGTCCTCGCCCAGGACGAACGTGTGCTTGCAGTCGACCTCGTCGAGCAGGGAGCGCAGGGCCGGGTCGACCATCAGGACCTCGGCGCCCGAGTGGTTCACGATGTAGCCGATCTCGGCCGATGTGAGGCGGAAGTTGACGGGTACGAGGACCCGGCCCCAGCCGCAGACACCGAAGAACGAGGCCAGCAGCCGGGCCGAGTTCTGCGAGACGACGGCGACCCGGGCGGCGGCCGGTACGCCGAGGCGGTCGAGCGCGGCGGCCTGCCGGCGCGCCCTCAGGCCGAGTTCGGCGTAGGTGAGAGTGCCCCACGACGCGGCGGGCTGGTCGGGCTCGTCGACGACGGCGACGCGGTCCGGATAGACGGTCGTCGCCCGGTCGAGGAAGTCACGGATGGTGAGAGGGAAGAACAACGCTGCCTCCGTGGGCGGCTCTGTTCGGTGCGGGGAGCACCACGTCGGGGGACTGGGATCTGCGGTGTGGGCGTCGGGTGACGGCGGTTTCCCGCCCGCGCGGTCCGGGTGGAGCCGGTCACGGGTACGGGGACCGGGCCGTATCGCCCGGTACGGCCGGGGCGAAGGACCCTACCGGGCGCCACTCCTCGTCGCCCGGCAACCGCCCTGCGACACGTCGGCCGGTGCGGGGACCGCGCCGTCGCCGGGGAGGGCGGACCGTGTGCGGTGCCTCCTTCGCGGGATCCCGTTCGTGGCCACGGTCGTCACCGTGTGCGGCGACGACCATAACGACCGTACGTGCGGTCAGTTTGCCTTGTCCATGACTTCGGCGGCCATGGGAACGAGGAGGTCCGGAGGAATCGTCCGGGGCGCGGGAGAGGGCACGCCGACGGGTCGCCCGCGGTCTCCACCCCGGGGGGCGTGCACCGGCGGGGCGGCTGCGGCCGGAGTCGTGTCGGCCGGGCTCCGGCCGGGCTCCCGTCGCGGGCCGGGGCACGCCTCCGAGGGCGACGGGCGGGCGGTCATGGACGCCGTCGCGGGTCGGCCGTACGCCCGGCCGTACGCGCACGGACCCGGCCGGGCCCCCCGTGCCGTCCGGCTCGGTACGTACACCGTCGGCAGGCGCCAAAGCAGAAGTCGGGCTCGGGAGCTCACCGGGCGCAGGGATGCGGTCCGGGGCTGTCGGCCGCCCGTACGGCCTCGCTCCCCCGGACAGGTCCGGAGGCGGTGTGTCCCGGCGAGGCACTCGCCGGCCGCGGCAGCCCGGGCCCGCCGGGAGCGGCATCTCCACGACCACGGTGCGGGCGCGGGTGCCCGCACCCCGCCGCCGGGGGTTCGGTGAGGCGCTCCAGCTCACGCACTGGAGCGGGCGCGGACATTCGGCACCCGGCACCGGCCCCGGGCTGATCGGGACCGTGGTCCCGGCGCCCTGTGCCGCAGGGCCGCGCATCGCCCTGGAAACAGGGGTTCACAGGAGCGCGCGGAAAGAAGGGGCTCACGGAAGCCGGGGGTGTCCGGTGCCCGGCGAGGGCGTTTCCCGGACCCCCTGCGACTTCCCCGGACGACGGCGCCCCGGCGCCCGGACCGTGCGGTCAGCTGATGCGCACGCCCCACATGAAGGGCATGCCACTGCGGGCGATCGACTCGTACCGCACCTGGGCGCCGGGCTTGGGGGCGTGCAGGATCTGCCCGTTGCCCGCGTAGAAGCCGACATGGCTCAGGTCGCTGCGCATGATGATGAGGTCACCGGGCTTGAGCGCGCTCATGGAGTTGATCCGGGTGCCGACGTTGGCCTGCGCCTGGGAGGTGCGGGGGATGGAGACGCCGGCCTGGCGGAAGGCCCAGGAGGTCAGCCCGGAACAGTCGAAGGAGTTCGGCCCGGTGGCGCCCCACACATAGGGCATACCGACCCTGCTCTTGGCGGCGTTGAAGGCGGCCGCGGCACGCTGGGAGGCGCTGGCCTCGTTGCCGAGGTCGGCCCGGGCGCTGGACCGGTTGGCGCGGTCCTCCTCGGCGACGATGGAGGCGCGCTCCTTGGCCGTCATCGTGTTCAGCAGCCTGCGGGCCTCGGCGAGCTTGCCCTGGATCTCCTTCTTCTTCTTGCCCAGCTCCGTGCGGGTGTCCTCAAGGTCCTTCAGCTTCCGCGCCGCCTGGGTGCGCTGCTGCTGGAGCTGGCGCTGCTGCGCCTGGAACTGGTCCAGTTCCTCGGCCTGGCGCGAGCTCAGCCGGTCGAGGTCCGACGCCTTCTCCAGATAGGCGTCCGGCTGCGTCGACAGCAGCAGCTGGATCGACGGGTCCAGACCACCCGCCCGGTACTGCCCCGCGGCTATCGACCCGAGGCGGTTGCGCATCTCGTTGAGCTCGCCCTGCTTGCGGGCGGCGGCGTCCTGGAGGTCACCGACCTGCTTCTCCAGCCCGTCGGCCTTCTCCTTCGCCCCGTTGTACTTCTCGGTGGCCTGGGTGGCCTCCTCGTACAGCCGGTCGACCTGCGCCTTGACGCCCTTCTTGTTCGGGTCGGGCAGCGGGTCGGCCGAGGCCGACTGGGTCGACATGGCCACGGCGGCCGCCGCTGTCACGGTGAGCACGCTCGCGTAGCGCGTATTCGGCTGCTTGGCACGACGGTGGGACGCCACTGAGGCGAGCTCCTTTTCCTCAGCCGCCTGTCGGGTCAAGGGTGCTGACCTCACCCGGCCCCGCTCGGACACCGGCGGGAGCGGCGACACCTCCGCCGCCACCCCGGGCGAGCGGCCGACTGTACGAAGGTTCAGTCGCGCATGCTAATCCGTTTAGCTGTTTCGTTCAATACGCGTACGGGTGTGGCGGATGGTGTGACATTTGCGGCGAACGGGGTGCCGTTCGCCGCAAACCACGCAGGAACGAGGGTGATACGGCGACGGAGGGGCCGCGCCGTACGCACGCGGCCCGCCCGCCCCGGATCAGCGGAGGATCAGCGGATGTTCACATCCACGCAGGCGTAGAAGGCGTTCGCGGTGTCGGCGATGTTCCACACCGCGAGCACCTTCTGCTTCCCGCTCAGACCGCCGAAGTTCACCTGGTGCGAGACGGTCGAACCGGGCTGGGCGCCACCGTCGTTGAACTCCGCGATCTTCCGGCCGCCGACGTAGTACTGCCAGGTGCTGGTCGCGTGCCGCGCCGTCAGCCGCCAGCTGAAGCTGGTCGAGCTGCTGACGGGGGTGACGTGCCAGCCCTTGCTGTCGTTGTCCAGCTCCGCGAAGCCGGAGTTGCCTCCGCTGCAGCTCCGCAGGCCCTTGGGGCCCTCGACGCTCTGCGGTTCGTACTGGATCGCGCCGCAGGGGATCGTGCGGGCGGCGCACTGCGCCTGCCGGCTCGGGGGTGACGAGATGTAGCCGTGCGCGTTGGCGGTGCCCGCCGGCAGGCACACCGCGAGGAGCGGGGCGACTCCCGCGCCGATGACGATGGCCAGCTTCTTCTTCCCGTGCATGTCAGCTCCTTCACTGCGGAGGTCCGCCGGTGGGCGCACGGACCCCGTCGGGGGACAGCGAAGACACGGACGTGAACACGCCTTGCGGCAACCGGCCGTGGGGGCACCGGCAGTCGGCGTGTTCTCGACGTCCACATCACTACTTGGTCCAGACCATAGCGCTTGACGGATCTCGGTCAAGTGGGTCGGAGGCGAGCACTCCGGATATGGCCGAGAACGCTGCGGTGCCGTCCGTGGAGCGGACGGCGGCACAGGGAGCCCGGGAGGGCCCGTACGGCACGTCCACCCGGTCCCGGGCGAAGCCGCAGGCAGACCGGGTACGAGGGCCGGACCCGGCCCCGGACGGGCCCGGCGGGAGGTCCGGTGCACGGGGAAGCTCCGGCCGCCCGCGACCGCCGATCCGGCCACGCGGGGGCGGTGGCGGGCCGATTCCGACCGCGCTCGTGGCTCCCGGCGTCCCGTGCCGCCTCCGGAGCGTCGACCGGCGAGGGTCCGATTCCGGCCGCTGTTCCGGCTGTTCGGCCGCACCGTCAGGATTCGGACGGCATCACCCGGGTCACCTTGCCCTTGCGGTCGGCCTCCAGATAGCCGCCGGCGTACTCGTCGGAGAGATACACGGCGATTCCGGCGGGATCGTCGAAGGTGTCGTTGGGCTGCCGTACCACCAGGTAACGCGAGGTCGGCTTCTTGACGTTCAGGTCCTTCTCGGCGCGCTTAAGGAGCGCCGGGACCACATCCCAGTCGAACGTGTCCAGACCGACCGGGAGATCGCCGCCCGACAGCGTGCCGCTGATCGGATCACGGGTGACTCCCTGCTCGACGCGGTAGGTGTAGCTGTCGTACCGCTTCGTGCTGCCCTTGGCCATGCCCCACACGGACACATGCTCCGGGTACACGACGCATCGGCCGACCTGGTCGGTGCCCATCTCCGCCTTGAGCGCCTTCACGGCCGTCCGGATACCGTCGGGTGTCAGCAGATTCGCCGGCTGCTTCTCGCCGGTACCGGTACCGCTACCGGTGTCCGGTTCCGGCCGCGACGGCCCGGACGAAGCGGAGGGGCCGGCGTCCGGCGCACTCGGCCGGGAGGACCCCGTAGCGGGCGGCGCGGACGAGGAGTCGTCCTTGTCCGGGCCGGGCAGCAGCGCCCACACCAGCACGCCCGTGAGCACCGTGGACAGGATCGAGGCCGGGACCGCGACCCGCCGTACCACCCGTCGCCGGGTCGTGTCCGCCGGGTGCGGCGCGGTGGCCGACGCCAGGGCGTCCGCGCCGGGGAAGGTGGCGGAGCCCCCACCCCCGGTCACTCCGCCCGGGGAAAGGGGTGGCCCGAAAACGCCCCCCGGCGGCGGGGCCGCCGCGGCGCCCGGAGGCGTCAGACGGTACGAGGTCTCCGGCCGGTACGAAGTCTCCGGTCCGTACGAGGACTCCGGTCCGTACGAGGTGTCCGGCGGCGCACCGGCGGACGGCGGGGACACCGCGACCCGCGGCGGCGCCGGCATCCCGTGCGCGGCGTCCGCCAGCATCCGGTCCACGGTCTCCGGACCGGGCCGCGCGGCCGGGTCCCTGACCAGCAGGGCGCTCAGCACCCCGGTCAGCTCCCCCGCCCGCAGCGGCGGCGGCAGCGGCTCGCTGAGGACGGCCGCGAGGGTGGCCAGCGTCGTCCCCCTGCGCAGCGGATGGTGCCCCTCGACGGCGACGTACAGCATCATCGCCAGCGACCACAGGTCGGAGCCGGGGCCGCCGTCGTCCCCGGTGATCCGCTCGGGGGCCATGTAGTCGGGCGTACCGATCATGGACCCGGTCGCGGTCAGCGGAGCCGACTCCCGGATGGCGGCGATGCCGAAGTCGGTGAGCACGGGGCGGCCGTCCGGCCTCAGCAGGACGTTCGCGGGTTTCACATCCCGGTGCTGGATGCCGGCGGCGTGCGCGGCCCGCAGCGCGGCCAGCACCTCCCTGCCGAGCCGGGCGGCCCCGACCGGCTCCATCGGCCCCCGGTCCAGCCGGTCCTGGAGCGAGCCGCCCGTCACCAGTTCCATCACGAGCCACGGGTAGGTGTCCTCGCCGCCGTCCACGACGTGGTGGATGGTCACGACGTTGGGGTGGTCGACGCGTGCGAGCGCGCGGGCCTCCCGCAGGACCCGGGCGCGCAGGGTGCGCGCGCCCTCGGGGTCGTACTCGGCGAGGGCCGGATCGGGGGGCCGCACCTCCTTCAGTGCCACGGCCCGGTCCAGGACCAGATCGCGTGCCCGCCACACCGTGCCCATCCCGCCGCCGCCGAGCCTCGCCTCCAGCGCGAACCGCCCGTCGATGACCCGTCTTCCCGCATCCCCGCCGTTCATGGCCGGGAGCTTACGAGATGCCGCTGACTTCCCCGGCACGCGGTCCGCACAGGTGAGGCGGTGCATGGGCCGGGACGGCGGCGCGCGCCTGCCGGTTCGCCCACCGGGGGGCGGCACGCGGGGCGGCGGGCGGTCACCGGGCGGGCCCGCCGCCCGTGCGGGCCGGAGCGCGGGGCGGCGGGCGCGGTGCTCAGCCGGCGGCCGGGGCGAAGTGCTCCAGGGCCGTGGTGAGCACGGAGTGCCGCTCGCCCGGCTGCTCGGCGGGCGCACAGGCCAGGACGGCGTACTTGGTGCCGTTCGTGGCCGTGAACGCGCGCTCGACGCACTCGCGTACACCGCCGGCCTCCTCGCTCCGGTACGCGTAGTGCAGTTCGGCGGCGTCGCCTTCCGGGTTCTCGGGGCCGCCGCCCACCGGGCCCCGGCTGAGTTCGCGGTACTCCTCGGTCCGCGCCGCGAGGCCCTCGCTCGCCGCCCGGACCGCGCCCAGGGGGGTCATGAAGGTCTCGGAGATCACGAAGACCTGCAGCAGGCTGCGCCTGTCCCCGGCGGTGTAGAACACGCCGTTCCGGCCCGAGGTGCGTTCCCAGCCCTCGGGGACGGCGATGGTGAATCCCTCCTCGTCCTCGGTGATCCGGAAGGCCGGGGGCGGGGACGACGCCGAGGGCGTCGCGGTGTCCTCGCCGCCCGGGGGCTCCTCCGAGGCGTAGGTGTCCCCCGCCGTGCCGGCGGAGACGTCCGGCTCCGACGGCACGGAGTCCGTGCCGGACGGTGCCGCCGAGGCGGCCGGTCCGGGGGTGGCCGTGTTCTTGTCGTCCCCCGCGGCCGTGGTGAGCCACACGGCCGTGCCCGCCGCCGCCAGGACCGCGGCCGCGGCCGCCACCACGACGGGCGTACGGACGAGAGGTGAGCCCGCACGCGCTCCGGCGGGGGCCCCGGTCCCCGGCGCGTGGCCCGGGGGCGGCGGGGGCGGGGGCGCGTACGCGGCCGGTTCCCCGCCCCGGTCCCAGCTCTGGGTCTCCGCGTTCCACCGGGCCCTGTGCTGCGCCACCGCGGTCAGCTCCCCAGCAGGGAGGCCACCAGTTCACCGACGGCCAGGCCCGAGCCGAGGGCGCCCACCACGTCACCGGCGGACGCCAGGGAGTCCCGCAGCCTCTGCAGCCGGGTCCGGTCGGCCGCGCCGGACGCGGTGATCTCCTCCTCCGTCGCCACCAGTTCGGCGTCCAGGATCTCCCTGTCCTCCGTCGCCGCGAAGCGCGCCAGGTCCCCCCGCAGCGCCCGGACCGCCTCCAGCAACTCCCGCTGTTGTACGGGCTCCACGGCCGCGTGCGTCACATGGGTGGTCGTCGCGGAGCCGTGGGAACCGAAGTTGACGGCGCTCCCGTCCAGGGAACCGATCCGGATGTTCATCCCCTGCGGTGTCCCCGGCTGCTGGGCCCCGGGCTCCCGCGAAGCCCCCGGCTCCCCGCCCCGCTGCCCCGTACCGCCGTCAGTCCCTGCCATGGCCTGCCCCCTTGGTGGTGTTGCCCGTGGTGGTGTTGCGTGTGGTGGCGGTGCTGTGGTCACCGAATCCGAAGGCGCTGTTGTTCGCCGAGTCGATGTAGACACCGCCGCTGACGTTGATGATCCTCTGCTCGAACTCGTCGGTCTGCCAGCCGGCTTCGTGGAGCGCCCGCTTGACGCCGGCCGCCACCCGGTCCTCGATGCTCTTCAGATACCGCAGGACGTCCATCTCCTGGAAGAGCGAGCCGTCGGGGTCGCTGGCGTACTCCCGCACGGAGAGCGCGGGGCCGTCCGGCAGGGCGTCGCGGTTGCCGCCGGTCAGCCGCTCCCAGCCGCTGACCGCCCAGCGGCCGATCGTCAGGGCGGACTGTCCCGCGGAGCGGGGGGTGTGGGTGAGCGCCCAGGCGGCCTTGCCGATCGCGCTGTTCTTCGCGTAGCGGTGTGCCGTCCGCTCCGCTTCCCGGAACCGCCGGTGCACCGGCAGGAGCACATGCGGGGCGACCTCCAGCATCAGCATCCCGCCCTGGGTGTGCACGCGGACGAACACGGTGACGACGACCTCCTCGTCCCAGCCGCCGACCCGGATCCGCAGGAAGTGGCGGCGAGCCTCGCCGCCCTCCTCCACGGCGTCCCGGCACTGCCGGGCGAAGCCGTCGTGGTCGTACGGTGCGCCGTCCCGGCCGGGGATGCCCTCGGCGGGGAGGAAGACGCACTCGTCGACCAGCAGTTCCCGCAGCCGGTCGCGGACCGCCTCGGCGGCCTCGGGCGAGCCGTGGGCGGACGGCACCCGAAGGGCTTCGACCAGCGGCCGGATGCGCTCCAGGATGGTGCGGTTGTCGACGGGCTCGGGCCCGCGGTCCTTGCGGGGCCGCAGTTCGACGGCGAGCGTCCAGGTCCGGAAGGCGTCTCCGGCGCCGCGGAACGGGTTCGCCGAGTGGTACATCACCAGCGGCGAGTGCTGCTCCCGGCGCACCAGGGCGATCAGCCGCCGTGCCCGGTGGCCGAGTGTCACCTCGGCCGGGTCGGAGGCCGCGTCGGGGAAACGGTCCCGGGACAGCGGGCCCGCCATCAGCCGGGCGAACTGGCCGCGCCTGAGCCCCACCAGACAGGTGACCAGGAGAAACAGAAAGACCGCCAGCAGTGCCCGGCCGGAGTCGACGGAGCCGTCGGAGGCGGAGAACGGCAGAAGGAGCTCGGCGATGCCGTCCTCGCTCGCCGTGGTGGTCTCCTGCGGGTAGTCCCACTCCTCGGCGAGCGGGTCGGGGGCGGCTTCCTCGTCGTCCTCGAACATTCCGGCGATCCCGAAGAACAGCAGGAACAGCAGCATCAGGGCCAGCGCCAGCCGCAGATACCAGCGCAGTCCGAAGGCGATGGCCCTGACGAGCAGGGGTGCCGTCCGGAGCCGGCCGTGGGCCCAGGAGAAGAAGGAGAGCAGCAGGCAGGGAATCAGCAGGGATAAGGACAGCCCGCGGGTGAGCGGAATCGCGAGCACCCACAGCGCCAGCACGCCGAACGCCCACCCGACCTCATGGCGGCGGGCCAGAAGGGCGTGCGCGAGGACGCGCCCCGCGTCGACGCCGAACGAGGGCGCGGTGAAGCGCTCCTCGTGGACGTACAACTCGTTGATGACCGCGGTGCGGTAGCGGTCGTCGAGATGGGCCCCGGCGCACAGATACCGGGTGGCCTCGCTCACCGCGGGCCGTACGGGCGGTCTGCCCCAGCTCCGATCGGGTTCTCCAACGGCCTGACCAGGCACGGGGATCCGGGTCACAGTCTCTCCGTTCCGCGAGGCGAGCGGTGTCGCCGCCTTCGCCGTACGGCCGCGGGCGGGTCGGCGCTGGGCGTGACCTCCTGCGCGGCGCGGGGGGATCGTACGACATACGCAACGCGCCCGCGGCCGTTTGGACACGGCGGTACGGTCCCGGCGACCGGGCTCCGGGCGAAGTCCCGGGCACCCGGGGCCTCGACGGCACCCTCGACGTCCCGTCCCGAGGCGTACGGACGGATCGGGACGGCGATGGCCGGTGCCGTTCCGTGGCGGTGGCACCGACAGCCGCGGAGCCGGCCGCGGCCCACGCCTCACGGTGCTCGGCTCCACCGGCTGCCGCGATGTCCGGTGCCACCGGCGGGACATGGTACGACCGGCGGGAATCGCCGGGCCTTGACGCCCCTGGCCGTAGGGAACACAACCGGGGCGTCCCTGAGCGTCCGGGGCCGTACGGGAAGACGTGCCTCGGGTCTGTCCTCAATCGCCGGACAGGCCTGAGCGGTACTGGGCGGCCACCCGAACCGGCTGAGTGGGTGCCGGGGGAGCGGCAATCCAGTCCCTCCGGCGTTTGAGGAGCGGGGTTCGGGGCGGAGCCCCGACAGGGGGTCGACCGCTATGGGCTCCTTGTGCCCGGGCCTCACGCACTCTCCTGGCGAGGGTGAGCAGCTCCAGCCCCTCCGGCGTTTGAGGAGCCGTCACGGGGCCGCCCCCGGACGTACTCTCGGTGACCGTGTGACGGGGGCGCTATGCGTGACGGTCGACGGTGGAGTCGGCCTGGTCCGCGGTGGACCGTGGTGGGCTGCCGGTGGTGATCCGGTACCGGCCGGGGCTCATCCCCACCGCCGCCCGGAAGGCGCGGTTGAAGCCGGAGGGCCGGGTGAGGCCCCAGCGGGCGCCGATCGCGTGGACCGGGACATGGCGGAGGGCGGGGTCGGCCAGGTCGCGGCGGCACCGGGAGAGTCGTTGCCGGCGGATGAAGTCGGTCGCGGTGGTGCCCTGCGCCTGGAAGACGCGCTGGACGTGACGCGATGAGATTCCATGAGCCGCGGCGATCGCGGCCGGTGACAGGTCCGTGTCGCCGAGGTGCCTGTCGACGAACGACGTGATCTTCAGGAACAGGATGTGCTGCCGTGATTCGACTGTCAGTTCCGGGTCCCGGCCGATGTGGTGGCTCAGGGCCACGGCGGTGAGGTCGAGGGCTGTCTGGGCGAGCCGTACCAGTTCCCCGGGCGAGCAGTGTGCGTACTGTTGTGTGACGCCGGTGAGGAACTGGGCGAGGAGCCGGCCGACTCCGGTCCGTCCGGAGAACGGGGCGGCGAGAAGGTGCTGTACGTGCCGGGGCCGGAGCCGGAGTGACCGGTGGGGGAACTGGAGCACGATGGTGTGCCCCGTGTCCCGGGCCGTGCCCGATGTCCCCTTGTACGGCTGTGAGCTGTCGTACAGGACCAGTTCCCCCGGCTCTACCGGGGAGCGGGTGCGGCCCTGTTCGAGGCCGTGGTGTCCGACCAGGACGTAGACCAGGTGGTAGCACTCCGGATCACTCTGCCTGATCATCCGGGGTGTGCGCTCGGTCGTCATCGGGCTGCACGTCGCCCGGGTCACCTCGGCGGACCCGAGCGGCATGTACCCGATACGGGCCCGGAAGTTGTCCGCGTCGAGCGGGTGGACGCGTACGGGCATCAGGAAACGCGACGTGGCCTCGGTGAACATGGACGCCCGCTCTTTCCTGGGCGCCTCGTCGGTGTCGAAGATCCTCAGCACCATCCCCCCTCCAGCGCCACACCATCCTGCTGCGGCCGGCCCGGAGCGGACAGAAGCTCCCCGGCCAACCACCGTGCCCGTCCGGCTCAAAGGCACCGCCTGCTCCCCGGGACACGGCCGACGGCCACACCACGCAGCTTCACAACGGCCCCGGGACCGGGCGGACGCGTCGGCCGGGACGGAACCGTTGGTGCCCCTATGTTCTCTTCGGCCGGCGGCCGGCGTCTCATCCGCGCTCGCGGAGGTACGCCTCCAGCCCGGCGGCCCCGGTCAGCATCGCCCGCCCGCGGGCGGACAGCCGACCGTGCCAGTCGCACAGCGCGGCCTCCAGCGGCTCCAGCCCGCCGGCCGCCCGCACCTGGGCGATCAGCGGGGCGATCTGCTCCAGCAGATAGCCGCCCCGCCTGAGCTGGTGCGCCAGCCGGACGTCCCGTACGTCGGGCTCGTCGTAGACGCGGTACCCGGTCAGCGGGTCGCGGCGCGGGCGCACCAGCCCGGCGCGCTCCCATGCGCGCAGCGTCGCGGGCCGGATGCCGAGCCTGCCCGCCAGCGGCCCGATGAACGTGCCCCCGGCCCCGGACACGGCGGCAGGCTCGGGCTCCGTGGTGGGTTCCAGGTCGCGGAGGGCGCTCTCCACGGCCTGGAGGGTCCGGCGGTCGTCGAGGAGTTGGGCGTGGCTCTCGTCGATGAGGCGGAACGCCTCCTCGGCTGCGCCCTGGTTCACGGCCCGCATGACCGACGTCGCCGTCTGGTGGCCGTGGCCGGACACCAGGGCGAGGAACGCGTCCAGGGCCCGCGCGTGCAGCGGCGTATAGGTGCGGTAGCCGTGGGGTGTGCGACCGGCGGCCGGAAGGATGCCGGCCTCCTCGTAGTTCCTGATCGCCTGCGTGGACAGACCGTGCCGACGCGCCAGATCAACCGGCCTGAGCCGCTCAGCGTTTTGAAGGTTTCGTCCCATGGAACCGCCGATATCGGGGAAAAGTTTCAACCGGGACTTCAACGATAGCGTTGACGTCATGGCTACTGACATCAAGGACACCGTCCAGGCTGTCGAGGCTGCCGCTGTCATGCGGCTCCTCCCGGGCCGGCCGCGGCTGCTCGCTCTGGGCGAGCCCACCCACGGCGAGGACACCCTGCTCGACCTGCGCAACGAGCTCTTCCGGCAGCTCGTCGAGCAGGAGGGCTACCGGTGGATCGCGATCGAGAGCGACTGCATGACGGGCCTGGCCGTGGACGACTACGTCGCCTCGGGCACGGGCGCACTCGACGAGGTCATGGAGCACGGATTCAGCCACGGGTTCGGCGCGTCCGCGGCCAATCGCGAGCTCGTGCGCTGGATGCGCGCCTACAACGACGGCCGGACCGTATCCGAACGGCTCCGCTTCGCCGGTTTCGACGGCCCGCTGGAGATCACCGGCGCCGCGAGCCCCCGGCAGGCCCTCACCGCGCTCCACGGTTACCTCGCGGCCTGGGTGGACGCGGACCTGCTCCCCTGCGTCGCGGAGACCCTCGACCGCCTGTTCGGTACCGACGACCGGTGGACCGAGCCGGTGATGCTGGACCCGTCCCGGTCCGTGGGGCGGTCGGCCGAGGCCGGGGAGTTGCGGCTGCTCGCCGACGAGCTGGTGGCGTTGCTCGACGAGCAGACGCCGCACCTGATCGCGGCGACCTCGCGGGAGGACTGGGAGCGGGCGCGCCTGTACGGGCGCACCGCCACCGGCCTGCTGCGCTACCACTACTGGCTGGCCGACACCTCACCGGGTCGCATGACGCGGTTGGCGGGCGTGCGGGACCGGATGATGGCCGACAACCTCCTCGCCGTCGCCGCTCGGGGCCCGGCACTCGTCCACGCCCACAACGCCCATCTCCAGCGGGAGAAGAGCACGATGCGGATGGGGGATCTGCCGCTGGAGTGGTGGAGCGCCGGCGCGCTGGTGAGCGCCCGCCTGGGCGAGCGGTACGCCTTCCTGGCCACGGCCCTCGGCACGATCCGGCACCAGGGCGTGGACACCCCGCCGCCGGACACCCTCGAAGGACTCCTGTACGCGCTCCCGGAGAACCGCTGCGTCGTCGACGCCTCCCGGCTGGCCAACGCCCTCGGCGACACGCGCCTCGCGGCCCGCGTATCCCCCTGGTTCGGCTACGCCCCGCTCGACCCGGCCCACCTGGCGGCCGGCGACGGCATCGTGTTCGTCAAGGACGTCCCGCAGAGCTGAGGATTTTCGGGACGCCTCGGAGGGGACGGGTCACCTGCCGTCGAGCCAGCCCCGGTGGCGGAGTTCGTCGTGGAAGCGCCCGTACGCGTCGTCCAGTGCCGGGCGCTCCGCGGTGACCGGTTCGACCAGGGTTCCGTCGCCGGTCATGGCCCGGGCGCTCGCCGAGAGGTTCTCGTGCAGGGTGCCGGTCGCCGCGAGGACCGCCGCGCCGAAGGCGGTCTCCGCGCGCTCGACGACCCGGACCGGGCGGTCCAGCACGGTGGCCCGGATCCGCGTCCAGACCGTGCTGCGGCTGCCTCCCCCGGCGGCGTACAGCGGACCGGACACGGGGATGCCCAGGTGGCGGACCCGGTCGAGGGCGAGGCGTTCGACGAAGGCGACGCCTTCGAGCGTCGCCCGGTGCGCGTCGGTCTCGTCGGCCGGGGTGCCGAGGTCGAACCCGCGGGCCGCGCCCGAGACGAAGGGGAAGCGCTCGCCGTCCCGGAGCAGCGGATAGCGCACATACGAGGCGGGGCCCCGGTCCCGCGCGGCGCCGTCCAGCGCGGGCAGGCGCGCGGAGTCGACGGCCGCGAGCGCCTCGCCGCCGGTGTTGGACGCGCCGCCCGGCAGCCACCAGCCGTCGGGGTGGCGATGGCTGTAGAGGGCTCCGGCCGGATCGCGTACGAGGTCCTCGGACACGCCCTTGAGGACGTAGGTGGTGCCGAGCACGCCGACGAACTGGCCCGGCGCGACGGCTCCGGTGGCGATCTGGCCCGTACAGCCGTCCGTCATGCCGAGGCGTACGGAGCAGCCGGCGGGCAGCCCGGTCGCGGCCGACGCCCCGGCGCAGACGACACCCGCCTCGGTGCCGGGGGCCCGGACCTCGGGAAGCAGGGCCGTGGGGAAGCCGAGGGCGTCGAAGACCTCCTCCGCCCAGGTGCCGGCGCGGGCGTCGTAGCCGGACTTGAGCGCGTGGCTCCAGTCGACGGCGACGGGACGGCCCGTGAGCTTGCGGCCGATGAGGTCCGGGGTGTGCAGGATGTGGTGGAGGTCGGTGCCGTAGGCGCGCCCGCACCAGACCGCGCGGCCCAAGGCGGCGGTCGGACCGACGGAGAGGCCGAGCCCCTTCCAGCGGGTGGCGCCCAGTTCCTGGGCCTCGGCGTTGACGGCGGCGGCGCGCCGGTCGTCGTACATCAGGGCCGGGCCGATCGGTTCCCCGTCCGCCCCGGCGGGGACGAAGGTACCCGAGGTGGCGGAGACGGCGACGGCGACGACCTCGCGTCCGCCGAGCGGCAGGGCGGAGGTGGTCCGGCGCAGGACGGACCGCACGGCGGGCCACCACCGCCGGGCGTCCTGCTCGCTCGTGCCTCCGGCGCCGCGCACGGGGGACGGCAGTTCACTGTGCGCGGTGGCGAGCACCCGCCCCTCCGCGTCGGCGCACACCGCCCGGACGGAGGCGGTGGCCACGTCGACGCCGATCACGGCCGGGCGGTGGCGGGTGGTCCGGTGGGATCCACTGCTCATGGAAGCGGGCGTCCTTTCATGTCACCCGTCCGGCACCGGCCGGGCCGGCCGTCCCGTGCCGGGACAGGGCTCTCGGGGTCGCGAGGACGGGGAAGCAGGGGAACCGGCGGGCGCGGACACCGCGGAGGCCGGCTCGGACGTCGGGAAGGATCCGGCCGTGGCATGCGCCCAGCCGGACTGTGAACAATCTCTGTGAAGTTAACACACGATCCATCAGCGTGGTAAGAGCGGTCGCACACGGCGGCCGAGGGGGCCGGATCGGGACCTCGGCGGCTCAGCCCCCGGTCGGGGCCACCGTCACCTGTGTCCGCTCCCGCAGCTTGGCGAGCAGGTCGGAGCCCACCCCGTCGTCCACGATGAGATGGTCGAGATCGCTGACGGGCCCCACCCGGTGCAGTGCGGTACGGGCGAGCTTGGTGTGGTCCATGAGCATGACCTTGCGCGCGGCCGAGGTGAGCATGGCCCGCTTGACCAGCACGACGTCCTGCTCCTGGTGGTACGCCATACGGGAGTCCAGCGCCGAGGTGGAGACCGCCACGAGGTCGACGGAGAGCGCCTCTACGGCCTCCACGCAGGGCACTCCGAGGAAGGAGTCGTGCGTACGGGAGTACTCGCCGCCGAGGGCGATCAGCCGGATGCCCTCCCGGTCGGTGAACAGGTCCACCACCCGCCGGGCGTTGGTGACCACCGTGAGCGGGGCCATGTCGGCGAGGAGTCCGGCCATCGCCAGGACCGTGGTCGAGTCGTCCAGCATCACCGACATACCGGGCTCGACCAGCTCGGCGGCGGCGCGCGCTATCGCGTTCTTCTCCGCCGTGTTGACCCCGAGCCGGTAGTCGAGGTTCGACTCGAACACCGTGGACGGCAGGGCGGACGCGCCTCCGCGAAAGCGCCTGAGCACTCCCCGGCGTTCGAGGTCGTCGAGGTCGCGGTGGACGGTCATCAGGCTCACGCCCGTGAGCTGCGCCAGGTCCGCGCCGGTCGCCGTGCCGTGCTCCACCACATGGTCGGCGATGAGCCGGCGGCGCGCTTCGGCGGAAGTCTTCGTCATGGGCTCAGTTTCCCGCATCGTGGGAGGAGGGCGTGGGGGCGGGAACGGTGTGCGCGGGAACGTTGAGCGCGCGCAGCGCCGTGTCGTCGCCGGAGATCTCGATCTCGGTCAGCGCGCCGTTGTCGAGGCGCGGGAAGATCCGCCGGTAGCGCCCGACGGGCAGGCCGAGCAGGTCGCACAGGGCGATGCGCAGCAGGGTGTTGTGGGCGACGACCAGGACGCGCCGCCCCTCGTGGCGCCGGGCCAGGGAGCGCAGCGCCCCGGTCGCGCGGACGGCCGCGGCGGACGGCGGCTCGGAGCCGGGGAACGCGCCGGTCTCGGCGTCCTCGCGGAAGCGCCGTACGGCGCCCGGGTCCTCGCGGCCCATCTCCTCGATGGTGCGGCCCTCGCCCCAGCCGAAGTCCACCTCCCGCAGCTCCTCGACGACCTCCGGCTCCAGCCCGAGGGCCGCCGCCGCGGGGCCCGCCGTCAGCCGGGCGCGGCTCAGCGGGGAGCAGGCGATCGCGTCCACGCCCGAGGCGGCGGCCCAGGAGGCGAGGGCGGCGGCCTGGGCGAGGCCCTTCCCGGTCAGTGCGACGTCCGAGACACCGGCGTACCGGTTCTCCGCGTGCCACTCGGTCTCGCCGTGCCGTACGAGCAGGAGGCGAGCGGTCATGGAGGACCCCCTTCTGTGTGAAGAACGTTGCTCCTTCACGTTCTCGCTGTTAAATTTAACAGACTTTCCGCAGCCGAAACCTCTGGGTACCAGGGGTCCCGGCGCTGTCGGCCTCCCCTGCAGAAGGACCCAGTCTTCATGCGCATCCTCGCCGCAGGCGACCACTTCGTCCGTCCCGATCTGCTGCGCGCCGCCCTGGACCGGGAGCTGGCGCACACCGGGCGGGAATCCCCCGAACTCGCCGAACTGACCCTGCCGTGGCCCTACGAACCCTTCGGTCCGGTCGCCGGGGTGCGGGAGGCGAGCGGCACGGAGGACCAGCTCATCGACGCCCTGTCCGGCGCCGCGGTCTGTGTGACCCAGATGGCGCCGTTCACCGAGCGGGTCTTCGCCTCCTCCCCCGACCTGCGCCTGGTCGCCGTCTCCCGGGGCGGCCCGGTCAACGTGGACCTGGACGCCGCCACCCGGCACGGGGTGGCGGTGAGCTTCGCCCCCGGGCGCAACGCCCCCGCCGCCGCCGAGTTCGCGGTGGGCCTGATGCTCACCGCGATGCGGCGCATCAACTCCTCCGACGCGGACCTCAAGCGCGGCGTCTGGCGCGGCGATCTGTACGCGTACGAGGAGGGCGGCATCGAACTCAGCGGCGCCACGGTCGGTCTGATCGGGTACGGCGCCATCGGCCGGATCGTGGCCCGGGTCCTGCTCGCGTTCGGCGCCCAGGTGCTGGTGGCCGACCCCTATACGGATCCGGCCGCGGCGGTCGCCGACGGGGTCGAACCCGTCGAGGTGGACGACCTGTTGCGCCGGAGCAGCGTGGTGAGCCTGCACGCCCGGCTCACCCCGGAGACCCGTCATCTGCTCGACGCCCGCCGGCTCGCCCTGCTGCCGCACGGCGCGGTGCTGGTCAACTCCGCCCGGGGCGGCCTGCTGGACCACGCCCCGCTGCCCGGCCTGCTCAGGAGCGGCCGGCTCGGCGCGCTCGCGCTCGACGTGTACGACGTGGAGCCGATCCCGGACGACTGGGCGCTGCGGGAGGCGCCGAACGTCATCACCACGCCCCATCTGGCGGGCGCGACCAAGGAGACCGCACACCGGGCCGCGTCGATCACCGCCGCCGAGGTCGGCCGGTTCGTCCGGGGCGAGGAACTCGCCCACCCGGCGAACCCGGACGTCCTGCTGGCCGGGCGGCCATGACCGGACCGCGGCCCGGACGGCGTACGGAACCGGCCGGGCGGCCCGTACGGAACAGGGAAGGAGCCGGTCGTGGGCACCGTCATCGGCGTTGACGTGGGTACGTCGGTCACCAAGGCCGTGGCGTTCGACGGGACGGGGGCCGCGCTGGCCTCGGCGTCCCGGCGCTCGCGCCTGGACAGACTGCCCGGCGGACGGGTGGAGCAGGACCTCGACGATGTCGTGGCCAGTGTCGCGGAGGTGGTGCGCGAGATCACCTCGGCGCTCCCCGGCGACCCGGACGCGGTGGCGCTCACCGGCCAGGGCGACGGCCTGTGGCTGCGGGACTCCGACGGCCGCTCCGTGCGTCCGGCGATCTCCTGGATGGACGCCCGCGCCTCGGACCTCGTGACGCGCTGGCTCATGGACGGCACGGTCCAGAAGGCCTATGCGTACACCGGATCCGGAATGTTCCCCGGATGCCATGGGCCTCTGCTCGCCTGGCTCCGTGAGCATGAGCCGGAATCCCTGGACCGGGCGGCCGTCGCGGGCTACTGCGTCGACGCCGTCGCCCAGCGGCTCACGGGCGAGGTCTGCCTGGACGCCTCGGACGCCACGCTTCCGTTCCTCGATCCCCTCACCCGTACCTACGCTCCGGAGGCGCTGGCCGCGTGCGGGGTCGCGGACCAGGCGCGGCTGCTGCCCGCGCCCGCCGCGCCCGGCACGGTGCTCGCCCTGGACCGGCTGGGGGGCGGACTGCTGGGCCTGCCCGAGGGGCTGCCGCTGGTGGCGGGCCCGTACGACCTTCCTGCCTGCGCGATCGGCGGCGGGGTACGGGAGCCGGGGGACGGTCTGCTGATCCTCGGGACCACGCTCGCCAGCCAGGTGCTCACCGACCGCGTGGAGATCGATCCGCGCGCCGAACCCGCCGGGATGTGGCTGTGCACCCCCGACCCCGGGCAGTGGCTGCGCGCGATGCCCGCCATGGTGGGGACCGCTGCCCTGGAGTGGGTGCTGGGGCTGGTCGGCGCGACCACCGGCGAACTGGACGCCCTGCTGGCCGAGAGCCCGCCGGGGGCGCGGGGGGTCACCGCCTTCCCCTTCCTGTCCGAGGCCGGGGAACGGGCGCCGTTCGTCGAACCGGCCGCGTCCGGGCGGCTCGACGGACTGACCCTGGGCACCGGCCGGGCGGACGCCGTGCGGGCCATGTGCGAGGCCATCGGGTACGCGGCCCGGCACTGCCTGGACACCGCCGGGCTGAGCGGCACCCTCGCCCTGTGCGGCGGTGGCACCCGCTCCGTGATGTGGGCGCAGCTGATCGCCGACATCCTGGGCCGGCCGGTCCGTATCCCCCTGGAGGAACAGGTGGGCGCGCTGGGGGTGGCGGCGGTCGCCAGGGCCTCGCTCCGTCTCGCGGCTCCCGCGGGGCCGGGGCCTCATCACACGGTCGATCCGCGCCCCCGTGTACACGCCCTCCATGAGGACGGATACGGGCGGTACCGGGCCGAACTGGCCCGTGAACGCTCGCGGTGGGGCGATGTCACACGTCTTCCCGGGCACTCGGAAACCTCACACCACGCCAGGTGAGTGGGGCGTTTCCACGCTTCCGTACCCGCCGTGTCCTCAGCGCACTCGACAGGGCCGACGTTAATTCTGACAGAAGTGTTGACAGTACTAACGTGATCAATGTTACGTTTGCCGCGCGGAATCAGGATCGACCGGCTACGGACCGACCTTTCGCATCACATCTGGTGACAGTCGCTCCACCAGTCGACCGCCCCCTTCGCCAAGGGCGGAACTCCAAGGAGAACCCAGTGAAGCTCTCTCGCAGAACGCTTGCCGTAGCCGCATCAGCGACGGCCGTCCTCGTTTCCGCCACGGCCTGTTCGACGAATGAACCGTCCAGTGGCTCCGGCGGCGGCTCCGCCAAGAACGCGAAGATCGCCTTTCTCATGCCCGATCTCGCGTCGACGCGCTACGAGTTGTACGACGCACCGCTCTTCAAGGCCAAGATGAAGGAACTCTGCGACGGCTGTTCCGTCCTTTATCAGAACGCCGGCGGTGACGCGGCGAAGCAGCAGCAGCAGGCGAACTCGGCTCTCGCCCAGGGCGCCAAGGTGATCGTGATCGACCCGGTGGACTCCGCCGCCGCGGCGACCACCGTCCGCACGGCGCAGTCGCGCGGCGTCAAGGTCATCGCGTACGACCGCCCGATTCCCGCGGCCAAGGCCGACTACTACGTGTCGTTCGACAACGAGAAGATCGGCAGCATGATCGGCCAGTCGCTGGTGGACCACCTCAAGGCGTCCTCGGCGAAGGGAGGCATCCTCCAGGTCAACGGCTCGCCGACGGACGCCGCCGCCGGTCTCATCAAGAAGGGCATCCACACCTCCGTCGACTCCAGTGGATTCGATCTCCTGGCCGAGTACGACACCCCGGCGTGGGAGCCGAGCAAGGCACAGGAATGGGTCGGCGGTCAGATCAGGAAATTCCCCGGGAAGATCGCCGGAGTGGTGGCGGCCAACGACGGTACGGGCGGCGGTTCCATCGCGGCGTTCAAGGCCGCGGGCGCCCAGGTGCCGCCGGTGACCGGAAACGACGCGGAACTCGCCGCCGCACAGCGCATCGTCAGCGGCGACCAGTACAACACCATCTCGAAACCCATCAAGACCGTCGCGGAATCGGCGGCCGTCGCGGCATTCGCGTTCGCGGAGGGCAAGAAGCCCAAGGGGAACGCGACGCTCTTCGACACTCCTTCGGAGCTTTTCACCCCCACGGTGGTGACGCAGAAGAACATCGCCGAGGTGCTGGTGGGTTCCGGGAAGCCCCTCAAGACCGCGGACGTGTGCACCGCGAAGTACGCCGCCGCCTGTACCGAACTCGGCATCAAGTAGGCGGTGCGGCCGGCTCCTTCGCCGGGGAGGAGCGGGTCACCGCGCCGGGCCGCCGCACCGGGTGAAGACCCGCCGGTCACCGGCCCGGACCTCCGGGTCCGCGCCGACGGCCGCCGGTCGGCACCCGTCACCGCGCCGGGCCGGTCACCGGGAGCCGGAGCCGGTGGCCGCGGGTCCTCTCGGCCCCGGCCGCCACCACCGGCTTCCGCCGGTCCGCGTCACCGTCCGCAAGAAGGGTCCGACCCGCCGCCCGGCGCATCAGCCGCCTCCCGGCCGTGCGGCGGGCCGCGACAGCCTCCGTCCCCTGCCTCGAAGGTCCCTCATGTCCACTCCGTCCTTCCCGTCGCCTCAGCCGGGGCGAGGGGACTCGCTGCTCTCACTGCGCGGGATCAGCAAGTCCTTCGGCGCGGTCGCCGCGCTCACGGATGTCGCCCTGGATGTCGCCGCCGGCCAGGTCGTCGCCCTGGTGGGCGACAACGGCGCGGGGAAGTCCACCCTGGTCAAGGTCCTCTCCGGTGTGCACGCACCGGACTCCGGGTCCATCAGCTTCGCCTCACGGACCGTCACCGTCCCCTCCCCCGCCGCCGCCCAGCAGCTCGGTATCGCGACCGTCTTCCAGGACCTCGCCCTCTGCGAGAACCTGAACGTGGTGGAGAACCTCTTCCTCGGCCGTGAGCTGCGGGGCCTCCGCCTCGACGATGTGGCCATGGAGGTGCGCTCGCGCGCGCTCCTGGGCGAGCTGTCGGCGAAGATCCCCTCGGTCCGCGTCCCGGTGGCGGCCCTGTCCGGCGGTCAGCGGCAGACGGTCGCCATCGCGCGGTCGCTGCTCGGCGACCCGAAGGTGATCATTCTCGACGAGCCCACGGCGGCCCTCGGAGTGGCGCAGACGGCCGAGGTGCTCAATCTGATCGAGCGGCTCCGGGAGCGGGGGCTCGGAGTCATCATGGTCAGCCACAACATGGCCGATGTGAAGGCCGTCGCCGACACCGTGGCCGTGCTCCGTCTCGGCCGTAACAACGGAGTGTTCGACGCGGCCGAGGCGACGGCGTCGGACCTGGTGACGGCGATCACGGGCGCGTCGGACAACGTCGTCAGCCGCCGCGCCGGGCGCACCGGACCCGCCCCCGGGCCGGAGTCCGCCGTACCGGATCCGCCGGACGGGGCGGGACCCGCCACGGGCGGGCCGGGCGTCACGACAGCTGTCACCGACAGGGGTACCGATCATGTCTGAACTGGCCACGAAGCCCGATCTCACCAAGAAGGCCCCGCCGAAGCCGGCGGGCTCCGGCGGCGAACGGAGCGGCCTCTCGGCGATCTCGGACCGGCTGCGCGGGGGTGATCTCGGGATCCTGCCCGTGATCGCCGGGCTCGTCGTGATCTGGACCGTGATGCAGATCCTCAACCCGATCTTCCTCTCCAGTGCCAACCTCACCAATCTGGCGATGGAGAGCGTTCCGGTCGGCATCATCGCGCTGGGCATCGTCTGTGTGCTGCTCGTCGGGCAGATCGATCTGTCGGTCGGCTCGGTCAGCGGACTCAGCGCCGCCGTCCTCGCGGTGCTCTTCGTCGACCGGGGCCTGCCCGCCTGGGTCGCCGTCCTCGCGGCCGTGCTGCTGGCCTGTCTGATCGGCTGGTTCTACGCACAGGTGTACAACCGGCTCGGAGTGCCGAGCTTTGTCATCACCCTCGCCGGACTGCTCGGCTTCCTCGGCGTCCAGCTGTGGATCCTCGGCTCCAAGGGCTCGATCAACCTCCCCTTCGACTCGGGCCTGGTGACCTTCGCCCAGTTGGACTTCCTCCCGCCGTGGCTGGCGTACACCCTGGTCGCGCTCGGCGCTGTGGCGCTGTACGTGACGGGGCACGCGCGGGCGGCGGAGCGGCGCCGGGCCGGGCTGCCCGCCACCTCGGAACGCATGCTGGTGGGCCGCAGTCTGGCCCTGCTGGCGGGGCTCGGGATCGCGGTCTGGTACCTCAACCGCGACCGGGGCGTGGGCTGGATGTTCGTGTTCTTCCTCGCGCTGGTGCTCGCCCTGCACTACGTCCTGTCCCGCACCCGGTTCGGCAAGTCGATGTACGCGGTCGGCGGCAATGTCGAAGCCGCCCGGCGCGCGGGCATCAACGTCAAGGCGGTGTTCACCGCCGCGTTCGTCCTGTGCTCCACCCTCGCCGCCGTCGGCGGGATCCTCGCGGCCTCCCGGCTCGCGGCGGCCAACCAGAGCAGCGGCGGCGGAGACGTCAACCTCAACGCCATCGCGGCGGCGGTCATCGGCGGTACGAGTCTGTTCGGCGGCCGGGGCAGCGCGTTCGCGGCGCTGCTCGGTGTGCTGGTCATCCAGTCGATCTCCAGCGGGCTCACCCTGCTGAACCTCGACTCGGCGTACCGCTTCATGGTCACCGGCGGGGTGCTCCTGCTGGCGGTGGCGCTGGACTCGGTGGCGCGGCGGTCGCGGGTCGCCCACGGGCGGGCCTGAGCCGCGACGTTCACGACCCCCGGTGCGAACCGTGCCGGGAGGGGATGCCGGGGCCGGCTTCCCGGGACCGGCACGGGGGACCGGTCCCGGGGCCGGCATCCCCCACACTCCCATCGCCCGACAGCCCGCGTCCCCTGTCCCGTACGCCACACCCCGCGGTTCCCCGTGGAGCCGGTACACACGGCCCGGAGCGATGCCCCGCTCCGGCGCGCCCGCCCCGACTCAGGTACCGCGAACACGGCTGACACCGGGTCACCGGGTGGGCGGGCCACTCCCGTTCACCCCGTGCGGCGTCGCGACGGCGCCGGGTCCCGTTCACCTCGCGCTGATCCCCCGTGCACGCCCGTGTGACGTCGGCCGTGAAATCTCGTTACGCCGCCCCCGCGAGCGCCGTACCCGCACCAGCCGTACCCCGTACCCGAACTCGGAACCGCAGCCCAGGAACCGCAGAACCCGGATCAGGATCTCGGAGGCACCCATGCACAGGCACGCACGCGCCCGGCTCACGGCACTGCTCACGTCCACCGTCGTCGTGGCGGCGGTCCTGGCGGGCGGGGGCACGGCCCAGGCCGGCACCCCGTCCGACGACGCCCGCGACCGGGCCCGGCACCACCCGCCCGCCCTTCCGCCGGCCGTCGACGGCGGCGCCTGGCAGTCCGGGCACCTCCAGGGCATGGCCCTGGACCGCCGCAAGGGCCATATGTACTTCTCCTTCACCAACCTCCTGGTGAAGACCGACCTCCGGGGCAGGCCGCTCGGCTCCGTCACCGGCTTCACCGGGCACCTCGGGGACCTCGACGTCAACAAAAGCGACGGCCGGGTGTACGGCTCCCTCGAGTACAAGGCCGCGCAGGCGTTCTACATAGCGATCTTCGACGGGGACCGCATCACCCGGATGAACATGGACGCGCAGTCCACCGGGGTGGTCTCCACCGTCCACCTCAAGGAGGTCGTCAAGGACTACACGGCCGACATGAACGGCGACGGCAGGTTCGACGGCAACACCGGCAACACGCCCGACCACCGCTACGGTTGCAGCGGCATCGACGGTGTCGCCTTCGGGCCCTCCTTCGACCGCCGGGGCGGCACCCGGCTCACCGTCGCGTACGGCGTCTACTCGAACACCACCCGCACGGACAACGACCACCAGGTGCTGCTCCAGTACGACGTGCGGTCCTGGAGGGCGTACGAGAAGCCGCTCGTCGAGAGCGCCCCGCACACCAGCGGCCCGGCGTCGCCCTCGGGCAAGTTCTTCGCGTACACCGGCAACACCACCTACGGGGTGCAGAACCTGGAGTACGACGCGCGCAGCGGCGACTGGCTGATGGCCGTGTACAAGGGCAGGAAGACGGCGTTCCCCAACTACTCCCTCTTCGTGGTCGACGGCTCGAAGCGCGCCCGCACGGGCGAGGTGGTCGGACAGCGGGAGAAGGAGTACGGCCGCCTTCTCACCCTGCTGCCCCGGGGGCAGCATCACGAGGGGTCGGGTGTGTACGGGTACGAGTCGGCCGGGCAGTACGGGCTGATCTCGCTCGACGACGGCCGCCACTACGTCGCCGAGGCGGGCACCGTCTCGTCCGGCGGGGTCACCCTGCAGACCGGCCGCGCGGTGCTGCACCGCTGGACGGGTGCGACGCCGAACCCGTTCGCACCGCTGCCGGCGGACTGACGGGAATCCACCGGGCCGCACCCGCGGCCACGGGATGTGATCGGGAGCGGGCGCTCCGGCCGACGCCGGGCGCCCGCTCCTCGTGTGCCCGGCCACGGTGGGGCGGCGCCGTGTGTGTCCGACCGTGGTGGGGCGGCGCCTCGTGTGCCCGGCCGACGCGGGGCGGCACCTCGTATGTCCGGCCGCGGTGGGGCCGCACCTCGTGTGCCCGGCCGACGCGGGGCCGCTCCTCGTGCTCGCCCTCGCCGTGGAGCGCTCCTCGTTTCCGTGCCCGCCGTAGGGCGCGTGCCGGGGCCGGGCCGGACGTGCGGGCGCCCGGTCCGGCGCCGCGAAGGCCGCCCGCCTGCGGACATTCCCTTCGCCGGGGCTTCACAGTCAGGGCTGACTGTGGCATGGTCGCTTGACAGTCAGCCCTGACTGTCAAGGAGGTGGGCGCATGCCACGGGAGGACCAGCGGGAGGCCACTCGCCGCAGGATCGTGGAAGCGGCCGTGGAGTCGCTGATCGAGGCCGGTTACGCGGCCAGCACCACACTTGAGGTGCAGCGGCGGGCCGGGGTCAGCAGGGGCGCCCTGCTGCACCACTTCCCCTCACGGCACGAGCTGTTCGGCGCGGCCATCACCGAGCTGGTCGCCCGGAACGAGGCGGCGGTCTGGGAACTGCTGGCCGAGTCCCCGCCCGGGGCGGACCCGCTGTCGCGGGCCCTTCGGGTACTGCGGGCCTCCCACGCCCGGCCCGCGTTCGGCGCGGAGCTGGAGCTGTGGGCCGCGGCCCGTTCGGATCAGGAGCTGCGCACCGTGCTGCGGCGGGCCGAGGGCGCGGCCAGACGCGATCTGTACCGGGTCATCGGGGATCTCCTCGGCCCGGAGATCGCCGCGGCCCCCGGCTATCCGCTCGTGGCGGAGCTGACCGTCCAGCTGCTGCGCGGGCTGGCCATCTCGGACGCCCTGTACCGCGACCGGGACGACGAGGCCCTGCTGGAGCAGTGGGCCGCCGTCGCCCGGACGATCCTGGGCGCCCCACCCCCGTACGACCCTTCCGGAGGACCTGCATGACCATCCTGTACGAGACCCGGGACCGCAAGGCGTACATCACGCTGAACCGGCCGGAACGGCTGAACGCCATCACCTTCGAGCTGGCGCGGGATCTGTCCGCGGCGGTCGAGCGGGCGAACGACGACCCGGCCGTGCATGTGATCGTGGTGCAGGGCGCGGGCCGGGCGTTCTGCTCGGGCTACGACCTCAAGGACTACGCCGAGGAAGGCGTCGGTACCCAGGGCGGGGTCTGGGATCCGATCAAGGACTACCGGTCGATGAAGCGCAACACCGACGACTACTTCTCGCTGTGGCGCTCACTGAAGCCGACCATCGCCAAGGTCCACGGATACGCGGTCGCCGGCGGCAGCGACATCGCCCTGTCCTGCGATCTGGTGGTGATGGCCGAGGACGCCCGGATCGGGTACATGCCCGCGCGGGTGTGGGGCTGTCCGACCACCGCGATGTGGGTGTACCGGCTGGGTGCCGAGCGGGCCAAGCGGATGCTGCTGACCGGCGACACCATCGACGGTGCCCGGGCCGCCGAGTGGGGGCTGGTGCTGGAGTCCGCGCCGCCCGGGGAGCTGGACGCCCGGGTCGAGGCGCTCGCCGACCGGATGGCGGGGGTGCCCGTGAACCAGCTCGCCATGCAGAAGCTCATGATCAACCAGGCGTACGAGAACATGGGGCTGCAGGGCACGCAGATCCTGGCGACCCTGTTCGACGGGATCACCCGGCACTCCCCCGAGGGGCGCTGGTTCCAGGAGTTCGCCGCCACCCACGGCTTCCACGAGGCGGTGCGGTGGCGGGATTCGGGCCGGTGGATTCCCGAGGGCGGCGGACCCGCCCCGACCGCCGACGAGCTGCGCGCCGGGGGTCCCGGCGCGGAAGGTCCCGGGGCGAAGGGGGAGAACTGATGACCGCGCTCTCGTACTGGCCCGCCGACACCCGTCGGCCGGTCCTGGAGAACACCTGCGGCGGCGTGCTGCGCGACGCGGCGGCCACCGCACCGGACACCGTCGCGCTGGCGGAGTTCCTCCCGCCGGGCGAGACCGGACGGCAGTGGACCTACGCCGCTCTGCTGCGGGACGCCGAACGTGCCGCGTCCTGGTTGCTGGAACGTTTCTCCCCAGGTGAGCGCGTTGCCGTCTGGTCGTTGAACCTTCCCGAGTGGGTGATCCTCCAGTACGGGGCGGGCCTCGCCGAACTCGTCCTCGTCACCGCGAACCCGGCCCTGCGCGAGGCGGAGCTGGAGCATGTGCTCCGGCAGTCCGGAGCGGCCGGCATCGTGTATCTGGAGTCCTTCCGGGGCACGGACACGGCCGCGGTCGTGGACCGTATCGCGCCGGCGCTGCCCGCGCTGCGCGAGCGCGTCGGTTTCACGGGCTGGTACGACGGGCTGGCCGGCACCCCGCTCCGGCCGCTGCCCGAGGTCGCGCCCGGCAGCGCGGCGCAGATCCAGTACACCTCCGGAACCACCGGAGTGCCCAAGGGCGCGGTGCTGCACCACCGCGGACTGGTCACCAACGCGGACCATGTCGCCGCCCGGGTCGGCTTCCCCGAGGGCGGGGTGTGGGTGAGCGCGCTGCCGCTGTTCCACACCGCCGGGTGCGGGCTGACGGTCCTGGGGGCGGCGCAGCGGCGCGGCACCCTCGTCCTGCCGCCGTTCTACGAGCCCGGTCTGGTCCTCTCCGCGATGCAGCACTGGGGCGCCGACACCTTCGGCGGGGTGCCCGCCATGCTCGGGGGCCTGCTGGCCGACCCCGGGTTCGACACCTACGACCTGTCGGCCTGCGCCCGCGTCATGTCCGGCGGTGACAGCGTTCCCGCCCCCATGGTCACCGAGGCCGAGCGGCGGTTCGGGGCGCGGTTCTCCACCGTGTACGGGCAGACCGAGCTGAGCCCGATCGTCGCGCAGACCAGCCCGGACGACACGATCGCCGACAAGACCGCCACGACCGGGCAGCCGCTGTGGCAGGCCGAGGTGAAGGTGATCGACCCGGTGAGCGGGGAGGTGGTGCCGGCCGGGGTGCCCGGCGAGATCTGCGCCCGCGGCTACCAGGTGATGCTCGGTTACCACGAACAGCCCGACGCCACCGCCGCGGCCGTCGACGGTGACGGCTGGCTGCACACGGGCGATCTGGGCACGATGGACGAGCGCGGCTATCTGACCATCACCGGCCGGCTCAAGGACATGATCATCCGGGGTGGGGAGAACATCTACCCCGCCGAGATCGAGGCGGCCCTCGTCCGCCATCCCGCCGTCCGCGCCGCCGTGGTGCTGGGTGTGCCGGACGGCGGGTGGGGCGAGCAGGTCGCCGCCGTGATCACCCCGGCGGATCCGGAGCGACCGCCGTCGGCGGCCGAACTGCACGAGTATCTGCGCGCGGGCCTCGCCGCGCACAAGACCCCGCGGCACTGGTATCTCGCGGAGGCCGTCCCGGCCAACGCGATGGGCAAGATCCAGAAGTTCCTCCTCCGGGACCGGCTCCCGGATCTGCCGCGCCTGCCCTGAGCCCGGGCGCCGCCGGAGAACTCCGGCGGCGCCCGGCCGCACGGGCCGCCGAAGCACGGCGGCGTACGGAGTCCGGCTCCCCCACCGCCGTACGGACCACCGGCCCCCGCCCGGCTACGGAGTCCGGCACACCCACCGCCGTACGGACCACCAGCCCCCGCCCGCGTACGGAGTCCGGTGTCGCCCGCCCGGTCGCGGGTCGCGCGGGCGGGGCCGTCGGGGGCGCGGGGGCGGGGTGTCGTCCGTGCCCGGGGCGGCACCGGTCCGGCCGTCGCCGGGGAACTCCGGCCCCGGGGCCCGGGGTTCCCCGGCCGGCCGCCGGGCGGGCCTCCACCACGGGCTTGGCCGGGACGACGAACCGTTCACCTCCGGTGCTCCCTACGCTCAATCCAGGCTCAGCCGACGGCCAAGGACGGTTCCCGTGACCGCAGTCGAGCCCGCGCGCTGGAACAGCTTCCTCAGCGAGTGGTAGCCCCACACGAGACCCCGGGCGCGAGCGCTGCCCACCCGCGGCGCGCGCCTCCCGCTACGACAGCGACCCGGCGACCACGGACGCCGCTTCCGCGATCAGTTTGTTGTCGTAGTCGTCGTCCTCGCCGCTGCGGTTCGTGAGGATCGCCATGACGATGGGAGCGGAGCCGGGGGGCCACACCACGGCGATGTCGTTGCGGGCGCCGTAGTTGCTGCCGGTACCCGTCTTGTCGCCGACCACCCAGCCCTTCGGCACCCCCGCCCTGATGACCTCGTCGCCGGTGGTGTTGGTCCGCAACCACGTCGTGAGCTGCGCGCGTTCGGCCTTGCCGAGGACGTCCCCGAGTACGTACGCGCGCAGATCCCCGGCCAGCGCACGCGGTGTGCTGGTGTCCCGGGTGTCTCCCGGGGTCCACCGGCTGAGCTCCGGCTCGGTCCGCTCCATCCTGGTGGTGTCGTCACCGAGCTTCTCCAGCGCGGCGTCGAGGGCCCTCGGTCCGCCGAGCTCTTCGAGCAGCAGATTGACGGCCGCGTTGTCGCTGTAGCGGACGGTGGCGTCGCACAGCGCGCGCAGGCTCATACCGGTCCCGACGTGTTTCTCCGTCACCGGGGAGTGCGGGACCAGATCCTCCCTGGAGTACGTGATCACCTTGTCCATCCCGCCCAGGGTGTACTTCTCCAGCACGGCACCAGCGGCGAGCGCCTTGAAGGTGGAGAGGTGGGGAAACCGCTCGCGGTCGTTGTACGCCACTTCGCGCCCGGTGCCGGTGTCGACGGCATAGACCCCCAGCCGCGCGTCGAACTTCCGCTCAAGCGCCTTGAACCGGGCGGCGAACGGCTTCACGGCCCCGGCCGCACCCGGCCCCGCCGACTGGGTGACCGGACGGGTCGCCTTCGGGGACGGGTCGGGCGAGCGGGGGGACGCGTCCTGCCCACAGGCCGTCAGCGGGACGAGAACGAGCGTGGCGAGCGCCGCGCCGAGAACGGCCCGCCGGGCACGGGTGTACTGCATGGTCCAGTTACCTCCGGGTCGCCCCGCACCCGGGGCGCGCAGGGGAGGGAGCGGCACGGCCCCCGTCCCGGCACTGACGATCAGTGCCGGGACCACCCTCACTCCCGGGCAGCCATGCGGTCCAATACGCTCACGCGCCGTTCCATGCCGAACTGGCATAGAGTTCGGGCCGTGGATCTTGTGGGAGCGAGTCGCGCCTTCGTCAGCGTCAGCGAGCACGGCGGTTTCACCGTCGGAGCGGCCGCTGCCCGGATGTCCCAGTCGGTGGCCAGCCGTCGTGTCGCGGCCCTGGAGGAGCGCTTCGGTGAGCAGTTGTTCGTGCGCACCGCGCGGCGGGCCGTCCTCACCCCCTTCGGCCGGGAGATGCTGCCGGCCGCGAGACAGCTCGTGCAGGCGGCCGATCTGCTGCTGCACGAGGCGGAAGCGGTCAAGAGCAAGCCGTGGCGGCTCGCGGTGCCCGGCGTCTGCCCCACCGCCGGTCTCGCCCGCCTCGTCGCCGAGGCACGAGGGCACGGGATCACGCTCGATCTCCGTGTCGCGGCACCGGCGCGGCGCAGGGAGCTCATCCACGCGCAGCAGGTGCGTGCCGCGCTGCTCGCGGTGCCCGCGGACGAGGCGGAGTGGTCCGTGCCGCTCGGACTGGCCGGCGCCCACGATCCCGGTGTGCAGCGTGTGTACCTCGAAACACTGCGGATCGGCCGGGCCTCCCCCGGCCCGGCCCGCCGTGTCTGGATCCAGCCGGAGGACGACGTACCGCACATCCGGGACCCGCTGACACGCCTGCGCGACGCGGTCGGCCTGCGGCCCTCACAGGTCGTCGCCGCGGCCGATCTGACGACCGCCGCGGCGGAAGTCCTGTGCGGCGGCGACCTGTTGCTGTGCTCCCCGGCCCAGGCCGCGGAACTCGCCCTGAGCTGGCGGCCCGTCGGCGGGATCGCGCTCAGCCGCGGGTTCGCCCTCGCCGCCGCCGCGGACGGCAGCCCCCGGCACATCGCGGCCCGCCTGGGCGACGCGATCGCCCGCTGCCTCGGCGCGCCCACCGGGGCCGGCACCGCGAAAGGGGCGGTGTGAGCACGGAGGCGCTGCTGCACGGGATGCGCCGGGAACTGCGCGACGGCGGTCTGCACGGCTGTCTGCTCGTACGGGATCTGCACACGGGCGAGGAGCTGGGCATCGAGCCGGACACCCAACTGCCCTCCGCCTCCCTGGTCAAGGTCCCGCTCGCGCTGGCGACGGCGGAACGCATCCGCCGGGGCGAGCTCGACGGAGCGACGATGCTCGATGTGCGACCCGGGCGGATCACCACGCCCGGTCCCACCGGGCTGAGCCGTTTCCGCCACCCGGCCCGGATCGCGATCGACGACCTGCTCTACCTGAGCACCTGTGTCAGTGACGGAACGGCCGCCGACGCCCTCTTCGACCTCACCCCGCCCGCCGAGGTCTCCCGCATCCTCCAGGGGCTCGGCCTCCGCGGCATCACCGTCCGGCACCGCATGGGCGAGCTGTCCGACACCCCCGTGGAACGCTTCGGCGCCGCCCAGGCCCATCTCGCCCACGCCCTCGCCATCGACTCCGGCACCGGCGGGCGCGGACACCGGGTGCCCCAGCTCGACACCACCCGCGCCAACACCGGCAGCGCACGCGCCTTCGTCGAACTGCTCCAGGCCCTGTGGACCCCCTCGGCGATCCACCCCGACGTGGCCGGCCGGGTGCGCGGCCTCATGGCCCACAACGTGCTCCGGCACCGGCTCTCCCCGGACTTCAGCTCCGACGCCACCACCTGGTCCTCCAAGACCGGCACCCTCCTCAACCTCCGCCACGAGGTCGGTGTCGTCGAGCACTCCGACGGCCAGGTGTTCGCCGTCGCCGTTCTGACCGAGTCACTCGTTCCGGCCGGTACCCAGCCCGGCGCCGAAGCCCTCATGGCCCAGGTCGCCCGCGGACTCCGTGACCACCTCCGTCAGCTGCGCTGACCCGTACCGCAGTGTCCCCAGCGTCCGCGGCGGCACCGCCGTACGGCTCCGCCGGGGCTCCCGGGAGCACGGAGCCGTCCCCGGGTGCCACCCGGTCACATCGCCGCCGAGGTCCCGGCACCCCGCCGTTTCAGCCGCCGAGGTCCCGGCCCCGCCCTCCCTCAGCCGAAGGCACGTGTCCCCTCCCCGGCCCGGAGCCGCATCGTCGTGTCGGGGCCCTGCGGCTGCCGGTGCGAGCGGACCAGGCTCTCCGCGACCGCGGGAACCGTCGCCGTGACCTCCAGGCCGCCGCCGGGTCGTGGCACCGCGGTGGCATCGCCGTTGTGGGTACGGGCGACCGCGCGGACGATGGAGAGGCCGAGCCCGCTGCCGCGCGCCGAGCCGACCCGGTCGGTGAGGCGGCGGAACGGCTCGAAGAGCACCGGGATCTCGTGTGCGCCGATGAACGCGCCGGTGTTCGCGACGGTGATCCGGGAGCCCTGTGCGGCACTCCCGGTCTCCACCCGGATCCAGCCGCCCCCGACGTTGTACTTGACGGCGTTGTCGACGAGATTGCGGACGAGCTGCTCCAGCAGCACGGGGTCGCCCATCGCGGGCGCGGGAGCGAGCACGACCTCGACGGCGATGCCCCGTTCCTCCGCGCCCGGCGCGGTGTGGGTGACCACGGCCGCCGCGATCTCCGCGAGATCGAGGGGCAGCAGCCCCGTGACGGCGCTCTCCGCGCGGGCCAGGGTCAGCAGTGAGTCGATGAGCCGCTCGTGACGCTCGTTGACGGCGAGGAGATTCTCCGCGAGCTGCTTCACCTCCGGCGGCGCGCTCCGCCGGGCGACGGCGACCTCGACCAGCGTCCGCCCCACCGCCAGCGGGGTCTTCAGCTCGTGCGCGGCGTTCGCGATGAACCGGTCCTGGCCGGCGAACGCCTCGTCCAGCCGGTCGAGCATGCTGTCGAAGGAGTCGGCCAGCCGCTTGACCTCACCCGGCGGCTCGTCGAGGTCGATACGCCGGTGCAGCGTACGGCCCGCGATGCGCTCGGCGGTCGAGGTGATCCGGTTGAGCGGACGCAGCAGCCGGCCCGCGACGAGCCAGCCCGTGGTGGTGGCGACGACGCCCACACCCAGCACGGTGAGACCGCCCTTGGCCATCAGATTGCGCTGCATGGAGTCGAGGATCTGCTCCCGGGACACCGCGTCGATCAGGACGGGCCCGCCGGCCGGCCGCGCCCATTGCTCCGTCGGCGCCTCGGCGGGGGCGCTCTGCCACGGCGTGGGAACCGGCGTCTGCGCGGGAAGGGGCTTGTCCATGGGCGCGGGCACGTACGTGGACTGCTCCGACGAGGGGAACGGCAGCTTGAGCGTGTACTCCATGCTGTTGCCGACGAGGATCACCGCACCGCTGAAGATCGCCGCGCCCGCCATGAAGAACATCAGGCCGAAGACGACCGTGAGCCGGACCCTCAGGCTCCCGCCGAGTGCTCGGAGAATCATCGGATGCGGTAACCGACACCGGTCAGGGTCTCGATGACGGGTGTGCCGCCGAGTTTGCGCCGCAGCGAGCGCATCGTGACCCGTACGACCGTGGTGAACGGGTCGACGTTCTGGTCCCACGCCCGCTCCAGCAGGGATTCCGCGGACACCGGGGCGCCCTCCGCCCGCAGGAGCTCCTCCAGGACCGCGAACTCCTTGCGCGACAGCGGAATGTACTTGCCGTCCCGGGTCGTCTGGCGCAGATGTGTGTCGAGCCGGATGCCGGAGCGTTCCAGCACCGGCGGGACCGCGGGCCGCGAGCGGCGGCCGAGTGCGCGGATCCTGGCGACGAGTTCGGCGAAGGCGAAGGGCTTCGTCAGGTAGTCGTCGGCGCCGAGGCCCAGCCCGGCGACGCGCTCGGCCACGGTCGTGGAGACCGTGAGCATGAGGACGCGGACATCCGCGCCGGAGGCGACCGTACGCCGGCAGACCTCGTCGCCGTGGACCAGCGGGAGATCGCGGTCGAGCACCATCACGTCGTACGCGTGCACCGCCAGGTTCTCCAGGGCCACCTCGCCGTCGTGGACCACGTCCACCGCCATGCCCTCGTCGCGCAGCCCTTCGGCCATCGCCCCGGCGAGCATCTCCTCGTCCTCGACCACCAGCACCCGCATGCGCCTCACCTCTCCTCACCCCGATCGAACTGCACCAAGTATCCGGGTCCGATGTGAAGCGGGTGTGAGCTGCTTCGCTCACCGACGTTCCACACGCCCTCGCGTGCACTGGGTACGCACCGCTGACCCCACGCGCAAAGGCTGGACCCCGCATGTCACATCACCGGCTCACGAACGGCTCGCACCGCCGCGACGGCCGGTCCCGCCGGGCCGCGGACCGGGACCGCCGCAGGACGGACCGGGGCCGCAGGACTGTGGACCCGGACCACCGGACGGGCCGGCGCAAGCGGCCCTCGCACGGCCGTATCGCGGGGCGGGCCGCCGTGGCACTGCTGTGCGCCGCGGCCGTGTGCTGGGGCGCGCTCGGCCTGCTGCCCGACTCCTCCGCCGAGCCGGCCGCCACCGGCCCCGGCCTCCGGCCGACGTCCGCGCCGCTCACGGTCGGCGGCCCGGCGACCGCGGAACCGGAGGCCCCGGCCACGCGGTCCCCGAAGCCGTCACGGTCGGCACAGGCGCCCGCGGGGGAGAAGTCCGCCGCGCCCGACACCGCGGACCGGCGCTCCTACCGTGAAGACGGCCCCGGCACCTACACCTGGGCCCGGGGCACCGGCAGCCGGGCGGGCACGGGCGGCCGGCTCATCCGGTACGGGGTGAAGCTGGAGGACGGCACCGGCCTGGACGTCGACGACATCGCCGCCGAGATCGACGGCATCCTGCGCGATCCGCGCGGCTGGACCCGCGGGGGTACGGCCTCGTTCCAGCGGGTGGCCTCACCCCCGTACGACATGCTGGTGCACGTGGTCTCCCCCGGGACGACCGACCGGCTGTGCGGCGCCTGGGGGCTCGACACCGGGGGCCAGGTCAACTGCGCCCAGGCACCGGACCTGGTGGTGAACGTGCGGCGCTGGGTCGAGCTGAGCGAGCAGTACCGGGGGCGCGCCGCCGACTATCACGCGCTGATCATCAATCACGAGGCCGGACATGTGCTCGGCCACGGTCACAGCGGCTGCCCGGGTCCGGGCCGGCCCGCGCCCGCGATGATGCAGCAGATCAAGGGATTGAAGGGCTGTACGCCCAACCCCTGGGTGTACGACGGGGACGGACGGCTCATCGACGGCCCCCGGGTGCCCTGACGCGCGGGCTTCCCCGGGCCGCCGGGCGCGCGGGTGCCCTCTGCTAGCGTTGCCGGTATGAAGCGCGCTGCCATGACGACAACGCCGGAGAGTGTCCCGGCGCGCTGACAGATGTCCTTCGAAGCCCCGGGGCGAATGCCCCGGGGCTTCGTCGTCGGGTCACTCGCCCCCCGTACCGCGAGGAGACCCCGATGAACGACCACCGCAGGCTCGGCCGTGAAATGGACCTGTTCGACACCGATCCGCTGATGGGCGCGGGCGAGCGCCTGACCGTATGACGTCGCAGGAACGGCGGCCCCGCCGTACGCCGGCCCGCGCTTCGGCCGGGGTCCGTGCGGGGCCTACCGCCTGACCGTCAGGGTGCGGCGGGCGCGGTGGTGCCGCAGCCCGCCTGCGGTGCGCCGTCGGCGCTTCTGCCGAGGGTGCCGGCATCGGCCTTGACGGTGTAGACCTCCCACGGCTCCCCGCCGGGGCCGGTCACCCACACCTTGTCCTGGAGTGCGTAGCAGCAGGAGGTGTCGTTCTCCTCGGAGGTGACCAGCCCGGCCTCCTTCAGGCGGGTCGTGGCGGCGGTGACGTCCTCGGTGGTGGCGACCTCGACGCCGAGGTGGTCCAGGCGGGTGGCCTCGCCCGCCTCCCCCTCGATCAGGACGAGCTTGAGCGGCGGCTCGGCGACGGCGAAGTTGGCGTAGCCGTCCCGGCGCTTGGCCGGCTCGGTGTCGAACAGCTTGGAGTAGAAGGCGATCGCGCCCTCCAGGTCGGCGACGCGCAGGGCGAGCTGGACACGGGACATGGCGGTCTCCTTCATTCCGGACATCACTGCTTCGACATCTGTCGATACAGATACCTTGCCCCCGAATGAGATGACCGTCAATATAGAGGCATGTCGAAACAATCAGTTCTGCCGGTGCTCGGGCAGGACGATGCGGAGTGCTGCGCGCCGATGGTCCGCGAGCCGCTGGGCGAGGAGGCCGCGGCCGAGCTGTCGCGGATGTTCAAGGCGCTGTCGGACCCGGTGCGGCTGCGACTGCTGTCGCTGATCGCCTCGTACGAGGGCGGCGAGGCGTGCGTGTGCGACCTGACCGGCCCGTTCGACGTCTCCCAGCCGACGATCTCCCACCATCTGAAGGTGCTGCGCGAGGCCGGACTGGTCGGTTCCGAGCGGCGCGGGACCTGGGTGTACTACTGGGTGCTCCCCGAGGCCCTGAGCCGGCTGTCCGGCCTGCTCCGGATCCCCGCCGCGCCCGCGAAGGCGCCCGCGGAGGCCCGCGCGTGAGGGTCCCCGCGCCGCTGCCGCGCCGGGCGGTGGCCGAGGCGGCCGGCACGGCGGCCCTGGTCGCGGTGGTCGTGGGCTCCGGCACACAGGCCACCGGGCTGACGGACGACGTCGGCCTGCGGCTGCTGGCCAACTCCCTGGCGACCGTCTTCGGCCTCGGCGTGCTGATCGCGCTCCTCGGCCCGGTCTCCGGGGCGCACTTCAACCCGGTCGTCACGCTCGCCGCCTGGTTCACCGGCCGCCGCGGCGGCGACGGGCCCACCCTGCGCGAGGTCGCCGCGTACGTCCCCGCTCAGACCGTGGGAGCGATCGGCGGCGCGGTGCTCGCGGACGCGATGTTCGCCGAGCCGGTGCTGTCCTTCTCCACCCACGACCGGTGGGCCGGACACCTGTGGCTGGGCGAGGTGGTGGCGACCGCCGGGCTGGTCTGGCTCGTCTTCGGCCTCGCCCGCGCGGGCCGCGCCCACCTCGCTCCGGTGCTGGTCGCCTCCTACATCGGGGCGGCGTACTGGTTCACCTCCTCCACGTCCTTCGCCAACCCCGCGGTCACCGTCGGCCGTGCGTTCACCGACACCTTCGCCGGGATCGCCCCCGCCTCCCTCACACCGTTCATCGCCGCCCAACTGCTCGGCGGCGTCCTCGGCCTGGGCCTGGTGGCGGCCTGCTTCGGCCGCCCGGCCCCCACCGCGACGGACACGGTCCTCGCCGCTCCCGCCCGCCCTGCCGAAGGAAGCACCCCGACCTCATGAGCACTCCCGCCGTCCCGTCCGTGCTGTTCGTCTGCGTGCACAACGCGGGCCGCTCCCGGATGGGAGCCGCCTTCCTCACCCGCCTCGCCGGTGACCGGGTCCGGGTCCACTCGGCCGGTTCCGCGCCCGCCGATGCCGTGAACCCGGCCGTGGTCGAGGCCATGGCCGAGGTCGGCATCGACATCTCCGCCGAGACACCCGAGATCCTCACGGTGGAGGCGGTTCAGTCCTCCGACGTCGTGATCACGATGGGCTGCGGCGACGCCTGCCCCTTCTTCCCGGGCAAGCGGTACCTGGACTGGGAGCTGGCCGACCCCGCCGGGCAGGGCGTCGCGGCCGTGCGCCCGATCCGCGACGCCATCGAGCAGCGCGTCCGCGGACTGCTCGCCGAACTCGGCATTCCCTCGACGGCCTGACCGCCGCCGTGACGGGCGTGCGCATCCGGCCGATGCGGCCCGCGCACGCCCAGCGGGTCCCGGCGATCCGCCGGTTCGGTGCCGACGAGGGGCAGCACCCCGACCCGGGAGGCGTGGGGACGCCGCCGAGCTGCCCGGGCACCGCCCGGCCGCACCGGTACGGGACAGGGGCGCGGCCCGGGCCGGGTCGGGCCGTGGCGCGGGCAACCGTCCCGGGAGTGCGCTGCCAGCGCCCCTGCCGTACCCCGTGCTCATGCGCGGACGGCAGGCGCTCCCCCGCTCAGGCGTACTCGTGGACCACGGCCGCCCAGGCGCGTGCCGTCCGGGACCAGATCTCGCGGAGCGCGGGTTCACTCTCGCGGACCGAGTCGACCGCCCTGACCGGGTCGGCCCCCGCACGGGCGACCGAGGGGCCGTCGGAGGCCGCCCACTCGGCGACGGCGTCACCGAGGACCTCGGGGTGGAACTGGACGCCCCAGGCTCGTTCGCCGACCCGGAACGCCTGGTGGGGGCAGTCGTCCCCGGTCAGCAACGGCACCGCGCCCGGCGGGAGTTCGCTGATCTCGTCCCAGTGCCACTGGGCGGCGGGCGCGCCGTCCGGCACGTCCGCGAACACCGGGTCCCCGTCCGCCGCGGGCAGCCGCCGTACGCGCACGGCGCCCACCTCGGGCCCCTGCGGCCGGACCACGACGGAGCCGCCGAGCGCGGAGGCCATGATCTGGCCGCCGAGGCAGATACCGAGGAGCGGGACGCCGGAGCCGACGGCCTCGCGCACCAGGGTCCGTACGGCCGGGAGCCAGGGCGCGGCCTCCTCGTCCTCGCAGTTGGGCGCGCCGCCCAGGACGAGCAGTCCGGCGTATCCGGCGAGGGACCCGGGAAGTTCCCCGCCCGCCCAGGGGTGGGCGATCCGCTGCTCCAGTCCGCACTGCGCGAGCTGCTCCCCGACCAGTCCGGGACCGGTCCCGTCCTCGTGCTGGACCACCAGCACCCGCGGCGCGCCCCCGGCTTCCCGTACGCCCGCCGCTTCCCGGGCATCCGCGGGGCGCGCCGGGTCCGCCGCCTCCCGTACGTCCGCGGGCCGCTGATTGTCTGCCGACGCCGTCACAGTCGCCCTGCCTCCACGATCTGCTGGAGGAACGCCTTGGTGCGGTCCTCACGGGGGTCGCCGAAGATCTGCTCCGGCGGGCCTTCCTCCAGGACTGTTCCCTGGTGCAGGAAGCAGACCTTGTGGGCCACCTCACGCGCGAAGCCCATCTCATGGGTGGCCAGGAGCATGGTCATGCCGTCCTCGGCCAGGTCCCGGACGATGGAGAGGACCTCCGCCACCAGCTCGGGGTCGAGCGCGGAGGTGATCTCGTCGAGGAGCAGCAGCCGCGGGCGCATGGCGAGGGCCCGCACGATGGCGACGCGCTGCTGCTGGCCGCCGGAGAGCCGGTCGGGCAGGGCGGTCGCCTTGTCGGCGAGACCGATCCGCTTCAGCAGTTCCATGGCCCGGGCCTCCGCCTCCTCCTTGCCGCTGCGGCCGAGGACCGTGGGCGCGAGGGTGATGTTGCGGAGCACGTCCATGTGCGGGAAGAGGTTGTAGTGCTGGAAGACGATGCCGACGTCCCGCCGCAGCCGGTCCACGTCCACGCCGCGCCCCGAGATGGGGTCGCCGTCCAGGAGGATGCGGCCGCTGTCGATCTCCTCCAGGGCGTTGACGCAGCGCAGCAGGGTCGACTTGCCGCAGCCGGAGGCGCCGATCAGGGTGACGACCTGGTGCTGCCGCACCGTCAGATCGAGTCCGCGCAGGACCTCGTGGCGGCCGTAGGACTTGCGTATGCCCTCGATGTCCAGGAATGCCATCAGCTGTCCTTCCCCGCGCCGCTGCGGGCGAGAAGCCGGTCGGCGAACCGGGTCTGCGGGATGGTGATCACGACGAAGAGCGCGGCCACCACGGTCACCGAGGAGAGGTTGAATTCGTTGGAGGCGTAGATCTTGGCCTGGTTGAAGGCATCGATGGTGCCGATGACGGTCACCAGCGCGGTGTCCTTCTGGAGGCCGATGAAGTCGTTGAGGAGCGGGGGCGTGACCCGGCGTACGGCCTGCGGCACCACGACGTGGCGCAGGGTGCGGCCGTGGGACAGGCCGAGGGAGCGGGCGGCCGCGGTCTGGCTCCAGTGGATGGAGTCGATGCCGGACCGGTACACCTCGGCGACGTACGCGCCGTAGGTGAGGGTGAGCGCGAGGATCGCGGCCCAGGTCGGGGTGAGCGAGCTGAGCCCGGGGATCTGGGCCAGCGGCAGACCGAAGCCGATCAGGTAGATGATGACGATGCTCGGCACCGCGCGGAAGATGTCGATGTAGGCGGTGGCGAGCCAGCGCAGGGGTCGTCCGGCGCGGCCGGGCGCGAGCTTGGCGACGGCGAGGCCGAGGCCCCAGACGAGGACGAGGATCTCCGCGGCCACGGCGATGAAGACGTTGGTGCCGAACGCCTGGGTGACGTTCCAGGCGCTGGAGGCGATGGCGGCCGGGCTGAAGAACGTGGCCTGGACGGCATGGTCGTTGGCGAGCAGGAAGACCGTGAGCAGGGTGAGCGCGACGACGGCGAGCGAGCCCCCGATCGCGACCCACGCCGCTTCCCGGGCGTCGGCGGCCTCCGCGCGGGCCTCGGCGACCTGCCCGGGGCGCTGGGCCGCGGCACGGGCGCGGCCGGTGCGGCGCAGGGCCTCGGACGAGGGCTTCAGCACGGCGAGCGAGGTCAGTCCGCCGAGTGCGGCGACCGCGCGCAGCACCCAGGACCAGGTGCCCTGGTCCGGGGCGGCCTGCCACAGGGTGGCGGCGGTCCAGGCGGCGAACGCGCAGCTCACGGCGGCGACCGCGAGGGACGCCGGGGCGAGGACCGCGGGCAGCGGCACGCGCGCGGGCGCGGCCGGTGCGGCGGTCTTGAGGGTGACGGTGCTCATGACGGGCCTCACAGGCTCCAGACCGGGACGGCGGCCGGGTCGCCGCCGAGCGCCTCGCCGAGGTACTCCTTGGACAGGCCGTCGAGCGCGCCCTCGGACGTGAGGTCGGCGAGCACGCCGTTCACCACGGCGGTGTTGGCGCTGTTCTTGGGCAGGAGCGCGCCGTACGACTCGCCGGTCTCGTACTGGCCGACGACGGCGACCGCTCCGCCGGATCCCTTGGCCTGGCCGAGGACGATCGCGGTGTCGGTGAGGACGGCGTCGATCCGGCCGCCCTGGAGCGCGGCGAGCATCTCCGCGTCACCGGGGAAGACCTGGGCGGCCTTGGTGGGCTTGACGGTCTCCTGGACGAACTTGGCGCCGGAGGTGGCCTGCTTGACACCGAGGCGCAGTCCGCGGATGTTCTCGGCGGTGACCTTGCCGGGCTTGGCGAGGACGCCGATGTTGGAGGCGAAGTAGGGGCTGGAGAAGTCGACGGCCTTCTTGCGCTCCTCGGTGATGGAGATCTCGGCCATGGCCAGGTCGTAGCCGCTGCCCTTGCCCGCGACCATCGCGTCGAAGGAGACATTGCGGATGCGGAGCTTCTCCAGCCCGGCCCGGTGGGCGATGTTGGCGGCGAGGCAGTACTCGAAGCCGCTCTTGATGTCGGCGACGGTGTTGCCGTTCCACCAGCCGCGCGAGGGCAGGTCTCCGGCGACGGTGAGGGTGCCGGACTCGACGGTCTTCAGCTTGACGGAGCCCTTGGTGCCGGAGACCTTGCAGTCGCCGTAGGCGCCGCCCTTGGCGGAGGTGACGGCGGCGCTGGAGGAGCCGCCGGGGCTGTTCTCGCCGCAGGCGCTGAGGGTGAGGGCGGCGGCGACCGCCAGGGCGGGCGCGAGGACTTGGACGGGGCGGCGGCGCACGTGTTGCTCCAGGCTTCCGAGGGGGACCGCCCGGGGCAGGTGCAGCGTCAGCCAAAACCTTTTGGGCGGAAGGGATGGCCGTTATGCTCAACCAAAAGGTTTTGGCAGTCAAGAGTTCTCCGCAGAATGCTGCCGATACGGTCGACTCCGGGACATGCCCCCAGGAGTCGGTACGGCCATGGGCCGCCGCCAGGAGACCACCAGAGGAGAGACGTGATGCCCGGACCGGCCGGACCGCACGCCGACGCCGCTTCCGCCGACACCCCTGCCGCCGAGGGGCGGGAGCCCGCTCCCTCGCCCGCCGGCACGCCCGCCGCCGAAGGGCCGGAGCCCGCCCAGGAACCGGCCCGCAGCGTGGGGATCAAGGACGTGGCCCGCGCCGCGGGCCTGTCCATCACCACCGTCTCGCACGCCCTCAACGGCAAGGGGAAGGTCAGCGCCCGCACCCGCGAGCGCGTACGCCTGCTCGCGAACGAGCTGGGCTACCGCCCGAACCCCGCCGCGCAGGTCCTCCTCACCGGCCGCACCGGTGTCGTCGGGCTGGCGGCGGGCCACCAGAGCGCCGAGGCGTGGGAACGCACCTACCGCCCCTACTACGCCTCCCTCACCGCGGGCGCCATGGTGGAGGCGGTCGACCGCGACTACGCCCTGGTAGTCGTCCCCTCCCGGCCGGGTACGGATCTGTGGACCAGGATCCCGATGGACGGACTCATCGTCGTCGACCCGGTCGCGGGCGACCCGGTCATCACCGAGGCCCTGCACCGCGGGCTCGCCGTCGTCACGGACGGCCGCCCGCTCGATCCCGGGCACGGCCGGATCCCGTACGTCCACAGCGACATGCTGTCCGGCGTTCCGCTGGCCCTGGATCATCTGTACGAGTCCGGGGGCCGCCGGACCGGGCTGCTCACCGGCCCCCAGCTCGACTCCTACACCCTCGACAGCGAGCTGGCGTACGCCCGTTGGTGCGACGAGCACGGACTGCCCGCGACCGTCGAGCGGGTACGGGACGGTGAGCCGGCGCGCGACGCGGCGCGCCGGATGCTCGCCTCGCCCGCCCGGCCGGACGCGGTGCACGCGCTCAACGAGACCTACGGGGAGGCGCTGCGGACCGCCGCCGCGGAACTCGGTCTCGCCATCCCCGGAGATCTCCGGATCACCGCCATGGGCGACAGCGAGCCCGGCGCCCGGCCCGCCCTCACCCTGCTCACCCTCGCCCCTCGCCGGATCGGTGCCCTGTGCGCGGGGATGCTCATCGACGTTCTCAACGGCCTCGCGCCGAAGCCGCTCTCGGTGCCGTGCGCGCTGATTCCGGGGGACTCGACACGTACGGGGACCGGGTGAGGGGCCGCTGAATCCGCGGTACGGAGGTGGGGGCGGGCATATGACGTGCACGCCCCTGTCCCGTTCGCCGGAGCGGAGCCTCGTCGCCCGTACCGCACAACCCGGTGTCCACCCGGGCGGGTTCACCCGTCCACCGGCGCGCACCGGCTCCCAGGAGCGCCGACGGCTCGCCCGGACACCGCCGTGACGGCGGTCCCGCCGGGGCGCGACCGCGGCGTCCGGGCGGTGGAACTGCCGTGCTCCGGATGCCCGCCGACCGGACCCGCCGGACGGCGGCGACGGCGGCCGGCGCCTCCCGCGCCTCCTGACACCGTTCCAACGCCGGACCCGTGGGTTTGGCATGCTGCCGGCACCGGGGCGCCAGGAAGACGTTAAGGCCGTACAAGTTCCGCGCGGAAGCGGGTCGCCGGGGCACGGACGCGTACTACATTCCCGGTATCGGACACCGGAACAACCGGACCCCCGGACGTCAGTGGCATGACACGGGTCCGGCCGGATCCCCGCCGAACGCCGGGCGGGCGCGGCCTACGGCCGTGGTCCCCGGCCGCCGTACCGGACCGACCAACCCGTGTACGGCGGCCGGGGCGCGGGTCCGCCCACGGCTTCCGCAGGTACCGGGCGCCGGTCCCCCGCCTCAGAGGGCGTGTTCGGCGGCCGGGCGCTCCGCCACTCCCAGCCGGGTCGCCCACTCCAGCGCATTGGGGACGCTGGACTCCCCCGGCAGCGGGCTCTGCTCGGACGCCGAGTCCATCAGGTCCTTGAAGGCGGAGGCGTTCACCGTGCCCTGCGCGACCCGTTCGACGAAGCGCGCGGCCGCCTCCCGGTCCCGGTATCCGGCGTCGGCGAAGCTGTCGGAGAGCGACTTGTCGTCGAAGATGCCCGCGTAGCCGTCGCAGGAGGCGGCCAGCCCGTCGTCGTCGACGAAGGCCGGATACGGGGCGCGGTTCCACCGGCCCTCCTCCCACCAGTACAGATAGCCCAGTTCATAGCCGTCGTTGAGCTCTCTGAGCCGGTCCAGGGGCAGCCACTCGGGCGCGTTCACCAGCAGGTCGACCGGCTTGTCGCCCCGGTAGGTGGTGTCGCTGCAGTCGACGTCCTGCCCGTAGAAGATCGCTTTTCCGTCGGGGCGCAGGGAGAGTGTCCAGCCGCCGTTGGAATGAGAACAGGACAGTTCACGATCACCGAGCCGGAATACGGGCCGCGCGGTTCTGGTGACAGCGATCAGTACGAGTACGACGGCACGCTGCCACATGCGCTCGGGCCTGCCCAGCTGCGCTGGAATTGCCGGCTCGTTGGTCATCTCTGTCCCTGCTGTCAACGCTGTGTGTTGCTGACCGAACATTCAGTGCTACCGAACCATACGACCGGACAGAGCGGTGGCGCCAACGGTTCGCGGGGCGCTTCGTACGGTGTCGGCACAGGCGCGGGTGATGCCGTCGCGCGGGTGACCGCCGGGCCCTTCCACGGTGTTCCTGTCGATTGCCGTGCGTACGGCGGAATTTCTGTCGTGGACGCCTTCCCTTCGCTGAATTTCCCCGCCGAACGGTTCTCCCCGCGTTCGGATTCGGGTTGTGTGACTATCCTGAACAAACATGCGCAGCACCATAGGGGATTGTCCGCCGGAAAAGAGACGTGAGGAGAGCTGTGCGTGATCGTGGGGGTGATCGGGCCTCAGCGGGCTGTGCGCACCAGCGGGGACGGCCTGCTGCCGGCGACCGGAGCCGGGGCGGGGAGCGGCCGTACGGGGTGGGCCTGACAAGGGGCCGCGGGGTGCGGCGCCGGGGGGCTCGTCGGGGTGGGAGGGACCTCAGTCGGGCTCATGGGGTGCAAGGTAGCCGCAGCACTCGACCCGGTGTTCGCATTTGCTCATCGTTTACCCACCGCTCATCTCCTGTCTGGCCTGAATTCACGGGAGGCGAAAGGCGGGTGACGGACAGTAAGGGCGGTCGGCCACCGGCACCGCGCCGGAACGTCACGGGGCCGGTAATTGCCGACCGAGTTCCGGTTTCCGGGTCCCGGTTTCCCGGTATGCGGAGCCATGCGTCCTACGCTCCGGAGACCAGGCGGTCGACGGCCGCCGTGCCCGAGGTGTATCCGGGAACCATCGCCTCCGAGCGCACGGGCGGCTGTGCGCGGTCCCCGGCGGGGCAGGGCTCGGGCCCGCCCCGCTGTCCGGGCTCCTGCGCGAGCGCCAGCATCGGCGCGCCCTGCGGCCGGGCACCCGTGTCGGGCCCCGCGCCGGCCTCCTCGCCCGGATGCGGCGCGGGCTGCCCCGGGTCCTGCCCGTGCTCGTGGTGGTCGTCCCGGGGGTGGTCCGGCCGCGCCTGCCGATGCGTGGGCGGGGAGTGCGGGGGCAGCTGCGAGAGCATCGGCGCCATCGGCTGCGGCGGCGGTTCCGGCATCCGGACGCTGCGCCCGTACAGCACCTGTTCCATCCCCGAGATCAGCCGCACCACGTCCTCCTGCGGCCGGACCACCAGCCGCAGAAAGCGGCTCGAACTGCCCACCTTGTTGCCGCACTCGCGCACCAGGACCCCGTGCTCCGCGAGCAGCCGGTCGCGCAGGACCGATCCGTCGACCCCCTCCGGGAGGCGTACGTACAGAAAGTTGCCCTGCGAGGGGTAGACGGTGAGCCCCGGCAGCTGGGAAAGGCGCCACATCATCTCCTGACGGTCCCGGCGCGCCTGCTGAAGGCTGCGGGAGTACTCCTGGCGGTGCTCCCTCAGCATGAACACCACGGTCTCGGCGAAGGAGTTGAGATTCCACTTCGGCAGGGCCGCCCGTACCCTCCCGGCGAGCGTCGGGTTGGACACGAGATAGCCGAAACGCACCCCGTGCAGCCCGAAGTTCTTGCCCAGGCTGCGCAGGACGATCACATTCGTGCGCAGGACGGCCTCGTCGGCGACGCTCGGTTCCCTCTCCGCGTCCGCGAACTCCAGGAACGACTCGTCGACGACGATCAGGTCCAGATCCCGCAGTTCGTCGAAGAGCTCGACGATCTTCTGCCGGGACAGAAAACCGCCGTCGGGGTTGTTGGGGTTGCAGATCACGGCCGCGCGCGAGCCCCGGCTCCGGATGAAGCGGACGAACGAGGCCGGGTCCAGCGAAAAACCGTGCGCCTCGGGCAGCAGCAGCATGTCGACCCTTTTACCGGTCTCCATCGGCTGGTCCGTCCAGCGCCCGAACGTCGGCACGGGAACGGCCAGCGACTCACGCACCAGCAGATGATCGATCCAGGTGATCAGTTCGGTCGAGCCATTGCCCATGGCGACGGTCTGCGGATTGAGCCCGAGCACCTGGCACAGCTCGGCGGTGACGGTGTCCGTGTCACTGGGGTAGTACGTGAGGATCTCCCGCAGCCGCCCGCCCAGCTCGTCGAACATCGCGGGCGTCGGGAAGTACGGATTGCACGGAATACAGAAGTCCGTGATCTCCCCCGGCTGTCCGCCGCCGGCGCGGTGGAGCATCGAGTACGAGGGGCTGTGCGCCGTGGACGCGCGGAAAAGAGCGGTGACGTTGCCGCCTGCCATCAATTCTGCCTCCCTGCTCCCTGGGTTCGGCCCTCACGGTGCGCAGGGACCCCCACGGAGTACGGATGCCGGTGAGGCGTTGTTCAACGGGCGGTGCGGACGTGGCGGTAGTGTGAAGGTGATGTTCTCCTCATCCGGCCCCACGTTCCGCGAGCTGACCGTGCAGGCGCTCTCCTCCGTCCAGCACGGATACGACCTGCTGGCGCCCACGTTCGACGAGACCCCCTTCCGTACACCGGACCGGATCCTCGACCCGTTCGTCCGGGCCGTCGGGCCGCTCGGCCCCTTCCGGTCCGGGCTCGACGTCTGCTGCGGCACCGGGGCGGGCGTCGGCGCGCTGCGCCGGCTGTGCGAGGAGCGGGTGACGGGCGTCGACTTCAGCGAGGGCATGCTCGCCGAGGCCCGTGCGACGGCCGGGTCCCTCCCCGGTGCGCCCCTCTCCCCCCGGGTGTCCTGGGTCCAGGCGGACGCCCGCGCCCTGCCCTTCGCCCCGGTCTTCGATCTCGCCGTGAGCTTCGGCGCGTTCGGGCACTTCCTGCCCCGCGAGCGCCCGGAGCTGTTCGCCCAGGTGCACCGCAGTCTGCGCCCCGGCGGCATGTTCGTCTTCCCGCTGCCGGCTCCTCCCCGGGTCGGCTCGCGGCTCTACTGGGCGCTGTGGGGCTTCGACGCGGCGATGCGCGTACGGAATCTGCTGTGGCGCCCGACGTTTGTCATGTACTACCGCACCTTCCCGCTCTCCGAGGTCCGCGACGAGCTGACGCGGACCGGGTTCTCGGTGGAGCTGCTGCCCGTGGAGGAGCTGGGCCGGCTGCCGGACGGCAGCCCCCGGTGCCGCCTGGTGGTGGCCCGCCGGCGCGGCTGAGCCGTGCGTCGCGTCCCGTCCGCACCGCGCGCGGGAACGGCGTCCGGCGCGACGGCGTGTCGGTCCTCGTCGGCTTCCTGATCGGCGGTCTCCCGGGTCTCGGTGCTCCGTTCGGCTGGAGCTGCCCGGCCGCACTCCGGGCCCGGGCTCCCCGACCTGGGCCACAGGCCGCGGGCCCCGATCCCCGGGCCGTGAGCCACCGGCGCCGCGGGTGCCGTCCGCCCCGGCGGGATCATCCCGGGCGACCGGCAGCGGCACGGGGCGGCCCGTCAGTACGGGGCCCGGGGGCGGAGCCGGCCGAGCAGCAGCGCGCGTTCCGTGGCGAACACGCGGTCCGCCCGGTAGTCGTCGTGCCCGAGGATCGGGGCGTACAGCGGATGCTCGGCGGTACGGCCGAAGGCGAGCGGATCGCGCAGGGGGTCGCTGTCCACCGGGGCTCCGCCGAGGTCGCCGACGGGACCGCCGACGGGGTCCGTGTGCCGCCACAGATTCCGCCAGCCGGCCAGCTCGCGGTCGAGCGTCCGCAGCTGATCGGGCCCGAAGTACGCGGGGAACCAGCGGCCGTGGATCCGCGCCAGCGGTGAACCGCAGGTGAGCAGGGAGACCCGGCGGCGGTATCCGGGCTCCAGCTGGAAGGCCGCCGCCGCGGCGAGCACCGAGCCCTGCCCGTGCCCGGAGAGCAGCAGCGCTCCCCCGGTGGCACGCATCCAGGACATCATCCGCCACTGAAGGTCGGGCACCGCGCGCTCCGCCTCGCAGGGCGGCCCGAAGGGATGGGCCGCGCGCGGCCAGAACGTGCTCATGTCCCACAGGACCCCGACGGAACGGCGCGCGGCGGGCCAGGTGTACGCGGCCCAGCCCGCCGACAGCAGCAGCGCGGCGAGCACCGGCCCGAGCCAGACGCCGGCCCGGGTGAGGGTCTCGGTGAACAGCCAGGCGGGGTGGAGATCGACCGTGGCCCCCGTGATCAGCAGCAGATGGACCAGGGCCGCCGCGCCCACCAGGCCCAGGACGACGGGGGCGGTCTCGGTCAGCGCGGCCGAGCCGCGGGCGAGCCCGATCTCGTCGCTGCGCAGCCGGTCCGCCGCCTCGCCCCGGTATTCACGCTCCACTTCGAAGCGCAGCCGCCGGGCCGTTCTCCGGCGCAGGGCGTCGATCGCCGGGGTGAGCAGCGAGGCGAAGTACAGGAGCACCAGCGGGCCCAGGACGGCGATGTGCTGGAAGACCGGGACGCCCGCGATGTCCGCCCCGGGGTCCGTGACCGTACGGCCGTCCAGCAGGAGCGCCGTGGCGACGGCCGGCACCGCGGAGAACATCGCGGCCAGCCAGCAGGCCAGCAGGGCGACGACGGGACCGCCGCAGCCGCGCAGGGCGACGCGGCGGGACCGGTGGCGGGAACGCGGCGACCAGCACAGGAACAGCGCGCCCAGCAGGGCGACTTCGACCAATGGCACGGCGGTCGACAGCGCCCGGACGCCGGGCAGGGACCCGACGGCGCTCCCCGTCGCGGGCACCGTCCAGGAGAGCGCGACCGCCACCAGGAACAGGACGAAGGCCCCGGCCGGAAGCCATCCGGCGATCGCCAGGCGCCGTTCGTCGAGCCGGGTGCTGCGGCCCGCTCCCGCGATCTCCAGCACCGCGAGCGCGGTGACGAGCGCGACCAGACCCGCGACCACCCACCCCGTACCCGTGCTGCCGGCGCCGGCGCGGGAGCCCCCGGGGCCCAGGAGGACCGCGAGGAACGGCACGGTCAGGGTGGCGAGGGCCAGCGTGAAGTGCCCGGCCGCCAGCCTCAGGACCTGTCGGCGCCCGTACCACATCCCCGGTGCCGAGAGCGGCGCGCCGGTGCCCGCGGACCCGCCGGGCGGGGAGGTCGCCGGGCGCACCGCCTCGGTACGGAACCAGGTGCGCCGCGCGACCCTGCTCTGAAGGGCGATGAGCAGCAGCGCCGGGAAGACCCCCGCGGTCAGGGCGGGGCCCGGCATCCCCGCGAACGCGCCCTCCGCCGGGCTCAGCCGGCGGACCCAGGAATGCTCCCGTGAGCAGGCACCGCGCGGCAGCGCACACTGCCACGCCACCAGATCCATGAGGACGGTGGCGACCGTGGTGAACAGCTGCACGGTCAGGGCCGCCGCCAGCAGCCTCATCAGGACCCCGTAGATCCGGGCCCTGCGGGGCCGTCGGCCGCCGTGCGCCGCGGGGCCCATCCACACGGCCAGGTTGACCAGCAGGAACGGCAGCACCAGCAGCCACAGTGCGCGTGCGGGCCCGTCACCGGCCCGCGCGCCCGTGGAGTAGGTCTCGGTGACCGGCCGGCCGGCCTGGTAGTCCTGGGGGTGCTGTTCCGCGTCCGCGTCCGCGGTGCGCCGGTGCAGCCGGGCCCTGCGGTCCCCCGAGATCTGGACGACACCGGGGTCGCCCAGCAGCTCCTGCGGGGACGCCGCCCGGGAGCCCGCGACGACGAGTTCGAGGGTCAGCGGCTCGATCGCGGGCGGGCGCACCGCGCCCCACTCGGCCGCGTCACCGGACCCGCGCCCCGGCGGGCCGCCGGCCGCCGACCCCGGGGTGCCACCGCGTTCCACATCACTCACAGTCCCCCCTCGAACACCCGACGAGCCGCTACTCTGCCGCACATCCACAGCGAACGGGTAGGGGGAACTGATGGCCGGTGAAGAGGTTCTGACGGCGGTTCAACTTCCGGACGGGACACGGATGATGGTGCAGGCGGTCGGTGTGGGGCCGGCGCCCGCGCCCGCTTCGGGGGACTGGCAGGCACAGGAGATGGACGAGGAGGTCGGCCTTCTCTCCTTCGACCTCGAACAGGTCACCTCGGCGCTCGGCACCTTCGCCGAAGGGGTCACCTCGGCGCTGCGCAGGGCCCGGCCGGACCGGCTCACGGTGGAGTTCGGCTGCCAGGTCGGGGTGGAGACGAGCGGGCTGATCGCCCTGATCACCAAGGGCTCCGTGGACGCCAATCTCACCGTCACCATGGAGTGGGACCGGTCGGCGGCGGACGGTCGGCAGCCGGACGAGACCCGTGGCACGACCGGCTGAGCCCGAGGGCACCCCGGCGGATTCCGTACGGGCCTGGGAGCGGCTGAAGTCGGCGCTGAGCACGACGACCGTCGCCCTGGAGAGTTCACGGCCAGGCGCCCGGGACAGCGGTACCGGGTTCTTCGTCGGCCCCGGGCTGGTGCTGACCTGCGCCCATGTCGCGTTGCCCGGCGGTCTGCGGCCCTCGGCCGTCCGGGGGAGCTGGCGCAGGGGCGCGGAGAGCGTCCCGCTCGTCTTCTCCGTCGACGACATGGACGTCCGACCGTTCGACGGCGGGCGCGGCCCCGATCTGGCGCTGCTGCGGGTGAGCGAGGGGGATCTCGGGGACCAGCCGTGCGCGGCGCTGTCCCGGGGGCCGGCCCGCCCGCCCGACGGACAGCGGCTGCACGCGCACGGCCACCCGGCCCACGACTACGCGGGCGGGGACGCCTTCGGTCTGCGGGTCGTCGGCGGCTCCTGGCACAGGAACGGCGCCGAGCTGCTGAAGGTCGGCGGCTCGGAGCTGTGGCGGGGTGCCAGCGGTTCGCCGGTGATCGACCGGGGCTCGGGCTGTGTCATCGGGGTCGTACGCGCCAAACAGCGCGGGACCGATCCGACGGCCGACCACGAGGCCCGGCTGGTGCCCGCCCCGGTGGTGTGGGACACCTTCCCCGCGCTGGCGCGGCAGCAGCGGCTGGGGTGGGAGCCGCTGGAGCGGTGGCTCGGGCTGCTGTCCGACGAGCAGTTGCAGGAGGGCAACTGGCGCACGCCCGGCCCCCGGCTGAAGGGCTATCTGACCGTCCTGCACGAGGCCACCGCCCGGCACAGCTATGTCGATGTCCTGCACACCGTCCTGTCCGGCCGCTCCGGTGGCGCGCGCCGCCCGCTCCCGGCCGGTGACATCCGGGTGCCGGTACGGGCCAGACCGGGGCACGGCGCGGAGGGCGGCGGCCCGCAGCGGTCCGGCGACCCGGAGCCCGCGGGTGCCCCCTGCCGTCCGGTGGACTCCGCCGCGCTGCTGGCGGGCGCGCACGTCGTGGGCGAGGCGGGCACCGGCAAGTCGACGCTGCTGCGGACGGTCGCCCGCGACTGGGCGCGGGAGTGGCTGGACGGCACGGTCGGCGACTATGTGCCCGTGTACGCGGCGGCCCCCGTGATGGCGCGCGGTATCGGCAACGACCCCTGGGATCCGCTCGGCTGGCTCGCGCGCGCCGTGAGCCGTGATCTGAGCGCCGCGGCCGGGCGGTGCGCCGGGACCGTACGGATCGGCACACCGGTGCTGCCGCTGCCGGACGTGTTCAAGAACCCGCCCTTCCCGGCCCGCAAGTGGCTGCTGCTGGTGGACGGGGTGGACGAGGTCGGCAGCCCCGAGCAGCGCCGCCAGATCCAGAACGCGCTGGTCGCCTTCGCCAACTCCCCCCATTTCACGGTCGTTCTCACCAGCCGGGACCCGCTCCGGTTCCACGGCATCGAGGAGGCGGGTCTGCAGAGCCTGCGGCTGTGCCGGCTGAGCGGGGAGGCACGCGCGGAGCTGGCCGCGAAGTGCCTCGCGGCGTTCGGCCCCGGCGCCCGGGGCGGGGGCCGGGCGCCCGAGAGGTTCCTCGGGGAGCTGGAGCGCTTCGGGCTGGCGGAGCTGGCGATGCGGCCCATGTTCTGTGTCGTTCTGTGCGCGGTGTACGCGGACAGCGGGGCGAGCGGTCTGGAGGGCGGCCGATTCCGGCTGTTCGAGCGGCTGACGGACATCCTCCTCGACGGCGCGGCCGAGGGGACGAACCCGCTGCCCGCGTCCCGCGGGGAACTGCGCTCCGTGCTCGCCGCCCACGCGGCCGAGTTGCGTGAGCCCACGTTCGGGCTGCGGCCGACACTGGACGAGCTGATCGGCGCGATGCCGTCGCAGCGGCTCGCCCGGCCGGGTGACGATCCCTGGGTGCCGTCCGTGCGCGCGTATCTGCACAGCACCGGACTGCTCTCCCCCGACGCGCCCGACGACCAGCCCTTCAGCCATGAGCTGCTCGTGGACTACTTCGCCGCGTGCGCGTGGGCGCGGGGCACGCCCGCGGACGCCCGGGCGGTCCGGCAGGTCGCCGAGGACTGCATGAAGCGGGAGACGGAGTCGTACGCCCTCTTCCGCGCCGCACGCCTGCTGACGGCGGCTCCCGGGGCGATCGCGGGCGAGCTGGGGTCGTGGTCCGGGCGGCGGCGCAACCAGGCGGCCGTGATGATCGCCAAGCTGGCGGCGGAGGCGGCCCCGGTGCCGCCGGAGCTGCTGGCGGCCACGGCGGCGGCCCTGCGGCGCTGGTCGCGCCGGGCCGGGACGCCGGACGGCCCGCCGCCGCGGCACTCCCCCGCCCTGCCGACCTCACCGGGGTGGCCCGTGTGGGCGGCTGCGGTGCTCCCGGTCGTCGAGTCGGCGGCCGGGGGCGGCGGGGAGCGGCGGCGGTGCTGATCCCGGTGCCCGCCCGGAGAGGCGGGCACCGGGACGCGGTGCCGGTGCCCTGCTCAGAGCGCGGCGAGGCGCTCCAGCGGGAACGGCGGCTGAGCCAGCGGGCGGACCGCCAGTCTGGTCAGCGGCAGCGCGTTGTCGTCGCCCGCCGTGCGGTTGGCGTGGAGCACTCCGCAGCTGGTGCAGCGGTGGACGAGCACCCATTCGCCGTCGCCGCGTACGGAGATGGCGAGCGGTTCCATCCGGGCTCCGCAGTCGGCGGCCCGGTCGCCCGGGGTGTCGTCGAGATGACGGCTCCACAGGCAGTTGGGGCAGTGGTTGCGGTGCCCGGTGCCCGCTGCGGTCATCGGGACGTCGAGACCGCAGTGGAGACAGCGGAAGGATGCGGCGCGGGCTTCGGTGCGGGCGCGCCGGGATCTGTTGCGTGACATGGTGGACACGACTCCTGTGTGATGCGCGGTAGTGGGGTCAGCTCTCGACTCGACTCCGGCTCGCACCGAGGGAGTTCATCACGCGGGTGCGGATGTCCTTCCTCGATCACGAGAACGGCTCCGCGCGGCCCGGGGCATACAAGCACCACTCTCCACATACAGGCGTGTCACACACATGTCAGGTCGACCTGGTCATGGGACCGCGCGGGCCGTGGGTTCCGCAACCGGTTTTCCCCGGGCCTGGCCCGCGGGGGTTCCCACCGGTCCGTCCCGCGCCGTGGACGTCGGCGGGTGGAGCGTCGGGAACGGTGTCCCGTACCGGCCACTGTCTCCCGAGCCCGGCCCTGTTTCCGCTCCCCCGGCCCCCGGTCGGCCCCCGACGGCGGCTGGGCGAACGCCACCGGACACCGCCGGACACGACGAGCAGCGGTCGGCCGCCCTGGTGTGCGGGACCGCCCTCATCAACGCCTTCAACCGGGCGAACGCCATCACCTGTGCGACAGCGAAAGGCCCTCACTCGCCAGGCTCCCCCTTCCGCGAGGCAGCCGCAATTCGAGCAAAGCCGTATGGCGCATCGGCGTGCGTCCGGGTCGGTGGCGGCCCACCCTGGAGGCAGAGGGTCCTGCTGAACGGCGTCCGGCTCACCCCCGCATGAGCCCGGACCGAACCGGAAGGTGGACGTCACGATGAAGACACCCCCGATCGTCACGCCACAGGAGTGGGAGGCGGCGCGCCGACAGCTCCTCGTGAAGGAGAAGGAGCTGACCCGCGCCCGGGACGGGCTGGCCGCGGAGCGCCGGCGGATGCCCTGGATGGCGGTGGAGAAGGGCTATGAGTTCGACGGGCCCGAGGGCAGGGTGAGCCTGCTCGACCTGTTCGAGGGACGCCGTCAGCTGATCGTCTACCGCGCCTTCTTCGAGCCCGGCGTGACCGGCTGGCCGGACCACGCGTGCGTCGGCTGTTCCATGGTGGCCGACCACGTCGCCCGGCTCGCCCATCTGAACGCCCGCGACACCACGCTCGTCTTCGCCTCCCGCGCGCCGCAGCCGGACATCGAGCGTGTGAAGGCGCGGATGGGCTGGACGATGCCCTGGTACACCATCACCGACGACTTCGACACCGACTTCGGTGTGGACGAGTGGCACGGCACGAACGCGTTCATCCGCGACGGCAGCGGCGTGTTCCGCACCTACTTCATCAACGCCCGTGGCGACGAGGCGTTGGGGAGCACCTGGAGCTACCTCGACATGACCGCGCTCGGACGGCAGGAACCATGGGAGGACTCGCCCGAGGGCTACCCCCAGACCCCGCCTTACGAATGGTGGAACTGGCACGACGCATACGGCGGCGCCGAGCCGGCGCGGGAGTAGCCGGCCCCGAGGGCGGTCCGACGGCCCGCGAGCCACCCCCTGGCTACCTTGCGTCCGGTGTCCGAGCCGGGACTCCCGGGCCGGTACGGGCGGTGCCGCTCTCGGGACGGCCCGTACCGGCCGTACCGCTCTCGGGACGCCGGTGGTGGATCGGCGTGCGCGCCCCCGTCAGGGGGACACCGCTGCCGCCGCGCCGGGCGGCGACGATCTCCGCGGCGATCGACAGGGCCGTCTCCTCGGGGGTGCGGGCGCCGAGGTCGAGACCGATGGGGCTGCGGAGCCTCGCCAGTTCGCGTTCGGTGACCCCCGCCTCCCGCAGCCGCCGACTGCGGTCCTCATGCGTACGGCGGGAGCCCATCGCGCCGACGTAGGCGACGGGGAGCCGCAGCGCCTCTTCGAGGAGCGGGACATCGAACTTGGCGTCATGGGTGAGGACGCACAGGACGGTACGGGAGTCGACCCGCGTGGACCGCAGATACCGGTGCGGCCAGTCGACGACGACCTCGTCCGCGTCGGGGAAGCGGTCCCTGGTCGCGAAGACGGGACGGGCGTCGCAGACCGTGACGTGGTGGCCGAGGAACTTCCCCGCCCCGGCCAGCGCCGACGCGAAGTCGACGGCACCGAAGACGATCATGCGCGGGGGCGGGACGCTGGACTCGACCAGCAGGGTCAGCGCGCTGCCGCACAGGCCGCCGTCCGCACCGATCACGACCGGTCCCGTGCGGCCCGCGTCCAGCAGCGCCGCGGCCTCGCCCGCGGCCGTGCGGTCGAGCGCGGCACGCCCGCCGAGGGTCCCCTCGTACGTGCCCCCGGGCCGGACGAACAGGGCGCGGCCCAGCAGTTCGGCCGGTCCCTCCACCACCCTGGCCAGCGCGGCGCTCTCCCCCCGTACGGCGGCGGACAGCGCCAGGAGGACGACGTCCCGCAGCGCAGCGGCCGGAGCCCGGGTGCCGTCCGGGCCCGGAGACGGCGCGTGGACCGGGGTCACCAGGATGTCGATCACTCCCCCGCAGGTCAGACCCGCGGCGAAGGCGTCCTCGTCGTCGTATCCGAAGCGCTCCCGCACGGTGTGGCCGTCCCGGAGCGCCTGGCGGCACAGCTCGTACACCGCGCCCTCCACACACCCTCCGGAGACCGAGCCGATCGCCGCCCCGTCACTGTCCACGGCCAGCGCGGCGCCCGGCTGCCGGGGCGCGCTGCCGCCGACGGCCACCACGGTGGCGACGGCGAACGACCGCCCCTGCCCGGCCCACCGGTCGAGCCCGTCGGCGATGTCCAGCATGTCGCTCTCCTTCAGGGTGTACGGACCCCGCGTCCGGGGGCGCGGGGCCCGCCGGAGGCATCGGTGTTTCAGGAGGTGCCGGTCAGATGCTCCGGCCGCACCGGCGTACGGTTCAGCTCCAGCCCCGTCGCGGCGCGGATCGCCGCCAGGACGGCGGGAGTCGACGACAGGGTGGGTGCCTCGCCGACCCCGCGCAGCCCGTACGGCGCGTGGTCGTCGGCGAGTTCGAGCACCTCGACGGGGATGGCCGGTGTGTCGAGGATCGTGGGGATCAGATAGTCCGTGAAGGACGGGTTGCGCACCTTCGCGGTCGCGGGGTCGACGAGGATCTCCTCCATGACGGCGATGCCCAGTCCCTGGGTGGTGCCGCCCTGGATCTGGCCGACGACGGACAGCGGGTTGAGGGCCTTGCCGACGTCCTGGGCACAGGCCAGTTCGACGACCTTCACCAGTCCCAGTTCCGTGTCGACCTCCACGACCGCGCGGTGGGCGGCGAAGGAGTACTGCACATGGCCGTTGCCCTGCCCGGTGGTCCGGTCGAACGGCTCGGTGGGCCGGTGCCGCCACTCCCGCTCGATGTCGACCGCCTCGTCCCCCAGCACATCGGCGAGATCGGCGAGGACCTCACCGCCGTCGGTGACCACCTTGCCGCCTTCAAGCAGCAGTTCGGCGGTGGCCCACGCCGGATGGTACGAGCCGAACCGGCGGCGGCCCAGGTCGAGGACCTTCTCGCGCACCGCCTCACAGGTGTTCCTGATCGCGCCGCCCGTGACATACGTCTGCCGGGACGCGGAGGTGGAGCCCGCCGAGCCCACCCGGGTGTCGGCGGGCTGGATGGTGACGTGGGCGACGCCCAGTTCGGTACGGGCGATCTGGGCGTGGACGGTGACTCCGCCCTGGCCGACCTCGGCCATCGCCGTGTGCACGGTCGCGACGGGCACCCCGCCGACGACCTCCATGCGCACCCGGGCCGTCGAGTAGTCGTCGAAGCCTTCGGAGAAGCCGACGTTCTTGATCCCGACCGCGTAGCCGACGCCCCGGACGACGCCTTCGCCGTGGGTGGTGTTGGACAGACCGCCCGGCAGGGCGCGTACATCGGCGTCGCCGCCCGCGCTCTCCCACTGGCGCTCGGGCGGCAGCGGACGGGCCTTGACCCGGCGGAGCAGTTCGGCGACGGGGGCCGGGGAGTCCACGCGCTGGCCCGTCGGCATGATCGTGCCCTGTTCCATGGCGTTGAGCTGCCGGAACTCCACCGGGTCCATGCCGAGGGCCGCGGCGAGCCGGTCCATCTGGGCCTCGTAGGCGAAGCACGCCTGGACCGCGCCGAAGCCGCGCATCGCGCCGCAGGGCGGGTTGTTGGTGTAGAGGGCGATCGCCTCGATCTCGACGTCGTCGACGGCGTACGGCCCCACGCCCAGCGAGGAGGCGTTGCCGACGACGGCCGGGGAGGCGGAGGCGTAGGCGCCGCCGTCCAGCACGATCCGGCACCTCACATGGGTGAGGCGGCCGTCCCGGGTGGCGCCGTGCTCGTAGGTGAGTCTGGCGGGGTGGCGGTGGACGTGGCCGAAGAAGGACTCGAACCGGTTGTAGACCATCTTGACGGGCCTGCCGGTGCGCAGGGCCAGCAGACAGGCGTGGATCTGCATCGACAGGTCCTCACGCCCGCCGAACGCGCCGCCGACACCGGAGAGCGTCATCCGCACCCGGTCCTCGGGCAGCCCGAGCACGGGCGCGATCTGGCGGAGGTCGGAGTGCAGCCACTGGGTGGCCACATACAGCTCCACCCCGCCGTCGTCCGTGGGGACGGCGAGCCCGGACTCGGGGCCGAGGAACGCCTGGTCCTGCATGCCGAAGACGTACTCGCCCCTGACGACCACATCGGCGCGCTCCGCCGCCTTCGCCGCGTCGCCGCGGACGATCGGCTGGCGGTGCAGGATGTTCGGGTGCGGCACATGGCCGCTGTGGTGGTCGTCGCGCCCCTCGTGCACGAGGACCGCGCCGGGCGCGGTGGCGGACTCCTCGTCGGTGATCAGCGGCAGTTCGGCGTACTCGACACGGATCTTCGCCGCGGCGCGGCGCGCGGTCTCGGGGTGGTCGGCGGCGACGAGGGCGACCGGCTCGCCGTGGTGGCGGACCTTGCCGTGGGCGAGGACGGGCGTGTCCCGGATCTCCAGTCCGTAGTGCTTCACGTCGGCGGGCAGATCGTCGTACGTCAGCACGGCGTGCACGCCCGGGGTCGCCAGCGCCTCGGCGATGTCGAGGGACCGGATCTCGGCGTGGGCGACGGTGGAGCGGAGCGTGTGGCCCCACAGCATGTCCTCGTGCCACATGTCGGAGGAGTACGCGAACTCCCCGGTGACCTTCAGGGTGGCGTCGGGGCGGAGCGTGGACTCGCCGATGCCGCCGCGGGTCCGGGAGCCCTGGGCGAGGCCGGTGGGGGTGCCTGTGGTGGCCATCAGAGCGACTCCTCCCGGCGTGCGGCCGCCAGCCGGACCGCGTCGAGGATCTTCTCGTAGCCGGTGCAGCGGCAGAGGTTGCCGGAGAGTGCCTCCCGGATGTCGGCGTCGGACGGCCGGGCGTTGCGCTCCAGCAGGTCGTCGGCGGCGACCAGGAGGCCCGGGGTGCAGAAGCCGCACTGGACGGCTCCCGCGTCGATGAACGCCTGCTGGACCGGCGAGAGCGCGGGTGCTCCGCCACCGTCCCCGGCGGGGGAGCCCCCGGGGTGCGGCGCGCCGGACTCACCCGTACGGGAGCCGCCGCGCCCGCCCGTGGGTGAGCCGTCTCCGGTGGGCGGGCCGCTGCCCGCGCCCGTGGCGGAACCGGTGCCGTCGGCGGTCCACCGGCGGGCGTCCTGGAGCGAGGTGCCGCCGGAGCGCGCGCCGCTTCCCCGGTCGCGCCGGCGGGCATGGTCGGCGAGGCCCTCGACCGTCACGATCTCGCGGCCCTCGGCCTGGCCGGCGGCGACCAGGCAGGAGCAGACCAGGACCCCGTCGAGGCGGACCGTGCAGGAGCCGCACTCGCCCTGCTCGCAGGCGTTCTTGGAGCCCGGGAGACCCATGCGCTCGCGCAGCACGTACAGCAGGCTCTCGCCCTCCCACACATCGTCGGCCTCCTGCCGGCGGCCGTTGACCGTGAACGTCACTCGCATCAGGCGGCTCCCTCGGTGGCGCGGGCGGTGCCGCGGTAGGACTCCCAGGTCCAGGTCAGTGTGCGGCGGGCCATGACCCCGACCGCGTGACGGCGGTAGGCCGCCGTGCCCCGGACGTCGTCGATGGGGTTGCAGGCGGCGGCGGCCAGCACCGCGAACTGCCGGGCGACGGACGGTGTGATGATCTTCCGGCTCTCCCAGAAGCCGCCCTCGTCGAGCGCCGCGCCGAGAAACTCCTCGGCCGCCGACGCCCGTACGGGGGTCGGCGCGGCGGAACCGATGCCCGTCCGTACCGTACGGGTCCGGGGGTGCAGGGCCAGCCCGAAGGCGCACACGGCGATCACCATGGCGTTGCGCGTACCCACTTTGGAGTACTGCTGGGGGCCGTCGGCCCTGTCGATGTGCACGGCCCTGATCAGCTCGTCGGGGGCGAGCGCGTTGCGTTTCACCCCCGTGTAGAAGGCGTCGATCGGGATGCGGCGGGTGCCGCGCACGGACGCGACCTCGACCTCGGCGCCCGCGGCCAGCAGCGCGGGGTGGGCGTCCCCGGCAGGGGAGGCGGTGCCGAGGTTGCCTCCGACGCCGCCGCGGTTGCGGATCTGGGGGGAGGCCACGGTGTGGGAGGCGAGGGCGAGTCCCGGCAGCTCGGCCCGCAGGTTCTCCATCACGGCGGTGTACGGGACCGAGGCCCCGAGCCGGACCGTCCGGGCGCCGACCTCCCACTCGCTCAGCTCGCCGATGCGGTTCAGGTCCATGAGGTACTCGGGCCGGCGGTGGTCGAAGTTGATCTCGACCATGACGTCGGTGCCTCCCGCGATGGGCACCGCGGTGGGGTGCTCGGCCTTGGCGGCGAGCGCCTCGTCCCAGCTGGCGGGGCGGAGGAAGTCCATGAACGGCTCTCTTCTCACTCGTCCGGGGAGGGACCGGCCGCCCGGAGGCCGTGCGGCGGGCGGGTCCGGGACGGCCGGCCGGTGACCGGCGGTCCAAGCGCCGCGTGCGCGCGCCTGTTCATGTTCTGTTCACGCTCTGTGCGCCCAGTACACAAGGAGTGCGCCAGCCGGTGCAGTCACCGAAACCATGAAGGAGTTGGCTGGTCTCCTTTCCTGTCTTGTAGATTCAGACGAAAAAGCGGCGAAAAGCAGGGAACGGCAACACCGCAGTTCCCTCATGGAAACCGTGGCCCCGGCCACCGGCAACAACGAGACAGATCGGCGGCGACGGATGCGGCTGCGCGCACTGCTGGAGGACGACGCGCTGGGGTTGCGGCTGCTCGGCGGCGAGGAGGAGCTGGACCGCGGGGTGCGCGGAGTGATGACCACCGATCTGCGGGACCCGAGCCGCTATCTGTCGGGGGGCGAACTGGTGCTGACGGGCCTCGCCTGGCGTCGGTCGCCGGACGACTCGGAGCCGTTCGTCCGGATTCTCGCGGGCGCGCAGGTCGCCGGCCTGGCCGCGGGTGAGGCGGAGCTGGGCAGTGTCCCGGAGGATCTGGTGGCGGCGTGTTCCCGCCATCGGCTGCCGCTGTTCGCCGTCCATGAGTCCGTTGCTTTCGCAACGATCACAGAGTATGTCGTACGCCGGGTGTCGGGCGAGCGCGCGGGGGATCTGGCGGCCGTCGTGGACCGGCACCGCCGGCTGATGACCTCGGGCCCCGCGGGCGGCGGCGGCCCCGAGGCCGTGCTCGATCTCCTCGGCTCCGATCTGGATCTGCGTGCCTGGGTGCTCTCCCCCACCGGCCGCCGGATCGCGGGTCCGGGTGAAGCACTGCCCGCGTCCGTGAGCACCGCTCTCGCGGGAGAGCACCTGTCCGCCACCCGCACCGGACGGCCGGGGCCGCACCGGGTGACCGTGGAGGGAACCGTCTACTCCCTCTTCCCGATCCGCAACACCGGCCGCGCGGGTGGGCCCGCCTCCGCCGATGCGCGCGAGAGCGTGCTGTCCGACTGGCTGCTCGCGGTCGAGGCCGACGCGGGCGACTGGCCCCGGGCCCGGCTCGACCTCCTCCAGGGCGTCACCCAGCTGATCGCCGTGGAACGCGACCGGCGCGACGCCGCCCGCGCCGTCCGCAGAAGGCTCGCCCAGGAGGTCCTGGAGCTGGTCCAGACGGCCGCCGCGCCCGCCGAGATCGCCGCGCGGCTGCGGGTGGCCGCACCGGTCCTGCTGCCGGGCGCGGGCAACGCGCCGCACTGGCAGGTCGTGGTCGCCCGTGTCGACTGGGGGCGGGGCGGTCCGCCGGCCGAGGCCGGGCCGGTGGCCCGGTCGCTGCTGGAGGAGATCCTCGTCGACCGGCCGGCGGCGCCCGGGACCGACTCCTTCGACCGGATCGCCGTCGCCCACACGGGTGAGGAGGCGATCGCCCTCGTACCGCTGCCCGCCGTGCCGCCGACCGGGGACACACCCGCCACGGAGGAGGGCCTGCACGCGGACGCGCTGCTCGACGCCGTACGCGACCCGCTGTCGGCCGGTCTCGCGGACGACGGGCGGCTCACCCTCGGCGTCAGCGCGCCGGTCAGTTCGGCGGAGGGGCTGCGCGGGGCGCTGGAGGAGGCCCGGCACGCGCGCCGGGTCGCGGCGGCCCGCCCGGGCCGGGTCTGCGCGGCGGGCCATCACGAGCTGGCGTCCCACGTCCTGCTGCTGCCGTTCGTGCCGGACGACGTCCGCCGCGCCTTCACCGCGCGGCTCCTCGATCCGCTGCGGGAGTACGACCGCCGTCACCGCGCGGAGCTGATCCCGACGCTGGAGGCGTTCCTCGCGAGCGACGGCTCCTGGACGCGGTGCGCCGCCCGGCTGCATCTGCATGTGAACACCCTGCGGTACCGGGTGGGCAGGATCGAGCAGCTCACCGGCCGCGATCTGTCCCGCCTGGAGGACAAGCTCGACTTCTTCCTGGCGCTCCGGATGAGCTGACGGGCTTCCCGGCGCCGGGGTCGGCCGACGGCACTTCCCGGCGCCCGCTGAGCCCGGCTCCCGGGACCGGTCCCGGGGGCACGTCCCTGCGTGCGGCGCGATCGGCGGGTGGTCGTCGCGGACCCGCTCCGGAGCCAGGGCGGGCCCGGATCGGGTCCGCCCGGGTACCCGCGCGGGCCCGGGCACTCCCCGGCGCTCCCGGCTCAGGGGGCGCCGCCGAACAGCGGCCCGATCGTGGTGCCGACGGAGAAACCGGTCATCACGACGGCGACGGCGAAGCCGCGCTGTCCGGCGTCCTGGAACATCACCCGGACCAGGGAGAGCGTGGAGGGCATCAGGGTCGCGCCCGCCAGTCCGAGCAGGGCCCGTGCCGCGATGAGGGTCTGCGCGCTGTCGGCGTACGCGGCGAGGACGGAGGCGGCGCCGAAGAGGGCCGCGCCGATCAGCAGGAGCCGCCTGAGGCGAAGCGGTCACCGGCCGCGCCCAGGGGCACCAGCGCCCCCGCGATCAGAAAGTCGTAGATGTCCATGATCCAAAGCAACTCGGCGGAGGTGGGGGCGAGATCGGCGCTCAGCCGGGGCACCGCCAGATGCAGGACGGTCATGTCCATGGAAATGAGCAGGGTGGGCAGTGCGAGAACGGTGAGCCCGATCCATTCCCGGCGCCCTGCTCGCGGCGATGACTCCATGGTCATGGCGGGTTTCCTCCGTTCATCAGAAGGCGAGCGGGCAACGGGGCGGGACTTTACGTGCCTCCACGGCAGGTGCGCACGGAATTTTCAAGGCCTGACGCGTTATGAGTCGATAACGACTTGAGCACTACGTTGACCACCGCTTGGCCCGAAATTGACAGTTAGGCAAGGCTCACCATATTTATGGGACGTCCGTAAATTGGTCCCGCACCGACGGCCGGCTCCCCGTCCGGCCCGGCGCGGGTTGTTCAGGAGGCACCCATGCGACGTCCGCTCGTCCGCCGCGGCACCGCACTCGCCATATCCGCGCTGCTCCTTCCCGTACTCGCCGGCTGCGGCGGTTCGGACGACAAGAAGAACGACAGCGACCCCAAGGCCAAGAGCACCGCACAGAGCACGGACGAGCTGGTCATCTACTCCGGGCGCAACGAAGAGCTGATCTCCCCGATCATCAAGAAGCTGGAGACCGCGACCGGCACGAAGGTCCAGGTCCGCTACGGCGACAGCGCCGAGCTCGCCGCCCAGATCCTGGAGGAGGGCGACAAGACCAAGGCGGGCCTGTTCTTCTCGCAGGACGCCGGCGCCCTCGGCGCGCTCTCCCAGGCCGGAATGCTCGGGAAGATCCCGCAGAAGTCCCTGGACAAGGTGGACGCCGCCTTCCGCGGCGGCCAGGACGACTGGGTCGGCGTCTCCGGCCGCTCGCGCGTCATCGCGTACAACTCGAAGAAGGTCGAGAAGGCCCCCGACAGCGTCAAGGACCTGACGAAGCCCGAGTGGAAGGGCAAGGTCGGCTACGCGCCCACCAACGCCTCCTTCCAGGCGTTCGTCACCGGTATGCGCGTCCTGGAGGGCGACGAGGCCACCCTGAAGTGGCTCAAGGACTTCAAGGCCAACGGCGCCAAGCCGTACGCCAAGAACGGCGCGGTCCTGGACGCGGTGGACAAGGGCGAGGTCTCCCTCGGTCTGATCAACCACTACTACTGGTACGAGAAGGCCGCCGAGGTCGGCGCGGACAAGCTCACCGCCAAGATCCACTTCCTGCCGGGCGGCGACCCGGGCGCGCTGATCAACGTCGCGGGCGTCGGTGTCCTCAAGGACGGCGGCCAGAGCGCCGCGGCCGAGAAGGCCGTCGACTACCTGCTCTCCACCGAGGCCCAGACCTACTTCGCCGAGGAGACGAAGGAGTACCCGCTCGCGGCCGGTGTCACCTCCTCCGTGAAGGACCTCCCGCCGCTGGCGTCCCTCAAGGCCCCGAAGATCGACCTCGGGAAGCTGGAGTCCCTCCAGAAGACCCTGGAGATGCTCAAGGAAGCGGGCATGGTCTGATCGGTCCCGCGAGCACCGGGAGCGACACACCCTCCGTATGAGCATGAAGAGTTCACACTCCGTGCGCCGTCCGGCCGCCGCGTCCCCCGCGGCGGCCGGGCGGCGCCGTCCACCGTTGGTCCTGCTACTCCCCGCTGCGGCGGCGGCGCTGATCGCGCTGCTGCCGCTCGGCTATCTCGGCGTACGCGCCATGGAACGCGGCTGGGGCTTCGCCTGGGACATCGTCTCCGAGCCGCGCACGAGGGAACTGCTCGGCCGCAGCCTCTCACTGGCCGCGATCGTCGTCGCCGCCTCCCTGGTGATCGGTATCTCCCTGGCCTGGCTGACCGTCCGGACCACGCTGCCCGGCCGCCGGGTCTGGGCGGTGCTGGCGACCCTGCCGCTGGCCGTACCGAGCTATGTGGCCGCCTTCACCTGGATCTCGGCCGCGCCGTCGCTGGCGGGGCTGCCCGGCGCGGCGATCACCCTCACCTTCGCCTGTTTCCCGTACGTCTTCCTGCCGGTCGCGGCGACCCTGCGCGGAATCGATCCGGCACAGGAGGAGGCGGCCCGCTCCCTGGGCAGCGGATCGCTGCGCACCTTCCTGCGGATCACCCTGCCGCAGCTGCGGCCCGCGGCGGCGGGCGGCGCGATCCTCGTCGCGCTGTACGTCCTCTCCGACTTCGGGTCGGTGTCGATCATGCGGTACGACACCTTCACCCGCGCCGTCCACTCCTCGTACCAGGCCAGCTTCGACCGGACCCCGGCCGCGGTCCTCGGCTGTGTGCTGGTCGCGATGACCGTGATCCTGGTCATGGCGGAGAACCGCACCCGGGGCCGCGCGGGGCACTCCCGCACCGGCCGGGGCAGCGCGCGCCCGCCCGTCCGGCTCCGGCTCGGCCGGTGGACCGCGCCCGCGCTCGCCTGGTGCGGCGCGGTCGCGGCGGCGGCCGTCGCCTTCCCCCTCGCGACCCTCGGATACTGGCTCACCGTCGGCAACTCCGGCTGGGACCCCGAGCGGCTGTGGTCCGCCACCGTCGCCACGGTCACCGTCGCCGCCGCCGGAGCGGCCGTCACCACCCTGCTCGCCCTGCCGGTCGGGGTGCTCTCCGCGCGGTACCGCGGACGGCTCGCGGGGCTGCTCGAACAGTCCGTGTACGCCGGACACGCCGTGCCCGGGATCACCGTCGGACTGGCCCTGGTGTTCTTCTCGGTCCGGTACGCGTATCCGCTGTACCAGGAGCTGCCGCTCCTCATCGCCGCGTACGTCGTGCTGTTCCTGCCGGTCGCGGTGGCCTCGGCCCGCGCGGCGGTTCTCCAGGCACCGCCGGTGCTGGAGGACGTGGCCCGCACCCTCGGACGCTCCCCGCTGCGGGTCGTCCGCGAGATCACGGTGCCGCTCGCGGCGCCCGGGATCGGCGCGGGCGCCGCGCTCACCTTCGTGGTCATCATGAAGGAGCTGCCGGCGACGCTGCTGCTCCGGCCGACCGGTACCGACACCCTCGCGACACGGCTGTGGACCGAGACCGGCGCGGGCGCCTTCGCCGGTGCCGCGCCCTACGCGGCGGCCATCGTGCTGATCGCCGCGATCCCCTCCTATCTGCTCGGAAGGCGCTCATGACCGCCACGGCCGGACTGCGCGTGAGTGCGCTGACCACCTCGTACGGGCACGGTGTCCGGGTCCTCGACGACCTCGCGCTCGACGTCCCCGACGGTGAACTCGCGGCCGTCCTCGGCCCGTCGGGCTGCGGCAAGACCACCCTGCTGCGGGTCATCGCGGGCTTTGTCGCACCGGACGCGGGCGAGGTCGTCGTCGGCGGGCGCACCGTGAGCGGACCGGGTGTCCATGTGCCGCCCGAGCGGCGGGGTGTCGGCATCGTCGCGCAGGAGGGCGCGCTCTTCCCGCATCTGAGCGTGGCCCGGAACGTGGCCTTCGGCCTGGTCGGCGCGGGGCGGGCCGAACGGCGGTCCCGTACGGCCGAGATGCTGGAACTCGTCGGGCTAGGCGACTACGGCGACCGGATGCCGCACGAGCTGTCGGGCGGTCAGCAGCAGCGGGTGGCGCTCGCCCGCGCGCTGGCGCCCCGGCCCGCGCTGGTCCTGCTCGACGAGCCGTTCAACGCCCTCGACAGCGGTCTGCGGGCGGGGCTGCGCGCGGACATCCGGAGTGCGCTGCGCGCCGCCGGGGCGACCGCGCTGCTGGTCACCCACGACCAGGAGGAAGCGCTGTCGTCGGCGGACCGGGTCGCGGTCATCCGTGACGGACGGGTCGCCCAGTCCGGTACCCCCCAGGAGCTGTACGCGCGTCCCGCGGACCCCTGGGTGGCCTCCTTCGTGGGCGAGGCGGTGCTCCTGGCGGGGACCGCGGACGGCGGCCGGGCGGTGACCGCGCTCGGCGCGGTCCCGCTCGCGGACGGCCCGGGCCCGGCGGCGGGCTCCGGCACGGTCGTCCTGCGCCCCGAGCAGCTGCGTCTGGTCTCCCCCACCTACGCCGACGCCCCCGCCGCAACCGACTCCGCGCGCGGCCGGGTGACGGAGGTCCGCTTCCACGGCCACGACGCGCTGGTCACGGTGGATGTCACGGGCGTGGGCGCGGTGACGGTACGGACCACCGGGGGCGCCGGTGTGGCTCCGGGCGACGAAACGACCGTCCGCATCACCGGCGAGGCCACCTTCCACCTTCCCGGCCCCGCCTGAGCCGGGAGGGCCCGGCCTCCACCCGGACGGTGACCGTCCCGGCTCTCGCGGACGGCGGACCCGGGCGGAGGCGTCCGTCCCCCTGCCCCGGGGGTCCCGCGCGGTCCCGGGGCCACCGGGCGAACCGACCCGCACCCCGGATCCGAACACCGGCCCCCGGCCGGACGCGGCGCCGGGATCCGGGGCCGGGTCCACGGGACGGATCTACGGCAGCGGCATCAGCTCCTTCTCCGGCTCGGGGGACCGCCCCGGGGCGCGGGTCGCCGTCAGCAGGGCCGCGGCGCACACGGCGGCGAGCAGGACACCGAGGGCGACGGTCAGCGCGGTGGTGTAGCCGTGCACGGCCGCCTCCCGAGACGAGACGGCCGCGGCCCCCGCCGACCGGGACGCGGCGGCGCTCGCCGCGACGGAGTTGAACAGCGCGGTGCCGAGCGCGGCCCCGAGCTGCATCGACGCGTTGTAGGCCGCGGACGCCGTTCCGATGTCGTGGCCGCGTGTCCCCGCGGTCGCCAGTCCGGCGGTCGCGGTCATGACACAGCCGAGGCCGAGCCCGGTCAGCAGGAGCGCGGGGGTGAGCCGGAACACCAGGACGTCCGTGGCGCCCGGCGTCAGCCGCGTGACCACGAACACCCCGGCCGCGGCGGCGAGCAGCCCGGGCACGACCAGCACCGCGGGCGGTACGCGTCCGAGCAGCCGCCCGGCGATGAACAGGGATCCGACGACGGCCGCCAGGGCGTTGACGATCAGCGTGAGGCCCGCCTCGACGGGTGAGTAACCCAGCACCGTCTGGGTGTAGTAGCTCATGAAGAGGTAGAAGCCGAACATCGCGACGAACATGAGTGTGATGGAGACGAACGCCCCGGCGCGCACCCGGTCCAGGAGAACGCGCATGGGCAGCAGCGGATGCGGGGCCCGGATCTCGACGGCGACGAACGCGGCCAGCAGCAGGCCGCCGGCCGCCAGCAGGCCCAGGACCGCGGGTGAACCCCAGCCGCGCGGTTCGGCCTCGTTGAACGCGTAGACCACGGCCGCGAAGCCCGCCGCGCTGAGCAGTGCGCCCGGGACGTCGAGCCGTCCCCCGCCGCGGACCGGGCGGTCCCGTGGCACGAGTGCCACGCCGAGCACCGCCAGCAGCGCGACGGGCACATTGACGTAGAGGCACCAGCGCCAGCTCGCGTACTCGGTGAGCAGTCCGCCCGCGATCAGGCCGACGGCCGACCCGGCGGCTCCGACCGCCGCGAACACCCCGAAGGCCCGGCCGCGTTCACGCGGCTCGGTGAAGGTGATCGCCAGCAGGGACAACCCGGCGGGCGCGAGCAGCGCGGCGAACACCCCTTGCAGGGCGCGGGCTCCGAACAGCATCCCCGGGTTCACGGCCGCCCCGCCCAGCGCGGACGCCACGGCGAACCCGGCCAGGCCGACGGCGAAGGCGCGGCGGTGGCCGAGGGCACCGCTGACCCGGCCGCCGATCAGCAGCAGTCCGCCGAAGGCCAGCAGATAGGCGGTGATCACCCAGTGCCGGCCCGCGTCGGACATGCCGAGCGCCCGCTGCGCGGACGGCAGGGCGATATTGACGATCGTCCCGTCCAGGACCACGAGCAGTTGGGCCGCGCTCACCGCGAGCAGCGTCCACGACCGTCGCCCCCGACGGGCCCGGTCCTGCGTGTTGTTCTCCATCACTCCCCCACTGGTCTAACAACGTATGGGAGTCCCTAACAACGTTAGGGACGGCGCACACAGTACTACGCTGGCCCGACCGGTCACGGTGGCCGGGATGTCGAACGAGGTGCGATGAGCAGGGCGGACAACCAGCGTGACCAGCACGGACGTGACGCGGTACGGAGTGTCTGGCTCAGGCCGCGGCGCACCTCCCGCGGGGAGCCTCCGCTCACCCTCGGGCGTATCGTCGAGGCCGCCGTCGCCCTCCTCGACGAGGAGGGCATCGAGCGGCTCACCATGCGGCGGCTCGCCGACCGGCTCGCCGTTGTCGCTCCCTCGCTCTATTGGCATGTCGACACGAAGGACGATGTGATCGACCTCGCCGTCGACGCGATCTTCGGCGAGGCGCCCCCGGACGCGGGGCACGCGTCCCCCTGGCGCGAGGACGTCACGGCGGTGCTGTCCGCCTGGCGCTCCGCGCTGCTGCGGCACCCGTGGGCCGCCGCCGTGCCCGCGCGGCGGCGGCCGGCCATCGGACCGAACTTCCTCGCCTGGATGGAGATCCTCCAGGCGACCCTGGTCCGCGCAGGATTCACCGGAAGCGGCCTCTCCGCGGCGACCTGGGCGCTCTACAACCATGTGATGGGGTCCGCGTCGACCGAGACCGCCCTGCACATCACCGACGAGGAACGCCGGCTCGGCCAGGAGCAGTTGCGGGCCGCCGGGGACCGCTATCCGACCCTGGCGGCCCACGGCTATCTCTACGACGACGACTGGGACGGCGCCTTCACCACGGGCCTGGAGTATCTGCTCGACGGTCTGGAGGCCCGGCTCGGCCGGACGGCCTGAGCACCCGCCCCCGGCCGCCGTTCGGCGCGTTCCATATGGCCGCCCCCGCCCGTACGGCGTCGCGTTCCATACGGCCGGGCCCCCGCCCGTACGGTCCGCCGATCGCCGACCCGCCGCCCGGCCGAGCCCGCCGCCGCCCGCCCCCACGCGACCGGGCCCGCCCCGCCCGTACCCTCGCGCCCCATCCGTACGTCCGGGACGGCCCGTCCCGGGCGAGCCACCTCGCCGAACGGATCCGGCGGAATCACCGGCAGGGGAGCGAACCGGCCATTCCCCACGCGCCCGGAGCCGGTGGGCCGACCGAAAGGCGCGCCCGGGGACGCCCGGCGGGCCCCGACCGCGGACCGTCGGAATCCGGCCCGCGGGGCCATTACCGGAGGTACGCGGCGGAGGCGTGCCGGGCCCTCCCGGCCGCCCGGCGGCGACGACACCCAGGCCGGAGCGCCGGAGCGCGTCCCGAGCGCGGATTCCGGGACCCCTGATCACCCGTCCCGGCGATGGCGGGTTTCCGCCTGTTGACGCCCGCCGGACACCTCGGTTAGACCCCTGTCGCCGCCGAATCCCGATGATCTCGGCCCGCAACGGATCCGATCACGATCCGGCCGACGGGGAAAACTTTGTGAATTCATTCACCTGATCCCCTTGGCCAGGCGCACCCATCCGTGCTGAGATTCCCCATACTCAACAGCTCAAGGACGTGCTCGGGGAGGGCATAGTGGCGCATACCGCCATGTCTGGTTATGGAACCACAGCAGGTGACGATCCACTCCAGACCGCGGTATGGCGGCTGCGCTCACGCGGCTGTTGGACCGACGCGGCGGCCCTGCTGGCTCCGTACGCGACGGATCCCGCCGCGGCTCTGGAGCGGGTCGGCCTGCTCGTCGAGAGGTGTCTGTTCACCGCCGACGGCTGGGCCGACGCCGAGGACGCGCTCCGGACCGCCGAGGCCGTCGCCCGGGACGACGAGGAGCGCGGCGGCGCGGCCTGCGAGCGCGGCAGACTGGCGTACGCGGCGACGATCCTCGGGGTGCGCGACCGGGCCGACGAGGCCCGCTCGGCGCTCGGCCGGGCCGCGGCCCTGCTGGAGCCCACCTCGCCGCGGCGCCCGCTGCTGGACTTCCGCCGGGGTCTGCTCGCCGAGCACATCGCCGACTCGCCGCAGGCGGCCCGGGCCGCCTACCGCCGCGCGCACGACGGCGCCGGCGCGCAGGGCGATGAACTCCTGCTCTCCTTCACCTGGCACCATCAGGCCGGGCTCGCCCTGCGGGAAGGGGAGTTGGCGGAGGCGCGGCACGGCTTCTCCGAGGCACTGCGCATCCGTGTCGAACTGGGGTACTTGATCGGCGCCGCTCCGGCGCTGGCCGCGCTCGCCGACTGCGAGCCGGAACCGGAGGCCGGCCGGCTGCGGGCCGAGGCGGGCCGGCTCTTCCGACTGCTCGGCGGCGTACCGGTATGGCTCGCGGGGAAGCTGGCCACCACGGTCCCGCCACGGCCCGCCAAGCCGTCGGAGCCCGCGGCCTGACAGGGAGTGAGGGGGGTGAACGGCGGGTGAGAACACGCCGCAAGGAGGGGGAGGTCCCGGACCCTCGTTCGCGCTGGGACGAGATCACCGGCCGGCTGTGGATGGGCGGCCATGTCTGGATCGACGGCGACGAGCGCCGGCGGCCCGTGGTGGTGAACCGCGAGTTCGACCTGGTCGTCAGCCTGTTCACCCGCCAGGGCCACGGCCCGCCGGCCGGTGTCGAGCACCGGATCCTGCCCATCCCCGACGATCCGCTGACCGCGCGGGAGATCGACCGGGTGCGCGAGCTGGCGGTGGTGACCGCCGACGCCTTACGCGGCGGGCGCAGCGTCCTGGTGCGCTGCCACTCCGGGTACAACCGGTCGGGTCTGCTGGTTGCGCAGACCCTGATCGAGATGGGGCTCGACGCGGGGGACGCGATCGACCGGGTGCGGCAGCGGCGCTCTCCGTGGGCGCTGCACAACGAGATCTTCGAGCAGTACCTGATGACCGGTCTGCATGTGGCGGCGCTGCTGACCGACCTGGAGCCGCCCACGATGCTGTGAACCGGGCGGCCGCGGCGGTTCAGGCGTCCGCGGAGCCGGTGAAGTGCTCGCGGATCAGGGCGCGTACGACCGTCAGATCCTGCGCGACCAGCGCCTCCAGCAGCGCCTGGTGCTCGGCCGCGTCGGCCACCAGCTCCGCCCGCCGGGTGACGGGGGCGCCCGTCAGGGGCCACTGGGAGCGCCGGTGGAGGTCGTCGGCGACCGCGACCAGTTGGTCGTTGCCCGACAGGGAGAGCATCGCGCGGTGGAAGGCGCGGTCCGACTCCGCGTAGCGGGCCCGGTCGCCGATCGCCGCCGCGGCGGCCGTCGCCTCCGCGAGGGGGCGCAGCTCGGCCCAGCGGCGGGCGGGGACGGTACGGGCCAGGCGCAGCATGACCGGGATCTCGATCAGGGCGCGGACCTCGGCGAGTTCGGCGAGTTCACGCGGTGATCGCACGGCGACCCTGAAGCCCCGGTTGGGGACCACCTCGACCGCGCCCTCGGCCGTCAGCCGCTGCATGGCCTCCCGCACGGGGGTCGCCGACACACCGAACCGTACGGCGAGGACCGGCGCGGAGTAGACCTCGCCGGGCACCAGTTCGCCGTCGACGAGCGCGGTGCGCAGTGCCTGGAGGACCTGGCCGCGGACCGAGTGCCGCTGGACGGTGCGCGGGGCGGGCACCTCTGCCGGGGCGGGCGGCTCGCTGTGGGTGTGCTCGCCCCGGGCCTGCTCGTCCGGCGGCCGCACGGTCCGTACGGACTCGCCGCGCCCCTGCTCCGGCACGCGCGGCTCGGCGGCGGGCGCGCGGCGCTCGTCCCGGCCCGGCCCGGGGCGGGCCCCGGTGCGCGGCGCGGCGGCGTACGGCCGGGCCGGGTGGGAGCGGGCGGGGTACGGAGGCGGGGCGGGTGCGTACGGAGGCGGGGGCGCTGCCGCGTCGCGCGCTGGGGCCTGTTCCACTCGGGTCCTCCTCCGGCCGGTGCCGGGCCCGGCCGGTACGGCCCCGGGCCCAGGGTGCACGATAGGCGGACCGGACCTCAGTTCAAACACCGACCATTTCGGGTAAGGTAAGCCTTACCTGATGACGATCGTGATTCGGTGGTCCCGGAAATGACCCTGCCCGCGTTGCTGCCTCCCGCGTCCTCGGCCGTCGAGGACGCCTACGCACGTCTCGCCGAGGTCTACTCCGGGCTGCGGATACGGGAGCTGAAGCCCGGCGAGCAGGCCCCGGCGGGCGACGGCTGGGTGGGCGCGGACGAACTGGCGGCGGGCGGGCCCGCCCTGGACGGCTATCTCGCCTGGGACGACGAGCAGATCCAGCGGGACTACGGACAGCGGGCCCGCCCGGACGTGATCGCCACCTTCGGCCTCCACCGCTACGCCTGGCCGGCCTGCCTGCTGATCACCGTCCCCTGGTTCCTGCGCCGCCGCGTTCCCCGGGTGGCGCCGGCCGGCGCCGCCTTCCATCGCACGCTCGGGCACATGGCGGTCCGCGTCACCGACTTCGCCTGCCTGCCGGGCGATCCCGCGGCCCGGCTGCCCGGCGCCCGTGTCGTACCGGACGAGGAGGCGCTGCGCGACGAGGTGCGGCATGCCGTCGCCGGTCATCTCGGGCCGCTGCTGGACGGCTTCGGCCCGCGTATGCGGCGCGGGCGGCGGGCGCTGTGGGGCATGGCGACGGACGAGATCGTCGAAGGGCTCTGGTACGTCGCCCGGTTGCTCGGCGAGGAGCCGCGGGCGATGGCGGAACTGGACCTGCTGCTGCCCGGCACCGCCAAGCCGTACGTCGGCACACCCGGCTTCCGCGTCCTCACCGGGCCCTCGGGCGAGCAACTGCCCACCCGGGACAGGGCGAGTTGCTGCATGTTCTATACACTGCGGCCCGACGACACTTGCGTCACGTGCCCCCGTACGTGCGACACCGACCGTGTGACAAGACTGATTCAGGGCGTCTGATCCGCCGACGCGGGGATCAATGTCACACTGCGGATGTCACGCACCCCCTTCCGGGTGATATAAATCGTACGCAACTCCCTCTGCCCGTACGGCAGTTCGAGTGAAACGCACCTATCCGTATGCCGTATGGCCCCATTGGCGTTCTCTTGCCACGAAACCCCCTGGGATCGCCGGGACTTCGGTCACTATGGCGGCCGAAACGCCCTACCGCGATGCAGATGTAAGGGACGCCAACACATGAGAGACATATCGCTTACCTGGCTGCTTCCCGGCGGCGTGATGCTCGTGGGAGTCCTGGTCGCGATCGCCGTGCTCCAGCGCGCCAAGAAGGTCCCCGCCAAAGCGGAGCCCGAGGATTCCTGGGAGCGCAGCGAGGAGCGCCGCAGGCGCAAGGAGGCCCTGTACGGCACGGCCTCCTACGTACTCCTCTTCTGCTGCGCCGCGGTTGCCGCCGCTCTCTCCTTCCACGGCCTGGTCGGCTTCGGCCGGCAGAATCTGAATCTCTCCGGCGGCTGGGAGTATCTGGTCCCGTTCGGCCTCGACGGTGCCGCCATGTTCTGTTCGGTGCTCGCCGTCCGTGAGGCCAGCCACGGTGACGCCGCCCTCGGCTCCCGCCTCCTGGTGTGGACGTTCGCGGGTGCCGCCGCCTGGTTCAACTGGGTCCACGCGCCCCGCGGCCTCGGCCACGCGGGCGCCCCGCAGTTCTTCGCGGGCATGTCGCTGTCGGCCGCGGTCCTCTTCGACCGCGCGCTCAAGCAGACCCGCCGCGCCGCGCTGCGCGAGCAGGGTCTCGTACCGCGTCCCCTCCCGCAGATCCGCGTGGTGCGGTGGCTGCGGGCCCCCCGTGAGACCTTCAACGCCTGGTCGCTGATGCTCCTGGAGGGTGTCCGCACCCTGGACGAGGCCGTCGAGGAGGTCCGCGAGGACCAGGCGGCGAAGAAGCAGAACCGCATCCGCTCCCGCGACCAGGCCAAGCTGGACCGGGCGCGGATAAGGGCTCTCAACCGGCAGCACCGCGCGTGGGGCCGGGGCCGTGTGATGCGCGAGCCGGAACTCCCCGCGCTCGCCTCCGCGTCGGCCTCCGGTTCGGGTTCGGGCTCGTCCGGGGGCTCCGCGGGGGCCCTTACGGAGGGTTCGAAATCCGTAGCGGAGCCTGCCATAGAGCCTGGACAGCTGCCGCTTCGATCCACGCCCTCCCGCCAGGCCGCGGACTCGGCGTCCGCTGAGCCGCGGATGGTCGACCTCACCGCCGAGGACGACACGATGACCCTGCCGCGGCTCGACTCGCTGGAACGCAAACTCAAGGATCTGGAGCAGCAGTTCGGCTGACCCCAGCCCCCCGATTCACCGACAGGGCCGGTCCGGTTTCCCCGGACCGGCCCTGTGCCGTTCACCGCCCCGGGGCGCGGCGGGCAACCCCTGCCCGCCGGGCACCCTTTACGCGGCCCTGTTGTTGAGTTCGAACCAGACCACCTTGCCCGCGCTCTGCGTCCGTACGCCCCAGGAGTCCGCCAGGCTCTGGACCAGTGCCAGCCCCCGGCCGTGGACGTCGAGGGTGTCCGGCTGCTCCGCGGTGACGGCGGGCCGGTCCGGGAGTCCCTCCATGAAGTCGCGGACCTCCACCCGGAGCGTCGTGGACGCCACCGTCGCCGTGACCACCGCGCCGTGATCCGTGTGGATCAGCGCGTTGGTGACCAGTTCACTCGCCAGCAGTTCGGCCACGTCCGCCGTGTCCCGGCCGGCCCAGTGATCCAGTAGTTCCCGGAGTCCGTGCCGCACTTCCGGTACGGACTTCAGATCGCCGCACCCCATGCTCCGGTGCAGCCGCTCCCTTCCGCGGGCCCCTCCAGGCTGTCCCCCATGCCGGCCGTGTCCGTCTGCGGCGGACCCGGCCCCTCCCTGACGCCCTGTCATCATCCCCACCCGTTAACGTCGGACCCTTCGTCACGACTCTCCGTGTCGCACACTTCCACGGAGAGCCCTGCCCTTATCCGGGGCACACCACGCATGACGAAATGGTCAAGCCGCTCCGGGACCGGATTTTTCCCCCAGCGGGCGGATGTGGTCTACGCCAATTGTCGGAGCCGGGTGTCTCAGGGCCGGGGAACGTTCCGCAGATTGGAACGAGCCATCTGCACCATCCGGCCGACCCCGCCGTCCAGCACCATCTTGCTGGCGGAGAGCGCGAACCCGGTGACCATCTCGGCGCTGATCTTCGGCGGGATGGAGAGCGCGTTCGGGTCGGTCACCACATCGACGAGCGCCGGGCCCTTGTGCCTGAGTGCCTCCTTGAGCGCGCCCGCCAGCTGCCGGGGCTTCTCGACCCGTACGCCGTACGCGCCGGACGCCCGCGCGATCGCCGCGAAGTCGGGGTTCTTGTTCGTCGTCCCGTACGAGGGCAGCCCCGAGACGAGCATCTCCAGCTCGACCATGCCCAGCGAGGAGTTGTTGAAGAGCACCACCTTCACCGGCAGGTCGTACTGGACGAGCGTGAGGAAGTCGCCCATCAGCATGGAGAACCCGCCGTCGCCGGACATCGACACGACCTGGCGGTCCCGGTCGACGAACTGCGCGCCGATCGCCTGCGGCAGGGCGTTGGCCATCGAGCCGTGGCTGAAGGACCCGATGATCCGGCGGCGGCCGTTGGGCGAGAGATAACGCGCGGCCCAGACGTTGCACATACCGGTGTCGACGGTGAACACGGCGTCCTCGTCGGCGAGTTCGTCGAGCACCGACGCCACGTACTCGGGGTGGATCGGGACGTGCTTCTCCACCTTGCGGGTGTACGCCTTGACGACCCCCTCCAGCGCGTCGGCGTGCTTCTTCAGCATCTTGTCGAGGAACCTGCGGTCGGTCTTGGCCCGGACGCGCTGGATCAGACAGCGCAGGGTCTCGCGCACATCGCCCCAGACCGCGAGATCCAGCTTGGAGCGGCGGCCCAGGTTCTCGGGGCGGATGTCGACCTGGGCGATCTGCACATCGTCGGGCAGGAAGGCGTTGTACGGGAAGTCCGTCCCGAGCAGGATCAGCAGATCGCACTCGTGGGTGGCCTCGTAGGCGGCGCCGTAACCGAGCAGACCGCTCATGCCGACGTCGTACGGGTTGTCGTACTGGATCCACTCCTTGCCGCGCAGCGCGTGCCCCACCGGGGACTTCACCAGCTCGGCGAACTCCATCACCTCGGCGTGCGCGCCCGCCGTACCACTGCCGCAGAAGAGGGTGACCCGGTCGGCCTCGTCGATCATCCGGACGAGCTTGTCGATCTCGGCGTCCCCCGGGCGTACGGTCGGCCGCGAGGTCACCAGCGCCTGCTCGGCGGCCTTCTCGGGGGCCTGCTGGGCGGCGATGTCGCCCGGCAGCGAGACGACGCTGACGCCGCTGCGGCCGATGGCGTGCTGGATCGCCGTCTGGAGCAGCCGGGGCATCTGCTTCGGATTGGAGATCAGCTCGCTGTAGTGGGAGCACTCGCGGAACAGCTGGTCCGGGTGGGTCTCCTGGAAGTACCCGAGGCCGATCTCGCTGGAGGGGATGTGGGAGGCGAGGGCCAGCACGGGGGCCATGGAGCGGTGGGCGTCGTAGAGCCCGTTGATGAGATGGAGGTTGCCCGGGCCGCAGGACCCGGCGCACGCCGCGAGCTTCCCGGTGATCTGCGCCTCGGCGCCGGCCGCGAACGCGGCGGTCTCCTCGTGCCTGACCTGGATCCAGTCGATGGCGGAGTTGCGGCGGATCGCGTCGACGACGGGGTTGAGACTGTCGCCGACGACTCCGTAGAGCCGCTGGACACCGGCGCGGACGAGAATGTCGACGAACTGCTCCGCCACGTTCTGCTTGGCCATGGTTTGGGCACCCTTTCTCGGCATGGACGGCCTGAACGTCCATCAATTCACGACGAGCGCGATTTCGCCTCCCCGTTACGCCCAGCGGCCCGCATCAAAGGGTGGGCCGGGGGCCCGTGGAGTGCTCACGGGCCCCGTCACGCCTCCCAGACGGCGACGGCCGTACGGTCGTCCGCGTACCCCTTGACCCGCAGGGTGGCATCGGCGAGGAACCCGGCGAGGCCCGGCGGCTCACCCCCGGCCCAGCGCCCGGCCAGTTCCGCCGCCAGGTCCGGCTCACCGCGCATCGGCTCGGCGAGCCCGGGGCCGCACAGCAGGAGCGTGTCACCGGGGCGCGCGACGGAGGCCCGGAAGCGGAAGGGCTCGGCGGGCGCCGGCGCCGGGGCCTCCACGTACGGGGTCGGCGGTGTCGGGATCCCGAGGTCCATGGTCAGCCGGTCGCCGTCCGGGGTCTCGGAGGGAACGTCGCTCCGGGGCGAGCCGTATCCGACGACCGGCTCGCCCGCGACCGACTCGGGCCGGGGCACCTCCGGCTCGATGTCCTGCCAGGCGCCGTCCCTGAGCCGGAACAGACCGCCGGGGCCGACGCCGAAGAAGACGCGGGTACGGCACCGGGGGTCGGCGGAGAGCAGCAGACACCGCAGCCCGGCGGTGTACTCCTCCGGCGCCACCCCCATCTCGGCGGCGGCGGCCCGCAGCTTCCCGAGGCTGCGGTCGGTCAGGCGGTGAAGCCCGGACTTGAGTTCACCGCGCCGCCCGGCCCTGATGTCCTCGGAGAGCCTGGCGTGGCTCCGCCCGACGGCCCCGCCGATCCACCGGCAGGCGTCGGCGGCGGCGAGATGGGTACCCTCGGCCGCCCGCGCCCCGCTCGCCACGGCCACCAGCACCAGCGCGGCGGTTCCGGACCCGAACCGCGCGGTGAGCAGCGCGTCCCGGCGCGGCTCGCCGCGGTAGCGGGCGGAGTCCCCGCGGGTCGAGGCAGCCCGGAGCGTGTACGCCCCGTACCGGGCCCCGTCGAGCACGGTGTCCGCGACCACCTCCTCCAGCCGCTCCGCGTCCGCGACGGGCAGGGCGGTGGGCTCGGCGTCGTAGGTCGGCGGCCCGGCCCCGATGTACCCCGGGTGCGTTTCGGCGGCGCGGGGCGCGGCCACGGGGGCGGGCGGCACCGGAGGCGCGACGGGCCCGACGGCCGGCGGCACCACGGGCCGCCCGGGCGGCTGCGCCGGGGGCGCGACGGGTGACGGTGCCGGGGGCCGTACGGGCGGAGGCGCGGGGGTCCCCGGGGGCTGCGGGGGTGCCTGCGCGGGGCGTTGTACGGGCGGAGGTGCGGGCGCGAGCGGCGAGGCGGGCGGGGGTGCCTGCGCGGGAGGCCGTACGGGCGGCGGGGTCTGACGCTCCGGCGGTTCGGCCTCGGCGGGTGCTTCCCACGGGGCCCGGGAGCGCGGGGGCGCTGCCGGAGGACCGGGCGGTGCGGACGGCGGGGCCGCGGCGGCGGCCGGGCTCCAGGCGCCCGGCGCGGACGGGTTGGTCGGCCGGTCCGACCCGGCCACCGCGTCCCGCACGGGCGGCTCGGGCACCTCACCCGCCGCACCGGGCACACGCGGATCACCCGATGCGCGCGGATCAGCCGATACACGCGGCTCACGTGGCTCATCCGGCTCATGCGGTTGACGTGGCTCACCCGGCTCACCCGGCTCGCGCGGCTCATGCGACTCGGCCGGCTCGCGCGCCTCACCCGGCTCGCGTGGTTGACGCGGCTCGGCCGACGCACTCGGCTCAGGGGGTTCGGCCGGTTCGCCGTCGGCCGCCCCCGGCGCGGTGGTGGAGCCGGGCGGTCCCGCCGTCGTGGCCCTGTCCTGACCGTCCGACGCGACGGTCCCCCCGGAATCACCGAATCCGGCGGACCGCTCCGGCGGCCACGGAATGGTCAGCCCCGGAAGGGGCGACTCCGGCAGACTCGGCTCCCGCGGGCCCGACTCTGGAACAGCCGGATCCGAAGCGCTCGGAATCGCGGCCCCGGACCCACCCGAAGCACCCGACCCACGGGACTTACCGGGATCAACGGACTTACTGGACTCACCGGGGTCTCCGGAAGCGGGGGCGCGGCCCGGAACGGGAGCGTGATCGGCCCCGGCCGTGCGGACCGGCGGCCCCGGGACGTCCGGGGTGTCCGCCGGGTCCCCCTCCCACCAGGCGCCGGGCCGGGACCGGGTGACACCGCCGCCCGAGGGCTCCTCCCGCCCCGGCGCGGTGACCGCGTCCGACACGGATGCGAAGTGGTCGTCGAGTGTGTCGCGCCCTCGTGCCGTCGGACCGGCGTCCGGGGCGGACTCGTCGTACAGCCGGTTCCACCAGTCGTCCTCGGCGGCGGCGGGCGTCTCCCCCTGCTGACTCATGCCCTTATTGTCCACCGCGAGAGTCCCGTGAAAACGGGGCAGGCCGAAAACCTGTGGGCGGGCGCCACTCGAACAGCGGTCCGCCGGGCGTCCGCCCCCCCGTTGGCCGGGCGCCCGGCGGACCTGTCAGGGGTCAGCGCACGGCGTACGCGTCGGCCACGGTCTGGGTCACGGAGTTGCCATTGGCGTCCGTGAGTTCGGTCCGCAGGGTGACGGGCCTGCCCGCCGCGCCCGCGTGGTCCACGGTCGCGGTCCACTGTCCGCCCTTGCGGGAGGTGGGCGCGACCGTCCAGGTGTCACCGCCGTCGTACGAGTACGACAGCTTCGCCGAGGTCAGCGCGGCGGGCCGGTAGCCCGCATGGCCGGTGGCGGTCAGGGTGATCCGCTGTCCGTCGGCCGCGGGCAGTGTTTTCAGGCCGTCCTCGGGGAGGCGGTAGCCGGGGAAGAGCAGCGGGATGCCCTGGGAGTAGACGCTCTCGTCCAGCGCGGAGCGGAACCTCCAGGCCGTCTCGACCCGGGTGGAGCGCTTCCACACGGTGGAGGGCAGGCCGATCTTGGTGGTGGACAGGGTGAGTTCGTACGCCGCCTCTCCCGCCGGGACCTCGAAGACACCGAACGGGTACGGGCTCTCCCCGACTTCCTCGCCGTCACGGGTGAGTTTCAGACTGCCGAGGTCACCGAACGAACCCGCGAGGCCGGAGTGTTCGCTGTCGCCCCAGAACGCGGGGGCGGCCCCGATGAGACGGCCCTGCCGTTCGGCGGCGAGCTCCGGTTCGCCGGTGGAGTCGCGCGGCGTGGCGGGGGCGGGGACTCCGCCGTACCAGCTCTCCGCGCGCCGCTGCCCCGGCCGGTAGGCGCGCGGCGGGTCGACCATGTACTCGCCCCACGGGAAGCTGGAGGACACGAGGTGGTCCCAGGAGGTGTCGCCCGTCGAGTGGAACTCCGTGCGGGTACCGGGGACACCGACCAGGTTCAGGCCGGAGATCAGGGCCTGCGCACCGTCGGGACGGTAGGCGAGGACGCTGTCGGTGTAGTCGGAGCGCACGCCCATGGCGTGGTAGGTGGACTCGTTGCGGCCGAGTCCGCCGTCGCGGACGCGGTAGACGCGGCCGGAGGTGACCGGGCCGTCCTCGGGGAAGGCCAGGTTGTAGACGTACGGGCTGCGGGCGGTGGCCCGCCAGCGGAGGGTCACCGGGCCGGCCGACAGCCGCTCCCGCAGGGACGCCGCCTCGGCGGCCTCGATGACGAGCACCGGGTGGGGCGCGGCGCCGTGGCCGGTGGAGGGCAGCCAGCGGCCCGCGGACGGGCGGTGCACGATGACGGCCTTCGCGCCCGCGGCCTTGGCGTCCCGCGCCAGGGTGTAGGCGCTGCCGCCGCCGTCGGGGAACGCGACGAGGGCGAACTTCCCGGCGACGCCCGCCGCCCGGAGTTCCTCGGGTGTGCCGCGGCCCGCGTCGACGACGTCGGCCCTGCCGGTTCCGTCCAGGTTGACCGACCCGGAACTGGCGGCGATCGGGCGGAGGTCGCCGCCGCCCACGACCGAGAGCTCGTCGATGAGCGGGGCATAGGTGCGCCAGTAGCTGGCGAACTCGAAGTCGCCGTCACGGGCGCGGCCCCGGACGTCGGCGTAGTAGCCGGTGACGAGCCGGTTGCCGGTGACGCTGCCGTCGTGCAGCCACTCGTCCCAGGTGCGGGAGAACCCGAGGGTGGCGCCGTGGGCTTCGCCGGGGCGGTCGGTGCGCACGCTCAGCCGGTGGGCCTCCCGCGCGTCGAGGACGACGGTGGTGTCCTTCGTCAGTTCGAACTGAGGGCGGGCCAGATAGCCGATCGTCAGATCGGGAGAGGTCGTGAAGGACGAGAGGAAGTACGAGCCGGGGCGCAGCCGGTAGACCTGCTCGGCCGCGCCGTTGTTGAAGCGCCGCTCGCCGGTGGCGTCGTCGGTGCCGATGACGTCGAGCGACGAGAATCCGGCGGCGGGCGCTCCGGCGCGGTCGACGAGCTTGACCCGCAGGGTGACGGTCTCGGGCTGGACGTACAGGGCGAAGGGCGTGGAGACGCTGACGCCGGACGCCGTGGCGATGACCCGGCCGGTGATGTCGCCGTACTGGGCGCGGTCGAGCCGTACGGACGGGTCGAGCGTGAGCGGGACCGTGACCGTGGCCCCGGCGGGGACGGTGACGGACCGTGTGCCGAGCCGGGCGAGGGTCGCACGGACGCGGGAGCCGTCGTTGCCGGTGACGGATCGGACGGCGAGGTCCAGCCGTACGGGCCGGTCGCCGGTGTTGGTGTACGGGATACGGACGGTGGTGCGGTCGCTGCCGTGCTGGGGCCAGGTGAAGGTCCCGCCCTGGACGGCGGGGGCGCCGGTGACGGTGGTGGAGACGGCGGCCCGGACGTCGAGCCGCCCGGCGCCGGTCTCGCGTACGTCACCGGGCGCGGACGCCCGGTCCGAGGGCTCGGCCGACGAGACGAGCGCGGCCTTGAGCCGCTGGGCCGTCCAGTCGGGGTGGCGCTGGCGCAGCACGGCGGCCGCGCCCGCGACATGCGGGGTGGCCATCGACGTACCGGACATGGTCTGGTACGCGTACACGCCGCGGCCGCCCGCCGCGGCGGCCGAGATGTCGACGCCGGGCGCGGCGATCTCGGGTTTGAGCGTGTGGGTGACGCGGGCGGGGCCGCGGCTGGAGAAGCCGGCGGTGGAGTCGTCGCGCCCGACGGCTCCGACGGTGAGCACGGCGGGTACGCAGCCGGGCGAGGAGACCGTGTTCAGGGCGGGACCGCTGTTGCCCGCGGCGACGACGAACAAGGTGCCCTGGGTGCGGGCGAGTTCGGCGGTGGCGGTGCTCATCGGGTCGGTGCAGTCGGTCGGTTCGGAGCTGCCGAGGCTCATGGAGACGACATCGGCCTCGTTGTCGACGGCCCACTGCATCCCGGCGATGATCCAGGAGGTGGCGCCGGAACCCCAGTCGTCGAGGACCTTGCCGTTCAGGAGGTCCGCGCCGGGGGCCACGCCCTTGTTCCTGCCGCCGCTCGCCGCGCCGGAGCCGCCCACCGTGGACATGGTGTGGGTGCCGTGGCCCTGGACGTCGCCGTCGGTGGCGGAGTCGGTGAAGTTGCGGGAGGCGGTGATCCGGCCCTTGAGGTCGGGGTGTCCGGCGTCCGCGCCGGTGTCGAGGACGGCGACCTTGGTGCCCTTTCCGTCGTATCCGGCGGCCCAGGCGGCGTCCGCGCGGACCTGGCGCGTGGAACGGTCGAGGGTGGCCTCGACCTTGCGGTCGAGCCAGAGCTTGGTCATCCGGCTGCTGCCGCGGGTACGGGCGAGGTCGGCCCAGAAGGTGGCGGCCCGCTTCTTGTCGGCCCGCAGCGCGAGCCCGTCGACGGCCTTGAGGACCGGGCCGCGCCGCGCGCCGCGCGGGGTGGCGGGCGCGGAGCGGGACACATCGGTGCCGTAGACGGCGATCAGCGGCAGGGTGGGTGAGCGCTCGTCGTCGTAGCCCTGGCGGATCAGCCCGGTGACGTTGAACAGCTCCTCGTCGACCGTGCCGGCGGCGAGCGCGGAGGCGGCGCCGTCGGGGTAGACGTACAGGTCCCGGCCCGAGCGCCGGGTCTGGACGAGGGGGGTCGTGCCGTCGGCGCGCGGCAGCAGGGTGGCTGTCGGGGCGCCGGCCGGGTCGCGGCGGACGAGTACCCGGTCGCCGGTGACGAGGGTGACCGTGACCGGCCGCTCCCCCTTCCGCGCGGCCGGTTCGCTGCCGACGAGCGGCCTTTCGCCGGTCGTGCCGTCACCGTCGTGCGGGCTCGCCGCCGACGGGGCGATCACGCCGGCTGCCAGGACCGCGGCGGTCGCCGCTCCCAGGGCCGTACGCGTCATCGGGCGCATCGCTCTCCCATCTGAGTTCCGGCACGAGGTGCGTACGCCAGGCGAACAAACCGCATCAGCGCACACCAAATACACCGACGCCGGGGGCTGTTGGTGCTGGGGTGGCGCAACAGTGCCAGAGCAGCGCGGGGTACAGGGGATGATGAGCGAGGCGGGAACATGCCGTGGCCGCTTTCCGCCACGGCGGTCCCCCGGGGGTCATGGCGTCGCGTGTCCGGTCCGGGGAGGTCTGGTGCTGGGAGGGGTCTGGTGCTGGGAGCGATAGGTCTCGACGAGAGGCAGGAGTCGGCGTACCGTGCGCTGGTCGCGCTGGGTGCGGCCGAGGTCACCGATCTGGCGCACCGGCTGGCGCTGCCGGAGACGGACACGGAGAGGGCGCTGCGGCGGCTGGAACAGCAGGGGCTCGCCGCGCAGTCGTCGGCCCGGCTGGGGCGCTGGGTCGCGGCGCCGCCCGGGGTCGCGCTCGGGGCGCTGCTCACCCAGCAGCGCCATGAGCTGGAACAGGCGGAGCTGGCGGCGGCCCTGCTCGCGGAGGAGTACCGCGCGGAGGCGGCCGAGCCCGCGGTGCACGATCTGGTGGAGGTGGTGACGGGCGGCCGGGCCGTGACGCACCGTTTCGCCCAGCTCCAGCTGGGGGCGACGGAGGAGGTCTGCGCGCTCGTCACCGGCCGGCCGGTCGTGATCACCGGCCAGGACAACGCGGCGGAGGAGAACGCGGCGCGGCGCGGTGTGCTGTATCGCGTGGTGATAGAACGCGAGGTCCTGTCCGCGCCCGGCGGTCTCGTCGAGCTGACGGCGGCGCTCGGCCGCGACGAGCGGGTACGGGTCGTGGACCGCGTCCCCACCAAACTGGTCGTCGCCGACCGCGCCCTCGGGATGGTCCCCCTCACGGTTCACGGCTCCGACCCCTCGGCCCTCGTCGTCCACGGCAGCGGGCTCCTGGAGTCCCTCATGGGCCTCTTCGAGGCGGTCTGGCGCGAGGCCCTCCCCCTCCGCCTCGGCACGGGCACCCCCGGCGGCGCCCCACCCCCCGTCGAGGAACTCGCGCCCGGCCCCGACGCCACCGATCTGGAGATCCTCTCCCTCCTCCTCGCCGGCATGACCGACGCCCGCGTCGCCAAACAACTCGACCTCGGCCTCCGCACGGTCCAGCGCCGCGTCAAGGGCCTCATGGAGCTGACCGGCGTCACCACCCGCCTCCAGCTGGGCTGGCACGCGTACGCCCGGGGCTGGGTCTCCCGCGATCCCTGACCCTCCGAACCCATGAATCCCGCCCCGGCCCCACCGGAACACGACTCACGCACAAGACCACAAGCCCGGCTCCGCCGGCGCCCGAGCCACAGGGCCCCCGGGGCCACCCCAGAAAACGACGGCACGCCCAACCCACCACACAACAACCCCGCCACCCGAAGACCGCACAAAACCAGCCCCGCCGGCGCCTGAGACGCGGAGGCCCGGGGGCAAAGCCCCCGGGACGGGGAAGACCAGCCCCGCCGGCGTTTGAGGCGCAGGGGCCCGGGGCCGGCTCCCCCGGAAAACAAGTGGCGGTGGCTCCGGCAAGCGCACCGCCCCGCCATCCGGCACCCTTGGCAGATGGGCGGCGTCTGGCAGCTTCTCCTTGTCGGCCTGGTCATCGCGCTGGGCCTGGTCGGCGTGATGATCCCGGGCGTACCCGGCCGCTGGCTCGTCTGGGCCGCCATGCTCTGGTGGTCCCTCCATGAGCAGACCAGCCTCGCCTGGGTGCTGCTCGTCGCCTCCACCGCCCTGCTCCTGGTCGTCCAGGTGATCCTCTGGCTGATGCCGACGCGCCGAATACGCGAGTCCGGCGCCAGCCGCCGGATGGCCGCCTTCGCGGGCGCGGGCGCGGTCGTGGGCTTCTTCGTGGTGCCGGTGCTCGGCGCGATACCGGGATTCATCGGTGGTGTCTACGGCTACGAACGGCACCGTCTCGGCGGCCACGGCCAGGCGGCCGCCTCGACCCGCACGGTGATGCGCGCGGCCGGGACAAGCGTCCTGGTGGAGCTGTTCGCCTGTCTGCTGATCGCGGGGGCCTGGCTGGGCGCGGTCATCTGGGGCTGAGGAACATCGGATCTCTACGGCTCCCCCGGGCGCCGTCCCGTCGACGCGCCCGAGCCGTCCCCGGCATCCGTACCCCGCGCGCCCGTACCCACGGGCGAACCCACCGCGCCCGCCCCCGGCGCGGCTCTGTGCCCCAGTCCCCGCACCACGTCGTCGACGAGAGACGCCAGCTCAGGACGGATCGCCACGAGTTCCCGCAGGTCGTGGTGCAGCTCGTCGGCCGACCAGGGAAGACGCATCGCGGCCAGGGCCGCCGCGTACCACGTACGGGCCGGGCGCAGGCCGCCCAGCGCCGCGCAGTAGACGGCGACATTGCCCGCGCCGACGGCGTACCAGACCGGGTCCGCGCCCAGGTCCGCGATCTCCAGGCGGATGGCCTCGCCGATCTGGAGCCGGCCGCGCCGCTCGTCCCCGGCCTCCAGCAGACCGAGGCCGTGGTGGTAGCGGTACCAGGCGATCCCGGGGGCCGCCGCGCTCGCGGCCCGGAGGTCCGCCCACGCCTCCTCCGTCCGTCCGAGGGCCCGCAGCGCCTGCGCACGGGCCAGCAGGGAGGGTGACCGCCACTCGTCCGCGAGCAGGGACAGGGCCTCCTCGTGGTGCCCCTGGCGGACCAGGGCCTGCCCGAGCCGGCTGCGGGTCCCGGTGTACGCCGGATCCAGCACGGCGGACCGCCGGTAGGCGGCCACGGCTTCGTCGAGGCGCCCCACGCGTTCCAGGAAGACGCCCTGCCGCAGGGCCGGGTACGGGCGCTCCGGCGCGAGCCGCGCGGCCGCGGCGACATCGCCCAGACCCACGTCCTCCCGGCCCAGCGCGTACAGCAGGTCGGCCCGCTCCTGGTGCACATCGCCGAGCTCCGGGACCGGCTCGTCGAAGAGCCGCAGGGTGCGGGTCGCGACGTCCAGCGCGGCGGTCTTCTCCCCCAGGGTGCGCAGTCGGCCGATCACCCGGCCGCAGGCCCACACGGCGGCCCGCCGCCGGTCCGCGTCGCCGTCCGCCGCCGCACCGAGGTAGTGCCCCGCCGCCTCCAGATACGCGGCGGGCTCCTGGGGTGCCAGGAACTCGGCCCGGTGCAGAAGCGCCAGACCCAGGAGTTCGTCGAGCCCCCGGTCCTCCAGCCACAGGGGCTCGGGGGCGCGGAGTGCGCGGACGGCCCGCTCGTAGCAGCGCACGGCCTCCCCCGTCAGACCGAGCCGCAGACCGCAGGCCGCGATGTCGGACAGGGAGCGCGCCAGCCGTGCCTGCCCGTCCGGGTGGCGGGGAGCGAAGGCGCGGGCTCCGGCCTCCGCGTCCCGCAGCAGCCGCGCGGCGGCCGGGCCGGGCCCCAGGAACTGAGCGGCCGTCAACAGTTCACCGACCGCCATGGGCGCCATGCTGCCGGGATCGAGCCGGGCGAGGAAGGACAGCACCGCGGTCCAGCGGACATGGGCTTCCCGGACCGGCCCCGGCCGCCCGGAGGCGAGAGCGGTGATGTTGCGCTGGGCCTCCGCGTTCACGGCCCGGGTCCAGTCGTGGGCCTCGATCAGCGCCGTGAGGGCGCCGGTTCGGTACGGGTGGGGGCTCTTTGGCTCCCCCGGGTTCTCCGGATCGGGCTCGGCGGGTGCCTGCCAGAGCGCGGGCAGGGCGCGGGCCACGTCATCGGCGTCCCACGAGGAACGCCCCGCCCCGGCCGCGCTCTCCCCGGCCGCCGCCAGCACCCGGGCGCACAGGGGTGTCAGCGGAAGCGGCTGCCGGGGGTGCGGGGCATGAAGGGGTACGGAAGCGGGCGCCGCCGACTCCAGCGCAGCCGCGAGATGCTCGGGGCCGACGCAGGGAGAAGCGGACGCCTGGGCGATGGCGGACGCCCGGGTCGTCAGGGCGAGGACGGAGGGATCCGCCGGACCCGGGCGGCGCCAGGGATCGGCCGGGAGGTCCTCCGGCGGCGTTCCGGGGGCGACGGCCGGTCTCGTCCGCGTACGCCCGCCGGGGCCGGGGTCCGGCTCGGTCCGCCCCCGGGACGCACGGACCGCGGCCGTAGGACTCCCGGGCCCGGGGTCCACGTCCGCACGAGCCACACCCGCACGGGCAACATCCGTACCGGTCACGGACGCACGGTCCGCATCCGTACGGCCTCCGGGCCCGGGACGCGTATCCGCACCGCCCGCGGCGGCGCGGTCACCGTCCCCCCGCGTGCCGGCCGTGAGGACGTGGTCCAGCGCCGCCTTGAGGTGCTCGACGCCGAGGCCCGGATGGCCCTGGGCCCGTGCCGCCGCCCCGGCGTCGGCGAGCACCCGCCGCGCCCGTGGAGTGAGGCGGCAGAGCGTGTTCCCGAGGCTCTCAGGCGAAGGCCCCTGGGCGCCGCCGCCAGTGGCCTTCCCTCCGGTGGCCGCGCGGGGACGGGCGCGGGGGACGTCCCGCAGCCCGTCGCGCAGTTGATCCGGTCCGAGCAGCCCGGTGGTCGACACCGCCACGGCCGCGGCCCGCGCCAGCACACGGCGGGCGGCGGGGGTGAGCCGGACCGGCTGTTCACCGCTCCACCGGATCCACGGCGGGAGCGGTTCGGTGCCGGCCGTCTCGGCGCCGACCCGGTCCAGTTGGTGCCGTACCCGGACGCGCACCTCGTCGACGTCCGCGCCCAGCGCCCCGAACAGCGCGGCGACGACCGTCTGTTCGCGGGCCAGTACGGCGTTCATCAGACGCATCGGTGTGAGGTCCCGCTCGCCGTGGCGGTCGGCCGTCTTCCGGGCCCGGCGCAGTACCGTACGTGTCTCGTCGGCCAGTTCGGGGAGACCGGCGCCACCGGGCCCGTACAGCGTGCCGAGTGCCCGCCGCAGCCGGGCCCGTTCGAGGCCGCCCGCCTCCGCCGCGAGCACACACTCCGGATCGTCGAGCAGGACCAGCAGGAGATGCCCGGCGGTGACACGCGCGTGCCCCATCGCGTACGCCTCCGCGAAGGCCGACATGAGCGGCCAGCAGCGGACGGCGGTGAGGGTGTCCGCCTCGCGCAGCCACTCAGGCGGCTCGGCGGGGAGCACGATGCGCCACGCCGCCGTCTCCTTTGAGCCGTCCGCGCCGTCATGGGGTCCCGCGCCGCCGGAAGGGGCCCGGCCTCCTGCCCCGGGGGTGGCCGGGGCCGTTCCGAGCCCCGGCGCGGGGTCGGTGGCGGAGGGCGCGGGACCGGCCGTGGAGGTCGCGCGGTCGGGGCCCGTCGGTTCGGCCGCCCCGGTGCCGGCGCGCCGGGGCGTGGATGCCGTGGCCGTCCCGGCGGGTGCGGGTGGTGCCGTGCCGGCGGTCTCGGGGCTCCGTCGCGCGGAGGGCGGCCCGTCGGCGTCGGCCGGATTCCGGGTGCCTTCCCGCTCCCCGGGCCCGGACGGGCCGACGTACCGGCCCGGCGCGGACGCCCGCTCCGGGACCGTGATCGTGCCGGAATTCCCCTGACCGGTCGGCCGAACGTCCGGGTCGCCCTGAGGGTTGGGGCCGTCCGGGCTGTCCGGGGCCCGGTGGAGCACGGCCGCCGTCGGCGCGGCCGGGCCGCCGCCCGTGCCCGTGGCAGGCGGGGCGCTCACGGAGCCGTTCCGCGCGCCCGGTACGGACACCGGGCCCGTCACCCGCTTCCGGATCGGATCGAACACCTCGGGGGCCACGGCAGCGAGCCTGGTGAAGAGGTCCAGCGCCTCCCGGGCCCCGGCGGCGGCGGTGGCCGGTGAGCACCAGCCCTCCCACCAGGCGGGGGGAGAGTCAGCGCCGGGGTCCGAGGCCACGTCCCGGTCCGGCTCCTGTGTCCGCCCCCGGCCCGCCAGCCCGCCCCGCGCCGGGGTCTCCGCCTCGGCGGCTCCGGCGTGTGCCACCTCGCGGAGCCGCGCCCAAGAGCGCTGGGCCGTGGGGTCGGCGAAGACGAAGGGCCGGGTCTCGGGCCTGAAGCCGGACGGCACCCCCGACACCCCCTCACCCGGAACTGCCCGTTCCGCCCGCTTCCCGGGCGCTCTGTGTTCGCCTTGCGCTTCATGTTCACCGCGCGCTTCTTCGCCCCGGCCCTCCAGTCGGTGCCGGTACACCCTCAGTCGCGCCTCCAGCAGCGGATCGTCGAAGACACCGACGAGGTTCACGGCCCACTCGTGCACCAGGCGGGACTCGGCGTCGGGTTCGTGTTCCGCCTCGATCCCGCACCGCATCTGGTGGGCGAGCGCTTCGAGCCACAGCCGTACGGCACCGCGCCAGCGGGGTCCGAGGCGGATTCGCCACCACGTGAACACGTTCACGGAGGTGCGGACGGCGTGGTCGTGGACGCCGGTCTCGGCGGCCGCCTGGCCGAAGACGGAGGCCGCCCGGCACGGGTCGCCCGCGTCCCGGAGACGGTGGCCCATCGCCGTGAACATGGTGATCATGGCCCGCTTGGCGCCCGCCCTGAGCCGCTGCTGCCGCACGATCTCCGCCGCGGCCTCGACCTCGGCGTCGTAGTCACCGCCGAACCGCCTGGTGTGGAAGTGGATCTCGGCGGCTGCGGTGCGTACGCACTCCTCGGTGCCGCGGTCGCCGTGCCGCGACCGCTGCGCCGCCCGCACGGCGGCCCCGGCGGCCTCGGTGTCGCCGAGTTCGCGGAGGGCCCGTGCACGTACGGCGTGGGCGCGGGCCACCCGTACCGCCGTACGGCCGAGGGGCTGGCCCGGCCCCGACACCGCGGCTCCCGCGGCGAGTTCGGCGGCGAGCCGGGGACAGCCGCAGCGCAGGGCGGCTTCCGCGGCCCGTGCGAGCAGGGGGCGGACGCAGCCGTCGGAGCGGCCGTGGGCGGCGAGGGCCGCCAGATACCCGTCGAGCGCCGCGCCGGGCCGCCCCGAGCGGAGGGCCGCGTCGGCGCGCCGCACCTCGGCGCGCCGGCCGTGGCGGCACCGCAGCCGGGGGGAGATGCCCAGCAGCCGGGCGGCCGGCACGACACAGTGGAGCAGCGGCTTCTCGTACAGGAGCCGGTAGACCGCCGCGACGGCCAGCGGGACCGGCGGGATTCCGGGCACGAAGGCGGCGGCGACCGCTCCCGCGGTACCGACGGCGTAGTGGCGGGGCAGCAGCAGGGCCACGACGGCGAGGGCCGGCGCCGCGTGCCAGGGGTGGTGAAGGTGCGTCCACCACAGTCCGGCCAGGAACGGTCCCCAGCGCAGCACGGAGAAGATCACCGCTCGCATCGCTCAGCCTCCCACGCCGCTGTAGGCGAACGACTGCCAGACGAAGGGCCGTCCGGCGCGCTGGTGCCGCCAGCGCCGCAGCTGGGCGAGCTGCATCTCGCGCAGCACATCGGCAGGGGGTATCCCCCGGGACATTCCCTCCGTCAGCGTTCTGACGGCCGCTTCGAGCTGCCGGGAGGGGTGAACGGTGTAGAGCGTGCAGACGACATGGTCCGCGCCGGCGAGGAGCAGTGCCGAGCCGAAGCCCAGCCACTCGCTGACACTGGTGCGGTCCGCGCCCTCGTGGACGGGGGGCTGGAGCCCCAGACTGCCGCATCCCACGGCGAGGACGTGGGTGGGAACGGGGAAGGGCGGTGGTGTCACGGTCTCCCCCGGGCTCGTCCGCTCGTCCGGTGTGTGCAGCATGTCGGCCATGGACACCCGCGCGGCGGTGCCGTCGGGTTCGGGGGCGACCCGCAGCCCGCTGAGATACGGATTGCCCGGCACGGTGTCGATGTGCCCGGCCAGATAGAGCAGGCCGTCGGTGTCGTCGAACGTCTGCAAGGTGTACGCCAGTTGGGTCTTGGTCAGCGGTCCGCACACGGTGTGCCGGGCGGCGGCGGGCGGTTCGAGGGCGGTCGCCGTACCGTCGGCGGCGTCCGGTGACAGGACCGCCAGCCGCAGGGGTACGGGAGTGCCGGGCCGTGCCGTACGCCCCGGGAGCCGCCGGAGGCACTGGTCGACGACGGCCCAGCCCGGCACATGCACCACCCGGGCCACATCGACCACCCGCCGGTCGTGCCCGGGGGCCAGCGGCAGTGCGGCCACGGGCACATGACCGAGCACGGCGGGCAGCGACACCACGAGGGAGGCGGGTTCGGTACCGGTGTGCCGGGCCAGTCCTTCCGCGAGCACCGGAGGCAGGAAGGCGGCCGACACCCGGCTGAGCAACTCCAGTTCGCGGCCCAGCTCCTGAGTCACCGTCATCTGCGTGGACGGATCCGGAGACGGTCCCGGAGCCGGGCCTTGGCCCTGGCCCTGGGAGCGACCGGGCCCGCCGCCGGAGCCCCGGGCGGGCGGTGGGCCGGACGGGTAACCGGGCGGGAATCCGGCCGGGGTCGGGCCGCTGTCCGCGCGGGTGCCGGGACCACCCGGCCGTCCGGACTCCGGGCCCCGTGCCGGGGCGGTGACGGAAGCGGCGTCCGCCGCGCGGCGGGACTCCCGTTCCCGGGTGCCGGACAGCGCGCCCGCTTCGATCCGCTGGCGCACCTCGGCCGCGGACTCGCCGTCCTTCGGCAGCGGAAGGGCCTCCCGCAGATCCTCGTCCGCGCGGACGGCCGCGGATTCGGCGTCCATCGCGGCCCAGCCGTGCGACCAGACGCCGTCGGGCGAGCGTACGGCCCAGTAGTAACGGTCGAGGACGGTGACCGCGCTCCAGTACCAGCAGCGGCCCGCCACGGCGAGGAGGGCGCGGTCGAGGGCGAAGAGGCCGTCGCGGGAGCGGTCGCCGGGCAGTCGGCGGGCGCCGTCGACGCTGATCGCCGGGGGACGGCGGACGGGGCTCAGCCCGAGGGTGAAGAGCGCGGCCGAGGCATCGGGCGCGGCCCGGTCCCGGGCGGCGGCCCCGCTAGCGCCCGTGGAGATCGTCGCCCCGGCGGGGTCCCCCGCGCGCCCGGGCTCGCCCCCGCCCGTATGGCCGACTCCACGCGTACGGCCGCCCCCGCCCCTCCCGTCGGCCGAACCCGTGCGTCCCGCCGCGTCCGCGGGATCCCCCGCGCCCGTGACGTCCCCGGCACCCACAGGCTCGTCCCCACCCGTACTGCCTGCCGAACGCGTACGTCCCCCCGCACCCAAGGGACCCCCCGCACCCGTGACGCCTCCCGTGCCCATGAGGTCCCCCGCGCTCATGGCGTCCGCGAGCGCCAGCCGGCGGCCGAGTTCGGAGTCGTCGACACGGCTCGGGAGCACCTCTCCCCGCGCGGTCTCCATGATCTCGGCGACCAGGGCTCCGGCGTCGGGGCCCCGCCGCTGGGCCGCGAGCCGCAGGGCCGTCGCGTACACACTGAGCTGCATCCGCTCCCAGAGCCTGCGCCCGCGGGCCTCGCCCACGCGGTAGCGGGCCTCGTGGACGGCGACGAGGCTGTGCACGGCCTGCGCGAGCGCCGCGTCCTCGTCGCCGTCGAGCTCCTGCGCGCGGGCCAGGGCCAGCCGGGCCGCCACCGCGGCGAGCGGCCGGGTCCGGGCGTCGAGGACGGCGAGGGCGGCCATGGCGTCCCGGCGTCCGTGGTCGCGGGTGCGTTCCTCCTCGACCAGCGCGAACGCGGCCTGGAGCCGGTGCCGTACCGCTTCCTCCGGTGTGTCGTGCACCCCCACCCGGGCGTCCTCGCCATGGGCCACGGCCCGCAGCGCCGCGCGTGCCCCCGCGGTGTTGCCCACCCGCAGCATCAGCCGGACCAGCCGCATCTCGGTGGCCCGCATCAGCCGGTGGTCGCGGCAGCGCAGGGCGGTCAGCCGCATCCGGTGGACCTCCCGGAGGAGTTCGGACAGGGGCGCGGTGTCGAGCCGCCGCTCCCCGATCTCCAGCAGCAGCCGGCGGGCGTGCCGCCGCCGGGACCGGCCGCGCAGCAGCGGGAGGGCCTCGTCCTGCGCCTCGGCGGCGGCTTCGTCGTCGCCGTTGATGCGGTGGACACGGGAGAGTTCGGCGAGGCACCAGCCGAGGACCGCGCCGCCGTGGCGCCGTGCCTCACGGGTCGCCTCCCGGGCGGTGAGCAGCGCGCCGGCGGGGTCGTCCCGGTGGAGCTGCTCCCGCGCCCCGGCCATCGCGAGCAGGGGTTCGCACACGGGTGGCACTCCCCCGGCCCGCGCGGCGGCGAGCAAGGGCCCCGCCTTCCCCGCGTAGCCGCTCACGGCGAGGTCGAGGCCGGTCGCGAACAGGCTCCACCGCCGCCGCGCCATCAGGGACAGCCGGGCCCGGAGCGGTACGAAGCCGAAGACGGGACCCGTCGCCCACCAGGCCCGGCCGATCACCTGGTGGGTGAGGTCCAGGCTGTGGTGCGCGGCGATCGCCGAGCCCAGGCAGAGCCCGGCCGACCACCACAGGGCAGGGTCGAGCGCGACGGCGACGAGCGCGAGGGGCACGGCGTACGGCCACCGCCCCGCGAGCGCGCAGGCCGTGCCGATGAACGGCAGGGCCGGGGCATCGGCACCGAGGAGCCAGAACACCGCCACGGCGGTCAGCCCCATCGCCAAGTGGTGCAGAACGGGAGGGAGAAGGTCGCGGCGCCAGGCGATCCGGGCGCTGTCCGCGGCCCACAGGCCGATGGTCCGGCGGGTCGTACGGCGCCGGCGCAGCGCCCGGCTTCCCTCCGGGACCTGCGGGAGCAGGGCGAGGGCGTCGTCGAGTGAGACGGTGCGCGCGGCGAGGACCACGTCCAGCAGCAGGATCAGTTCCTCGGCGGCCCGGTCGTCGGGGCCGCCCCTCCGGGCGAGCCACTCCGCCGCCGCCCGGTCGTCGCGCAGTTCCGCCGACAGATGCTTCCGGGGTCGTTCACAGGACATTGCGCTCCTCGGGCCGCCATGTCGCCGGGGCCCCGGCTCTCTCCTCCGACCCGCCGAAGCGGCGGATCAGTGTGTCGGCGGCCTTCTGCCGGTTCTCCGCCACGAGGGCGGCGCGGGTGAGTACGGGGCTGCCCAGGCTCGCCCGGAAGATCCACAGCTGGGTCCGGAGCTGGAGCGCCTCGCCGGCCATCCAGCAGACCACCAGCCAGCCGAACGGCCACGGGACGAACCAGGCCGTCGCCGCCTTGGTGACCAGCCACACCGGCAGCGGCACCCGGTCGAGGGGCAGCCACGTCAGCGGCAGCACGAGCAGCAGCCACAGGGGCCCGGTGCGGTAGGAGGAGACGATCACGGACAGGACGGTGCCGGTGGCGAGCACGTAGTTGACGAGGATCAGCGCGGCGAGCTGCCGCAGCCGCGCGAGCCCCACCGGCGCGCCCATCTCCTTCCCCGAGTCGGGGCCACCGAGCGCGAACAGCCGGACGAACAGGGGCGACATGCGCTTTCCCGTTCTGACGCGGAGTTCGTCGGCGGTGGGCGGCGGGGGTACGGGGAACAGCCCCTGCTCCCCCGTGTTCACGGCGCGGTTCGTGCCGGGCCGCACGCCGTCGGGTTGTACGCCGTCCGGTTGTACACGGTCGGGTGGTACACGGCCGGCGGATACGCGGTCAGCGGAGACGCCGGCCGGCGGGAGGAAGGCGGTGTCCTCGTCGGGTTCGGCGGGCCGGTGCCGGGCGGCGGCCCGCAGGACGGTGTCGGCGGTCAGCCCGAGGCGGTGGAGTCCCGCGCGCGGATCTCCCGGATCGGAGCCGGTGCGGGAGCCGGTCCCGGCCAGGGCGGCGACCAGATGGGCTGTGGTGGCGCGGTCGTCGCCGGTCGTACGGGCCCACCGGGACAGTTGCCCGAGCAGCTCGCGTAACTCTTCGTCCGGGAGGGGCAGTTCATCCGGCCGATCGCCGATGGCGGGGGCGGTCCGGGGGCGCGGGTCCTGCCAGGTCAGCTGCTCCTCGGGGAACCCGGACGCGAGCAGCACGGCGCGCCATCCGGCGGGACCGGGCGCCCCGGGGGCCTCGGGCTCGCCCAGGGCGGCCGTGAGATGGCGGAGGCCGATCCGGTCGGACCGGTCCCGTACCGCTCCGCGCTGGGCCCGGAGCAGCAGTTCGACGACCGCGTCGCTCACCGTGCAGCCGCCCCAGCGCTCACCGAGGATCGAGGTCATCCGGCCCCCTGACCGGTCGCGGGGAGGGCGGGGCCCGGCACGGCGGCCGGGGAGCCGGAGGGACCTGGGCCGACGGCCGGGGGGCCGGAAGTCGTGGGGGCCGGGGCGGGTGTTACGGGGGCGGCCGGGGCCGGACCGGCGGGCGGCTGTCCCGGGCCGGGCGCGGAGTGCGCCGGATCCGCGGTCGGCGCCCCGCCGCCGGACTGTGCCGGATCGGCCGACGGCTGAGGGTCCCCGGGTGCCGGACCTGCCGGTGGTAGGGGGTCCCCGGGTGCCGGATCGGCCGACGGCTGGGGGTCCCCGGACGGGGAGCCCGGGGACGCGAGGGGGTCCGGCGACGGCTGCGGGTCCGCCGGCGGCTGGGAGCCGGCGGACGGCACGGAATCACCGGACGGATCCGGATCGGGCGCGGCCGGCAGATAGGTGACGGTCAGGAAAGCGAGCCGTCGCGCGCTCACGGCGACCGCGTTGACCTGGGGCAGCACGGTCGTCTCCGTCTCACCGGGCGGGCGGTACGAGATGTCTCCGCGCAGGGTCAGTTCCCGGTCGCCGTGCTCCAGCGGCACCCGGCTGTAGCTGTGCAGGACCCCGGCGAGATAGCTGCCGTCCTCCAGGACGCAGCCGATGTACACCTCGGCGTCGGGGTGTTCGCGGAAGAGGAGCCACCACGCGGAGTTCTGCGGCTCCAGCCGCCGGACCCGGTCGTTCCAGCGCTGTCGCCCCGAGGGCGGCAGGACCTTCCACCACCGCCCGGCTCCCGCGCCGTACGCGGTCGCGCAGGCGACCGCCAGGGCCACGGCTCCCCAGACGCAGACGGCCGTGAAGTGCGCGGTGACGTAGTCGCCCGGCCGGTCGAAAAGCGCCTTGAAGGATGGGGAGTACCACAGCCCGAACCGGGATCCCGTCTCCAGCGCACCCACGACGAGGACGTCGACGATCACGCTGACGAACAGGATCGACACCAGTTCCTGGAAGGCGGTGTGGACCCGTGCGGGCACATGACGGCCGAGGGCGCGGTGGTAGACGTATCCCGGAAGGGCGAGCACGACAAGCATCAGAAAACCGGCGATGTTCGTCGGTATGGGAGCCTCCTCGTCGGAGCGCGGGGACGGCCGCGCACGCCACCCGTCCGCCGAAACCACACCGATAGTATGCGCACGGAATCTCCCACTCGCCCTCTTTGAGGAGACAAGTGCCCGATCAGCAGGAACAGTTGCCGGACCCCTTCGATCCGGATCCGGACGAGCCCGGGGAGGACTGGGACGATCCGCTGGGCGATCCCCTGGGCCAGTCCGTCCAGTCGCAGAAGCCCCCGCGCTCGACGGCGCCTCCGCCTCCCCCGCCGCCGGCCAAGCCGCGCTGACCAGGTCCGCCCGAGCCCCGCGCGGGCGCGGAGGCGGCGTACGGTGCCCGGGGCACCCCGGTGCTGCGGGAGGTGGGCGGAACGTAGCGTCGGGCAGGCCGTGGACACACCGGCCCAGGCCGTACGGCTCCCGGACCGGGACCGTGGTCCGATGCGGAATCCCATCGGCGCGTGTGAGGCTTCGTCCATGACCTCATTCAGCGAAGCCGAGCGTACGTATCTCTCCTCCCAGCGCCTGGGGCGGCTGGCGACCGTCGACCCGAAGGGCCAGCCGCAGGCGAATCCGGTCGGCTTCTTCCCCCAGGAGGACGGCACGATCCTGATCGGGGGCCACGACCTGGCGCGGACGAAGAAGTGGCGCAACCTCCGGGCGAATCCGAAAGTGGGGCTCGTCGTCGACGACATCGTGAGCCTCAAGCCGTGGAAGGTACGCGGGGTGGACATCCGGGGCGAGGCGGAACTCCTCACGGGTCCGCACGACTTGGGGCCGCACTTCAGCGAGGAGCTGATCCGGATCCATCCGAAGAAGATCCACAGCTGGGGCCTGGACGAGTGACGGCGCCGCACGGTCGCGCCCCGAACCCTGAACCCCGAACACGGAACCCGGAACCGGAACCGGAACCCGGAACCGGAACCGGAACCCGAAGCGGAACCGGCCGCCGGGGGCGCCCCGCGCCCTGTCCATGGCCCCCGCCGGCCGGGCGCGCCGGGTACGAAGCCGCCCGCGGTGCACAGAACCGCCCGGCGGAGACCGTGCGCCCCCGCCGCCCCTGCGGCCCGCGCCCGGGGTGACCTGCGCGGGCCGCACGACAGACCACGTACGGCCCCGGCGGCGCGGGGCCCGGCGCCCCCGCGCCGCGAACCGGTCATCGCAGCCGACCGCGCTTGGCTTCCATGGCGGCCTTGCCCACGGCGCCCCTGAGACGGGACTCTCGGCGCAGTTCGGCGCGCGCCCTCGCGTCCGTCTTGGCGACCATGTACTGGTTCTCGCGCAGGAGCTTGCGGTAGCTCGTCAGCCGGCGCTCCGGGAGGGAGCCGTCCGCCACGGCCGCGAGGACCGCGCAGCCGGGCTCCCTGTCGTGGGCGCAGTCCTGGAACCGGCACTGCCCTGCGAGGTCCTCGATCTCCGAGAACGCCTGCCCGACACCGGTTCCGGCGTCCCAGAGCCCGACACCCCGCAGCCCGGGGGTGTCGATGAGCACCCCGCCACCGGGCAGGGCGAGGAGGTTGCGGGTGGTGGTCGTATGCCGGCCCTTGCCGTCGATGTCCCTGGTGGCCCGTACGTCCATCACCTCCTCGCCGAGGAGGGCGTTGGCGAGCGTGGACTTCCCCGCACCCGACACACCGAGCAACACGCTCGTGCCCCCGGAGACGATCGCGGCGAGTACTTCGGTACCGTCTCCCGTCATCGAACTGACCGGCAGCACCTGCACACCCGGGGCCACGGTCTCCACATCCTCGACGAGGTAGGAGAGCCCGGTGGCGTCGGGCACCAGGTCGGCCTTGGTGAGGACGACGAGGGGCTGCGCCCCGCTCTCCCACGCGAGCGCGAGGAACCGCTCCACGCGGCCGAGGTCCAGCTCGACGGCGAGGGAGACCGCGATGATCGCGTGGTCGACGTTCGCGGCGAGGATCTGGCCCTCGGACCGCTTGGACGAGGTGGAGCGCACGAAGGCGGTACGACGCGGCAGCAGCGTCCGCACATAGCGGGGGTCACCGGCCGGATCGACGGCCGCCCAGTCGCCGGTGCACACGATCTTCATGGGATCGCGGGGCACCACGAACTCGGTGTCGGCCCGGACCGTGCCGACCGGGGTGATGACGTCGCACTGCCCACGGTCGACCCGTACGACCCGGCCGGGCAGCAGGCCCTGTGCGGCGTACGGAGCGAACGCGGCCGCCCAGCCGTCGTCCCAGCCGTACGGAAGAAGCGGATGCGACGACGAGGCCGAACCGGGGAAGGAAGAAGAGGAGGAGAACGAAGAAGCGGAGGAGGACAAGGGGTGAACCCTTCACAAGGGTGGCCCCGGCGCCGCGCGCTCAGGCGCGGAAGAAATGGAGAGTGAGGTCAGCCGGCGGCCACGGAGGTGGACTGGATGAACTTCCGGATGCGGGCAGCGCCCATCGCAACGACAGCCATCGGTCAACACCTCCACACTCTGCTCGGCCACGTCCGGCGACCGTACGCCACCGGGACAACACCACGGACCCTAACCGCGGACGACCGCGGCGGGCCAGCGCTTTTCCGGACGGCCGGGCGCGGTACCTCGCCCGGCCGTGCGTGTCAGCCCGGAGCGAGCGGCAGGCCGGTGTCATTCTCGGCGAGTTCGGCGGCGGCGTGCGGGGACGTCGCGATCCGGTCGGGCTGGGACAGCTGAAGGCGGGTGTGGTTGCCCCGGGCAGGGACGAGCCGGTGCGGGTCGAGACGATCGTCGTTCCCGATCCGGGCCCGGGCTAGGCCGTGGTGGCCGGTGCGGGCGTGTGGGGTCTGTCATACGGATCTGCACGACCGGCAGGGTGGGATCAGTGAGGATTTCCCGATGCTGATCGATCTGCATCAGCAGGGCCGGATCGATCCGGGTGCCTTCGTCACGGAGACGATCGAGCTCGACGAGGTCGAGACCGCATTCACCCGCACGCACGAAGACGACGTCCTCCGCTCGGTGGTGATGTTCTGACGGCCGCCCACATCAATCGTCCGACGACGATTCCCCACCCCCGGAGCCGCACCCTGGGGCCCGGGGGCCGTACCAGGGAGAGCACGGGGCGGCTGCGCGGGCCCGCGCTCCCCTATACCCGCGCGTGCCCCCTCGCGAGCACGCGCGCGGCGCGCGGCCATGGGGCGGCTTGACTCAACCCCCGCTCGCGCGGGAAGCACTTTCCGAAGGTGGTGTTCGTGCCCTTGTGTTCCGGTCCACCCCCGCTTGCGCGGGATGCACTTTCCGAAGGTGGTGTTCGTGCCCTTGTGTTCCGGTCCACCCCCGCTTGCGCGGGAAGCACGCGTGAATGCTCCGGCCCGCCATGGTGTAGCCCGGTCCACCCCCGCTTGCGCGGGAAGCACTACTGAGCCGACAACCCACGGTTGTCGCCCGACGGTCCACCCCCGCTTGCGCGGGAAGCACTCGCGCTCGGCGGTGGTGAGGGTGCGGTGGAACGGTCCACCCCCGCTTGCGCGGGAAGCACTCGCGCTCGGCGGTGGTGAGGGTGCGGTGGAACGGTCCACCCCCGCTTGCGCGGGAAGCACCCGAGGGCGGCGAAGACGACCAGCGCGGCCACCGGTCCACCCCCGCTTGCGCGGG